>JBDHSZ010000241.1:0-4707 GCA_039812945.1 Shinella sp.
GGGACCATGAGGCGCTGGATGGGGAGGATCTCCAGGACGGGGAGGAGCGCCTCGGGGACGTCGGGCAGGAACAGCACGGGGCCGTTTTCGTCAAGCGCCCTGGCGGCGCTTTGCGGCGCGACGAGGAGGCAGCGGCCGCCGAGGCGGGTGATGTCGGCGGCGGTCTTCAGGTTGAGGTCGCGCGTGGCGGCCTGGGCGCCGAGGAAGAGCATGCTGCGGAAGCCGTCGCGCACCAGTTCCAGCGGGCCGTGGCGGAACTGGCCGCCGGAGAGCGCCAGGGTCGGGGCCTTGGCGGCCTCGGCGGTGACCAGCGCGGCCATCATGGCGCTGGCATGGCTTGCGCCGCGGCCGATGAAGGTGAGTGGCCGGTCGTGGCCGAGACAGGCGAGCATCCCGTCGAGCCGTGCCGGCAGGTCGGCGAGCGTGGTCTCGACGGCGTTTGCGAGGGCGGCGATCTCCCCGGCCAGCGCCTCGCCCTCGCCGACGAGCAGGCGCTCGAGGATGTAAAGGGCGACGAGGCCGGCGGTGTAGGTCTTGGTGGAGACGGTCCGCTCGGGGCCGACTTCCGTCGCCAGCGCCAGCGAGGCCCAGCGCGCCAGGGTGTTGTCGGGCGGGTTGGTGATGGCGACGCGCACGGTGACGCCGGCGTCGAGTTCGCTCATGCGGCGCAGCTCGACGCTTTCGCCCGATTGCGAGACGGCGATCACCATGGCGCCGGGGCGCAGCAGCGCGGGCGCCTGCTGGATCAGCTCGGACGTGTCCCAGAGCGAGACCGGGACGGGCAGGGCCTGGCTGAGGCGCAGCCAGGTGCCGTAGGCGGAGAACAGCGAGCCGCCCATGCCGGTGAGGATGATGTGGCGGACCTGCCCGCCGTCGATGGCGGCGCGGACGGCCCGGACCTCGGCGGCAAGGCCGGGCGCAAGGAGGCGTGCGAGCCTGCGGATGGCCGCCGGCTGTTCGGCGATTTCGTCGAGATAGGACTGGGGCACGGAAACTCCATCAGGGCTTGGGATCGGGATTTTGGGGATCAGGATTTTGGGGTGTGGGCAGGATCTGCGCGGCGGCGCCGACGATGCCGGCATCGTTGCCGAGCGAGGCGATGGCGAAGCGCACGGGCGCAAGATAGAGGTCGAGGCCGCAGAGCCGGGCCTCGCGTTCGAGGGGGGCGAGCAGCAGGTCGCCGGCCGCGCTGAGCCCGCCGCCGAGCAGGATGACGTCGGGGGCGAAGATCTGCGCCCAGGTCGCCGCGCCGCGGCCGAGCCAGCGGCCGGCATCGGCGAGCATCGCCCTTGCGGCATCGTCGCCTTCAAGCGCCGCCGCGACGATGTCCGAGGCGTCGGCCTCCCGCCCGAGGCCGCGCGCCCGTCTGGCGATCGGGCCTTGCGGGACCTCGGCGCAGTGACGCCGCGCGATGGCGTTCAGGGCGTCGCCCGAGGCGAGCGATTCCAGGCAGCCGACGCAGCCCTGGCGGCAGGGCCGGCCGTCGCTGCCGTGGATGATGAGCTGCCCGGCATTGCCGAGGCCGCCGCCCGCGGTGACGAAGGGTTTGCCCGCGACGGTGAGGGCGACGCCGATGCCGGTTCCCGCGGCGATCAGCAGAAGGCGCCGGGCGTTGCGGTCCTTGCCGAAGCGCGCCTCGGCGAGGCCTGCGGCGGTGCCGTCGTTCTCCATGCGGGCCGGCAGGCCGAAGAGGCCGCCGAGGCGGGCGGCCAGCGGGAAATCGTCAAGGGCGGGGATGTTGCTAAGATCGCCGGAGAGGTTGTCCGGATGGATGCGGCCGGGAAAGCCGATGCCGATGCCGAGCGGCCTTGCCTCGGGCCGGGCGGCCAGGATGTCGCGGATCGCCGCGCCATAGCGCCCGACGATCGCCTCGGCGCCGTCGGCCTTGCCGAGGACGAGGCGGCGGCGCTCGACGATCCGGCCGTCGCCGGTCACCAGGCCGATCTTGGTGCTGCCGCCGCCGATGTCGATGCCGATTGCGCTGTGCTGGTGCGACACGGTCCGGCTCCTACAGGCGGTATCGGTTGACGTTGAGCATGAAGCCGTCGCCCTTGTAGACGGACTTGACGTATTCGACGGCCTGGTCGGTGTCGGTGACGGTGACGCGCCAGACGGTGAGGATGGGCGCGCCGGGCTCGATCTCGAGGTGGGCGGCCTCTTCCGGGGTGGCGGCGGCGGGCTCGAACAGGGCGTCGGTCCAGGCGGGCACGATGCCCCAGGAGGCGGCCATCTCGGCATAGAGCGAGCCGGCCTCGAACCTGTCGCGGCTGGCGGAGGGGTAGAGGGCGGCGGGCAGATAGACGTCCTCCAGCGCGACGGGATCGCCGTCGATGCTGCGCACGCGGCGCAGGAAGATGAAGTCCGGCCCGCTCTCGCCCTTCGTCTGCAGGTGCCTGCGGAAGGCGGGGGAGAGGGGACGGCCCTCCTCGTAGGCGACGAGGGCGGAGCCGGGCGTGGCGCCGAGCTTTCGCACCTCGGTGGTGAAGCTGTGGAAGCCGGAGACGCCCTTCATGCGGGCCGCGGTGCTGAAATAGCCGCGGCCGTGCTCGCTGTAGATGACGCCGCGCGTCTCGAGCTGCTTGAGGGCCTGGCGGATGGTGACGCGGGAAACCCCGAACTCGCGCGACAGCTCGCCTTCCGACGGCAGCGCGAAATGCGCGCCCTCGCGCGCCTTCACCGCGCCGTCGAGGATCTCGGCCACCTGCACATACATCGGCACGGCGCCGTTCTTGCGGATCGGCTTCTTCTTCAGCCAGGTCTCGGTCATGGTCTTTCCTTCCGTCGAGAGGGTCGTTGCGCCCTAGTCTCTAACATGTCGAGACAAGCGGCAAGTTCGCTCTCGCGGAGCGTGTCCCCGTCCTCATGGCCGCGTCATGGTGGCGGCGATCTTCTCGGCGGCCATGATGATCGGGGCGTTGATATTGGCCGAGGGCACGCGCGGCAGGATGGAGCCGTCGACGATGCGCAGCCTCTCCAGCCCGTGCACGCGCCCGGCGCTGTCGGTGACGGCCATGTCGTCGGCGCCCATGCGGCAGGTGCTGGTCGGGTGGTGCTCGGTATTGGCGACGGTGCGCAGCCAGGCCTCGATCTCGCTGTCTGAGGCATGGAGGTCCGGCGTGTCGACGGGCCGGCCGCGATGGCGGTCCCAGGCGGACTGGTGGGCCATCTTGAGGGTGGCGCGGATGCCGTCGACCATCTCCAGCGTGTCGCGCCGGTCGGTGAGGTAGTTGAAGCGGATGGCGGGCTTTGCGGCGGGATCGGCGGATTTGAGGGCGATGCTGCCGCGGCTGTGGGGCCGCATCTGGCTGACGAAATACTGGAAGCCGTCGGAGATCGTGACCTTGCCGGACTGGAAGTCGGCGAGGAAGGGCAGGAACTCGTGCTGCATGTTGAAATAGGGCAGGGCCTGGTCGCTCTTGAAGAAGGCGCCGACCTCGAAGAAATTGGTGGCGCCGAGGCCGCGCTTGAACAGCAGCCATTCGATGCCGAGCTTGAGGCGGCCGGCCATGCCAAGCTGGCGGCGGATGGAGACGCCGGGCGGCGCGGTGAAGCGCAGCGGGGCGACGACGTGGTCCTGCAGGTCGGCGCCGACGCCGGGCAGGTGGGCGACGCTGGCGATGCCGTGGCCGGCCAGCGCGTCGCGCGCGCCGATGCCGGAGAGCATCAGCAGGTGGGGCGAGCCGACCGTGCCGGCCGACAGGACGGTCTCGCGCGCGGCGCGCAGGGTGCTGCGCTCGCCGCGCCTCGTCAGCGTCACGCCCGTCGCGCTGCGCCCGTCGAACAAGATCCTCTCGACGCGGCAGCCGGTCATGACGGTGAGGTTGGGGCGGTTCCTTGCCGGCGTCAGGTAGGCGAGGCTGGTGCTGCAGCGCACGCCGTCGCGGATGGTGGCCTGGGTGATGTGGACGCCGTCCTGCGCGCCGCTGTTGTAGTCGCCGGCGTCGCGCAGGCCGAATTGCCGGCCGGCGGCGAGGAAGGTGCGGTAGAGCGGGTGGTCGGCCTTGCTGCGCACGACGGTGATCGGGCCCGCGCCGCCGCGCATCGGGTCGCGCCCGCCCTCGAAGCTCTCCATCTTCCGGAAGAAGGGCAGGCAGTCCTCGAAGTCCCAGCCCTCGACGCCGAGCTCGCGCCAGCCGTCATAATCCTGCCTTGCGCCGCGCACGAACACCATGCCGTTGATCGAGGAGCTGCCGCCGAGGCCCCGGCCGCGCGCCTGGCCGATGCTGCGGCCGTGCAGCTCGCGCTCCGGCTCGCTCTCGAACTTCCAGTTGTAGCGGTCGCTCTCGATGGGGAAGGTGAGGGCGGCCGGCATGCGGATGAAGAGGCTGCGGTCGCTCGGCCCGGCCTCCAGCAGGCAGACGGAGACGGCCGGGTCGGCGCTCAGCCGGTTGGCCAGCACGCAGCCCGCCGAGCCGGCGCCGACGATCACATAGTCGAATTCCTGGGGCATCTCGGGCATATGGCAATCTCCAATCGGCCCGGCCGGCCGCGGCCGGAACGGGCCGGGGCAACGGGGCGGGCGTGGGCCGGTCCGTCCTGCCTCTCCGCCGCCTCCCCCGCGCGTTACGCGGGCAGGGCAGGCAGGGAGGCGGGCTCGGGTGTAACTCGTCGGCTGCTGTTTAACATGTAGTAACAAGTTGTCAAGCGGGAGAATGAAGTGATCATCAAGGGCAGTAAGGGGCGTCAAGCAGCGCCCAGCGACATCGA
>JBDHSZ010000242.1:0-4665 GCA_039812945.1 Shinella sp.
ACGCCTTCCAGCTCGCCGACGAAGCGGTCGACGGCGTCGACATGGATGAGATGCAGGTTGTAGTGCTCGCGGAACATGGCGACGACGTCGGCCGCCTCGTTCTTGCGCATCAGGCCGTGGTCGACGAGGATGCAGGTGAGCTGCGCGCCGACCGCCTCATGGATCAGCAGGGCCGCGACGGACGAGTCGACGCCGCCCGAAAGGGCGCAGATGACGCGCTTGTCGCCGACCTGCTCGCGGATCGCTTCCACGGCGCGCGCGCGATAGGCCGACATCGACCAGTCGCCCTTGATGCCGGCGATCCTGTGCACGAAGTTGGAAAGCAGCTTGGCGCCGTCCGGCGTGTGCACCACCTCGGGGTGGAACATGGTCGTGTAGTAGCGCTTCTCCTCGTTGACGCAGATGGCGAAGGGCGCGTTTTCCGAGACGCCGATGACCTCGAAGCCCTCCGGCGCGACGGTGACGCGGTCGCCGTGGCTCATCCAGACCGGATACTTCTGGCCGACTTCCCAGAAGCCCTCGAAGAGCGGGCTCGCCTTCAGGATTTCCACATCGGCGCGGCCGAATTCGCGGGCATGTCCGCCTTCGACGGTGCCGCCGAGCTGGGTGGCGAGCGTCTGCTGGCCATAGCAGATGCCGAGGATCGGCAGGCCGGACTCGAAGACGACCTGCGGCGCGCGGGGGCTCCCCTGGTCCAGGACGGATGCCGGCCCGCCGGAGAAGATGATCGCCTTCGGCCGCATGCGGTGGAAGGCCTCTTCGGCCGACTGGAAGGGGATGATCTCGCAATAGACGCCTGCTTCGCGCACGCGCCGGCCGATGAGCTGCGTCACCTGGCTGCCGAAATCGATGATGAGGACGCTGTCGGGATGGGCTGTCTGGGTCATGGCGAGCCTTTAATGAATATCCGCGCGGCGTGCAACGGGGAAAAGCCGGATTTTCAGCCGTTGCCGACGAGGCTCGAGCCGGTGACGGCCGCTTCCAGCGCATCGACGGCGGCGGCGAGCTTCTCGTCGATGACGTGGAGATATTCCGTCCAGCCGCCGATATGGGTGAGCTCGGCCGTGCCGTCGGAAATGCCGCGCAGGCCGATCAGCGGCACGCCGAAGGCCTGGCAGGCGCGCAGCGCCCCGTAGGTCTCCATCTCCACCATGTCGGCGTCGATCCCGGCATAGGCCGCGCCGGAGACGATGTTCGCGCCGGTCGAGAGCCGCGCCGTGGGGATGCCGGGCACGATGAAGGGCAGGCGAACCTCGGCCGGCAGGTCGAGGAAGGGCGTCGCGCCCCGGGTGAAGCCGAGCGGGGAGGCGTCCATGTCGCGATAGGAAACCGATGTCGCCTGGTAGATGGCGGTCTGCTCCAGCGTCGCCGAGCCCGCCGAGCCGAGCGAGACGACATAGTCGGGAAGATTGCCTTCCGCCTCCAGATGGCAGAGCGCCAGCGTGAGCTGGACGGCCGCCTCGACCGGGCCGACGCCGGTCATGAAGGGCGCGATGCGGGCCTTGAGATGCGGGCCGTATTCGGCGTCGGCAGCCATGACATAGAGGATGCGCCGGGCGCCGACGGTCTTGAGGCCGGGGCTCATTCGGCGATGTCCTCGCGGCCGCGCGCGACCATCATCGTGCCGGTCATGGAGGCGATCAGCTTGGCCGGGCCGTCGGATATGGCATAGCCGCGCCCGTCGGCGACGATGATGTTGCTGCCAGGCTTGGTGACCTCGCCGCGGAACAGGAAGCGCTCGCCGCGTCCCGGCGACATGAGGTTCACCTTGAACTCGATGGTGAGGATCGCGGCGTCCGCGTCGATGACGGAATAGGCGGCGTAGCTGCAGGCCGTGTCCAGCGCGGCGGAGATGACGCCGGCATGCAGGAAGCCGTGCTGCTGGGTCAGCTTCTCGTCGAAGGGCAGCTCGATCTCCACCGTGCCGTGCTCGATGCGGGTCAGCTCCGCGCCGATCAGCCGCATGGCCGCCTGCTTGCCGAAGCTCTTCGTGATGCGATCGGCGAAATTCGCCGAAGGAAAGCCTGTCATGATGCGCCCGTGTCTGCCGACCCTACGGGCAGAGGTTTGCACGCCGCATGCTGCACTGCAAGCGCCGTCGTCAATTCAGCATGAGGATCGCCGCATTGAGCGCCGTCGCGAAGGCGACCCAGGCGAGATAGGGCAGGAACAGCAGCGCGGCCGTCCGGTCCTGCCGCCAGGCGGCGGCGATGAAGCCCGCGACGCAGATCAAAAGGCCGATTATGACGATCATCGCCGAGGCCGGGTCCTTCAGGCCGAAGAAGATCGGCGACCAGGCGAAATTGAAGACGAGCTGGGCAAGCCACAGCCGCATCGCCATGGAGCGGCGGCGGGCGAGCCATGTCCGCGCGCCGACCACGGCGATGAGGACGTAGAGGAGGCTCCAGACCGGCGCGAAGACCCAGTTCGGCGGGTTGAAGGACGGCTTTGCCAGCGACTGGTACCAGTCGCCGGGCATGGTCTGCGCGCCGATCAGCAGGCCGCCGCCGAGAACGATGATGAGGAAGGCGAGATAGGTGAGGGGCTTGTTGCTCATGCCGGGGAGGTAGGGCGGCCCGGCGCGCCGTCCAGAGGGGCCTCAGCGGCGCGGCGTCAGGCCCACGATATGCTGGTCCCAGGCAAGGTCCTCGCGGCGTCCGGCGAAGCGGCCGTCATAGGAGGAGACGGCAAAGCCGTGCGGCGCCGCGGCGATGCCGGCGGCGTCCGCGACCGCCTCGTCCCGGAGGACGCGGCCGGTCGCCGCATCGAGCACGACGAAGCGCCCGCCCTTCGGCGAGGTCAGGCCGACGCGGCCCTCGCGCCGGTCGACCGCGATGGCGCCGACATAGTTGGCAAGGCCCGTGGCAGTCTCCTCCGGCAGGGTGAGGAAGGAAAGGTCCTCGCCCCTGCCGAAATGGCCGACGAGCGGCGGCAGGTCGTTGCGCGGCCCCTCGTACTGGCAGGCGAACCAGATGCGGCCCCTGTCGTCGAGATCGACATGGCGGGTGGAGAGCCGGCGCAGCGCCTGGGGCAGCGCGTGCCGTTCGATCAGCGCGCCCGTCACCGCGTCGATCAGGGCGAGCGAGGGCTCCATATGGTCGAGGTTCAGCTTGGTGCGGCCGAAATCCGGATGGGTCTCGATGCCGCCATTGGCGGCGATCAGCATCGCCCCGTCGTCGCTGACGGAAAGGTCGTGCGTGCCGATGCCGAAGGTGGAAAATTCGCCGATGCGGCGGTAGCCGTCGCGCGCATCGTAGAGGCCGATGACGCCGCGATTGGCGTCGAAGGCGTTCTCGCTGGCATAGAGGATGCGTCCGTCCGGCGAGAAACAGCCGTGCCCGAAGAAATGCCGGTCCTCGGCGGCGGCGATGGTCACGGGCGCGTCGGCGCCGGAGCGGTCGAGCGCCAGCGCGAAGGTGCCGGGGCGGCGGGCGAAGGCGACGAGATGGTTCGTGGCGGGCGAGAAGGCCATGCCGTGGCCGCGGGCGGGCAGCGGCGTGCGCTCGATGATCGTCCCGTCCTCCGCCAGCACCGCGATGCCGAAGCTGCCGTCACGCTCCATGTAGCCGGAGGCGAAGACGGCCTCGGCGCGCAACAGCGCGAAGGCCGGGCGCGCGCCAAGGGACGCCGCCCAGGCCGCGCCCGCCATGCGCAGGAAGGCGCGGCGGTCGAGGAGCGCGCTCGGGCGGGCGGCCATCAGTCGCCGTCCGCGAAGGAGAAGCCGGCGCCGAGCCCGATCGCCCCGCCATATTCGCCGTTGAGGCGGACGATCAGGTCGCGCGTGTTGACCAGCAGGAAGGCGATCTTCTGCTGTTCCTCGGGAACGGATACGGCCTTCTCGATGTCGGGATCGATGGTGGGGGCGATGCGGTGCAGCGATTTCAGCACGAAATCGATATTGCCGCCGATGGAGAGGAAGTTCGGATCGACCAGCTCGATCATGCGGGACTTGTCGAACAATGTCCTCAGCCCCTCGATATTCGCGTCGATCGAGGTCCAGGTATTGCCCGAGCGCCAGAACGCCGCCGATTTCGGCCGCGCCGCGCCGCCGTTGCGGTAGAAGGTCTCGATGCGCTGGTCGCGCACCGCCTCCGCGCCGTGCACGAGAATGCCGAGAAGCGCGGTGATCGCCTCCTTGCCGGTGCGGAAGACGGGGTTTTGCGGGCCGGGATGCGTCCAGTCGCGCTGCACGCCGTCCGGCGCGTCCCAGGCGGCGGCAAGCTCGCCCGCCGTCATGCGGATATGGCTGGCGACGGCGGCGGCGTAGCGGCAGCGGAAGCTGTCCGGCTCGCTCGTCAGCGCGTCGGAACCGGTGCCGTAGAGCGCGAATTCGAGCGCGCCGAAACCCTGCACGGCGACGCTCTTGCCGGCCATGGCGGCGGCGTCGGTGTCGGCCTCGTCCTTCTCGCGCAGCAGCGCCTGCACCTGCTTCAGCCCGGTGCCCTTGCGGTCGGGATAGAAGAGGATGCGCTCGAAGCGGTTGTCGTCGAGCACCGGGCCGATGCGCACGATCTCGATGCGGCCCCAGTCGGCGACCGCCTGCCGGAAGGCCTCGTCCACTGATTTGCGGCTGGCTTCGGACGGAGCCTTGCAGAAGGCGGCGGTCGCCTCGGCGAGCGTGCCGGCGGAGGCCTCGAAGGCGCGGTAGCCGGGGCGGATGACCTC
>JBDHSZ010000243.1:0-4603 GCA_039812945.1 Shinella sp.
GCCGACACTAGCGCGTCGAGTATGTGATCTGCGGTGATGCTCATTCGGCGCACCCCTTCGGTTTGCTGGCGGTACGGCGTTGCTGTTCGGTCGCGATTTCGCCCATGCGCTCGTAGGACCATCCGCCCGGGGAGCCGCCATGCTCGCCACGATTGGAGAATGCGGACTGCATAGCGGCCATCTCCTCGGCGAGCTGCCGATCGGTGAGAGCGCTGGCGGAGACCTTGAAACGGAGTTCGTCTCGCTCGGAGCGGAGAGCTGTGATTTCAGTCCGCGCCCACGCCGGCAGTGCTTCGAAGGCGAGGCGCTCCAACTCGGCGATTTCGTCGGGTGAGAGATTGAGCGTTTTCGTGAGGCGACGGCCAGCGCCGATCTCATGATCGCCCTCCGCGGCTGCGCGCTCCTGGAACCATTCCTTGGTGATAGGGAGCTTCATTCGGCGCACCCCTTCGATACGTTGGCGACCGATCGACCAATCACGGCCGGCGGAACGCCAAGATTGTTGAGAAGATTGCGGCTATCGGCCCAGCGAGCGTGACCGGTCCATGCGGCGAGGAACCGCTCCAGTCGCGCATGCTCGCCGGCGGCGCGATAGGCTTTAATCTTACGCCGCGCACGGATGACGCTGTCGCGGCGCAATAGTTTATGCGTCGGCCAGATGCGGTAACCGACGAAGTTGACGCCGCGGTGGACGGACTGGATGCCCCACTTCGAAAAGCGCTGGCCGAGGCGATCGCGCGACAGGGTCTCGATGGAGGCGCGGACCTTGCGCAGGTGGTCGGGATCGCGGCCGAGCACGACGATATCGTCCATGTAGCGATACCAGTAGCGCTCGCCGAGATCCTGTTGCAGGTGGCGATCGACGACGCCGGCATAGATGTTCGCGAATATCTGCGAGGTCAGGTTGCCGATGGGAAGACCGATGCCGGCGCGCGGCAGCATGGCTTCCAGCAGGCGCAGCGTGGCGCGGCATGAGATCTTCGCCTCGATCAGCTTCCAGAGCGTGCCGCGCTCGATCGAATAGAAGTAGCGCGAGAAATCCGTCTTCAGGGCATAGAGCGGGCCGTCGCGATGGAGGCGGCGCATGTCCGCCTGAAGCGTGATCGCTGCGGCATGGGTGCCCTTGCCCGGCCGGCAGGCGAAGCAGCGCGGCAACAGGGTGGCGTCGAAGATCGGTGCGATGACGGCCGCGACCGCCTGCTGCGCGACGCGATCCTCGAAAGGCAGCGCCGAGATGAGGCGTTCCTTCGGATCGTAGATGCGGAACCGCTGCGGCTCGCCTGGCACGTAGCTGCCGTCGCGCATGGCGTCGGCGAGCAGGTGCAGGTTGAGGACCGAGTATTCCTTGAATTCGAGATAGCCCGGTGTCAGCCGCTTGCCGCGTGCGGTGAGGCGCAGGGCCTCGCGCATGTTGGCATCGGCAGTGATGGGCTCGATGAGGTTGCGATACTTCTTCGCCATGGGCATTCCCCGGGAATGCCGGTCGCGGGTTTCGACGGCGCACGCGCCGCTACTCCCCGCTGTACCGGACCCTGCAATGTATTCGCCGAAGCCGGAAGGACGGGCCGACCACCCTGGCGCGTGAGCGCCGGTGGAAAGAGGCCGACGGGGCCGTGACCGCCGCCGAGCCGAAATAGGGTTGTCGCAGGCGCCGCGGGCCGAGATGTTGTCGTTCGAGTTCTCGGGCCAGTAGTCCAAGTTCGCGTAGCGGGAACCGGCGTTGGAGCCGTTGATCCAGCTGCCGCCGAGGATGGACGGACCAAGCAACGTCATTGCCCCGACCTCCCGTTGCCCTTCGCATCCCTGATCCACGCGCCGAGCATCGCGCCGGTCTCGGCGATGTGGCCCAGGGCCACCCGATGATGCTTGCGCGAAAGAACTTTTTGACCGGATGCGAAGCGCAACCAGAAACGCAGCGTCGCCAGATGGGCGTCCGCCGCGTAGAGCCGCGAAGGCTGTTTCGACTTCGCGGCCTGATAGAGGAGGCCGACCATGTCCATCAGCTGCCCGGTCATGCCGTCGCGCAGCACGCCGTGGCTACGCGGGAAGCCCTGAATGATGGGGTATAGGTAGTTCACGGTGGCCTCGTATTTCTCGACAATCGCCAGATCCCTGGCGTTCACGTGTTCGTCGCGTTTCATGACTGGCGATCGTCCGGATCGGGAGGAAGGCCCGCGCTTTCGCGCGGGCGCGTCAGGCGCTCAGGTGGTCGCAGGCGCCGCGGGCCGAGAGGAGGCCGCTCGAGTACCCGGGCCAGCGGGAACCGGCGTTGGAGCCGTAGATCCAGCTGCCGCCGAGGACGGACGGACGCGGGTCGTCGGGGTGTCCGTCAGTCGCCCATTGCCACATGGTGCCGGAGGCGTCGAAGAGACCGAAGCGGCTGACGAAACGTGCTGCGCCGTCATCGAGCGTGCCCGTGCATACGGGCTCGTCGTCGCGCGAGCAGCGCTCCTTGACCCCGTATGCGGCGGCGAAGAACTCCTCGGCGCCGAGCAGGCGCTTTCCGTGATGGGCGTAGATCTCGACGGCCGTGGCGTAGTCGAGCTTGTTAAACTTACCCTTGCCGTCTACGCGCTCCGGCCGGTCACGGCCGTCGGCGATCGTCACGCCGCAGCGGCTGGTGCCGGAGAGATGGTCCACGCCGAGCAGGTAGATATCCGCCCAGAAGCGCTTGCCGCCGGGAAGACCGACGAGCGCCATGCCCCGCGGGTCCGGGCAGGACGGCCGGAAGCCGATATCCCAGAGCGAGTGGGGATTGATCGCCGGCACGCCATCGCCGCCGGCCGTCGCCTCGGCGTTGCCGCTCGGCGCGAAGTGGAAGCCACCGACATAGCCGAGCGCCAGCGGATTGGCCGGGGCCAGCACCGTAGCGAAAGGCTTGCCGTCCGCGTGAATGCCGACGCCGTAATCGTAGCCAGGCACAAGCGTGCCGGCGACGGAAAGCGGCGTGTCGGTCTCGAATGCGTAGGTTTCACCGTCCATCCGGATCAAGGTCCCGGCACGAATGCCGATCGCCTCCTTGCCGGATGTGAAGAGGATCGGCGTGCCCTTATCGGCGCGCTCGATGGAGATCTCATGTTGCTTGACTGCGGCTGCTGCCGTCATGGTCATGGTCCTTTTCTGGTGGAGGGGAAGGCCCGCGCTTCCGCGCGGGCGCGTCAGGCGTTCAGGTGGTCGCAGGCGCCGCGGGCCGAGATGGCGCCGAGCGAGAACCCGGGCCAGTAGCCCAAGCGCGCGCAGCGGGAACCGGCGCTGGAGCCGGCGAGCCAGCCGCCGCCGAGGACGGACGGACGCGGGTCGTCGGCGTCGCCGTCCGTGCCCCAAACCCAGAGATTGCCGGTCGCCTGCATGAGGCCGCAGGCACTGGTGCGGGCTGCGTCAAGGCCAGTCGTCTTCGGGTGCCGGGAGGCGGAGGAGCGTTCGGTCACGCCATAGGCAGCGGCGCGGAATTCTTCACAGGTCGGCAGTCGCTTGCCGTGCTCGACCATGATCGCGACGGAGTCGTGATAGTTGAGGCGGTCGAGTGAAGCGCCGTCGGCGATCTTGACGCCGCAGCGGCTGGTGCCGTTGCGCTTGTGATCGACGCCGAGCAGATAGATGTCGATCCAGAAGCGATGGCCGTTCGCAGCTTCGACGCAGACCATGCCGCGCGGATCCGGGCATGACGGACGGAAGCCGATATCCCAGATCGATGCCGGGTTGATGGCGGGCGTATCGTTGCCGCCTGCGCGGGCCGTGGCGTTCCCACCGGGGGCGTAATGGAAACCGGCCATCCACCCGGCATCGATCGGGTTTTCGGGGCCGGGAAGCGAGGCGAACGGCTGGCCGGCGTCGTTGAGCTTGATCCCGTAATCTTCGCCGGCGATGAGCGCGCCTGTGATGACGGCGGTGTCTTCTTTGAAAGCAAAGACCTTACCGTCGACGGTGATCGTGGTGCCGCCGCGGATGGCGAGCGATGCATCTCCTGTCACAAGGAGGATGGGCGCGCCTGCACCGGCGCGGCTGATGCCTGCCGCAGGCGTCGTGATGGATGCTGCCATGTTCATGGGGTTTCTCCAGTGGTTGAGGGCTTTGATTCGATGCTGTCGGCTGACCGGTCGTGCTCGATGGCGCTGTCTTCGCTCATCGTCCGCCAGTCGGGCCATGCGCGCGCCATGTTCTTCCGTTGCTTGGCGAGGAGCGCTGGCATGAGGTCGGTTGCAGCTCCGCCGTGTCGCCAGAAGCCGTCCATGGCGAGGATCACGACGTCGATCCACTCCGACAGGTCGTGCGGATCGCCTTCGATCTCGCGCAGTTCCTTGCGGATGTGGTCGATCACGCCGCCGGTGCGCAGCGCAGGGCCGAAGGTTTCGCGCGACCACTCAATCTGGCGGGCATAGTAGGTCTCCATGGCCTCGATGGCCGGCGCATTCTCCAGCCGATCGAGGATGATGCGCAGATCACCGGCGGCGCGGAGGGATTTGTCGCTGGTGAGGCCGCCGTGACCGCCCTTGCCCTGAATGCCGTTGACGTCGAACTCGACGCTTGCGACAAGCCGTTTGGCGGCCGACTTGAGATCGTCGATCATGGCTGCGGCCTCGCGTGCTTGACCTGCATGGGCATC
>JBDHSZ010000244.1:0-4597 GCA_039812945.1 Shinella sp.
AAGGTCAGCATCATCACGGCGATGGCGTTGATCTCCGGCTTGATGCCGCGCCGGAGCATGGCGAAGATGAACATCGGCAGGGTCGTGACGTCGACGCCGGCGATGAAATAGGTGATGACGAGGTCGTCCATCGAGATGATGAAGGCGAGCAGCGCGCCGCCGAGGATGCCCGGCAGGAGCTGCGGGAAGACCACCTTGCGGAAGGTCGTCCATTCGTTGGCGCCGAGATCGGCCGAGGCATGCTCCAGCGTGCGGTCCATGCCGGCGAGCCGGGCGGTGACGACGATGAAGACATAGGAGGTCAGGAAGGTGCACTGGCCGATGATGATCGTGCCGATGCCGAGATCGATGCCCGCGCTGACGAAGAAGATCAGCAGCGCGATGCCGAGCACGATATCCGGCATCAGCATCGGCATGAACATGACGACGCGGTAGAAGCGCCGGCCGAAGAAGTCGAAGCGGTAGAGGGCGATCGCCATGGCCGTGCCGAGCACGGTGGCGATGGCGGTGGTGGAGGCGGCGATCCGCAGGCTGTTCCACACCGCCTGCACGAGCTGGCCGGTCGATTCCAGATAGAGCGCGTTCTCCGAGATCTTCGTCTTGTAGCCGAGGACCTGGGCGTACCAGTCGGTGGTGAAGCCGGTCCAGGTCATCATGTTGACCGGGTTGGCGTTGAACGAATAGACGGCGATCAGCGCCAGCGGAATGTAGATGAAGGCGAAGAACAGCGCGGTATAGGCAAGAAGGCCGCCGCGCGCGAGGGTGGCGAATATCCTCATGTCGGCCTCTTCAGCGTCCGGTCGCGGCATCGAGGCCGCGGCGGCTTGAAACGATCACGTAGACGAAGAGCAGCACCAGCATGACGCTCATCACCATCATGGCGAGCGCCGAGCCGAAGGGCCAGTTGCGCGCGGAAAGGAACTGCTGCTCGATGAGGTTGCCGAGCATCATCACCTTGGCGCCGCCGAGGATGGTCGGCACGATGAAGTTGCCGAGCGCCGGGATGAAAACGATCACCGCCCCGCCGGCGATGCCCGGCGCCGTCAGCGGCAGGATGATGCGCCAGAAGGTGCGGATCGGCCCCGCGCCGAGATCGAGCGAGGCGCGCACCAGCGTCCAGTCGAGCTTCTCGACGCTGGCATAGACCGGCATGAACATGAAGGGGATGAAGACATAGACCATGCCGAGGACGATCGCGCCCTCGGTATAGATGAGGTCGAGCGGCCGGGCGACGAGGCCTGTCTTCATGAGGACCCCGTTGACGAGGCCGGTCTGGCGCAGGATCAGCACCCAGACGAAGAGCCGCACGATGAGGCTGGCGAAGAAGGGCAGCGTGATGAGGAAGAGGCAGAAATTCTTCCAGCGTTCCGACAGGCGGCTGATGCAGAAGGCAGCCGGGTAGCAGACGAGGAGCGTGGCGACGACGGTCAGCGCCGCGATGCGCAGCGAGCGCAGGAAGATCGCGATATAGACCGGGTCGAAATCCTCGAACATCGGATCGGCGAAGCCGAGGATACGGCCGTAATTGTGCGGATACCAGCTCCATTCCACGCCGCCGTAGAGGCCGGGCGCAAGGAAGCTGGTGACGATCATGATGGAGAGCGGGCCGAGGAAGAAGACCGCCAGGAACAGCGAGACCGGCCCGAGCAGGACGGCGAGCTGGGCGCGGCGGCGCAAAGCGATGGACGACGACATGTCAGGCGGCCTCCGTCGCGATGAGGTGCACCGCCGCCGGATCGTAGGCGAGGCGCGCATGGCGCGTCCGCTCGACCTCGCCGACGAGGCCGCGCCTTGCGGCCGGGATCTCGGCGATGACGCGCCGGCCGGTCGCGGTGCGGCCGAAGAGCTCGAAGGTCGAGCCGACGAAGACGATCTGCTCCAGGTCGACGTCGAGGCCCGGCGCGTCGTTGCCGGCCTCGGCGAGGAAGAACTGCTCCGGGCGGATGAGCGCGGTCGCGGCGCCCGTCGCGCCGGGCCGGCCATGGGCGATGGCGATGCCGTCCTCGGTCACCAGCCGCCCGCCGTCCGCCTTGCCCTCGAAAAGGTTGCTGGCGCCGACGAAGGTCGCGACGAAACCGTTCCTCGGCTGGTCGTAGATGGCGCGCGGCGTGTCGAGTTGCTGGATGCGCCCGCCCGACAGCACGGCGACGCGGTCGGACATGGTCAGCGCCTCCTGCTGGTCGTGGGTGACGAAGATGAAGGAGATGCCGAGTTCGTTCTGCAGCGTCTTCAATTCGATCTGCATGGCCTGGCGCAGGTTCTTGTCGAGGGCCGAGAGCGGCTCGTCGAGCAGCAGCAGCTTCGGGCGGGCGATGATGGCGCGGGCGAGCGCCACGCGCTGCTGCTGGCCGCCGGAAAGCTGGCGCGGCTTGCGGCTCTCCAGCCCTTCGAGGCCCACCATGCGCAGCGCTTCCGCAACGCGCTTCATCCGTTCCGGCTTCGCGACGCCGGCGACCTCCAGCGCATAGCCGGTGTTCTCGCCCACCGTCATATGCGGGAAGAGCGCGTAGTTCTGGAAGACGGTGTTGACCGGGCGGCGATAGGGCGGCCGCTCGGTCATGTCCTCGCCGTCGATGAGGATGCGGCCGGAATCGAGCTCCACGAAGCCGCCGAGCGCCTGCAGCAGGGTGGTCTTGCCGCAGCCGGACGGGCCGAGCAGCGTCAGGAATTCGTTGCGCCGGACGTCGAGGTCGATGGCGTCGAGCGCCGTCACCGTCTGGCCTTCGGGCGTGGCGAAGGCCTTCGCCGCCTTCTCCAGGCGGACTATGGAATCTCGCATCGTCGTTCCCCAAAATGTTATTAAAATAACGCTTGTGCGATTTAGATATATGGATACCATTTACCCATCCAAGTCAACGGCCGGAAGAAGCCGGGACGGGAACAGGCGGCGCAAGGGAAAGCGCCGGGGCCGCAGGGCCGAACCACCAGAGGAGATCATTTCGATGACGAAAGCCAATCGCGCCGGCCTGTCCGGCCTTCATGCCGTGATGCGCGGCGCCGCCCTCTCGCTCGCCGCCCTCGTGGCGACGGCGGGCCTTGCCGGCGCCAGCGAGCTCAACGTCTACAACTGGGGCGAATACATCAATCCGGAGGTGCTGAAGAAGTTCGAGGAGGAGACGGGGGTCAAGGTCAACCTGTCGACCTATTCCTCCAACGAGGAGATGCTGGCGAAGATCCAGGGCGGCGCGACGGGTTACGACGTGGTGTTCCCCTCCGTGCACATGCAGGACATCATGGCCAAGCTCGATCTCCTGGAAAAGACCGACATCAACCAATACGAGGGCTTCAAGAACATCGATCCCGCCTTCCTGCGCGCGAAAAGCGACCCGAACGGCGAATATTGCCTGCCCTATGCCTGGGGCTCGGTCGGCATCTTCTACAACCGCAAGGTCCTCGGCAAGGACGTCACGGGCTGGAAGGACCTGATCGAGACGGTGAAGGCCAAGGGGCTGAAATTCACCCTGCTCGACGACATGCGCGAGGTGCTGGCCGTCGGCCTCATCCTCAACGGCCACAAGATCAATTCGACCGATCCCGCCGAACTCCAGCAGGCCGCCGACACGATCATCGCCATGAAGCCGGACGTGGCGGCCTTCACCTATGACGAGCGGCCGATGGTGCAGGCCGGGGACGTCGCCGCCGGCCATGCCTTCGTCGGCGCGATGATCGACGTCTTCGCCAACGAGAAGGACCTCGGCTACGTGATCCCCGAGGAGGGCGCGACCATGTATCAGGAGGATATCTGCGTGTTGAAGAGCGCGCCGAACAAGGAGAACGCCGTCAAGTTCCTCCAGTTCTATACCCGCCCGGAAATCGTCGCGCTCAACGTCGCGCAGCAGACCAACGGCACGGCCAACGTGCCGGCGCGGCAATTGACCCCGGAAAAGATCAAGAATAGCAAGGAGATCAATCCGCCGGCCGAGACGATGGAGCGCCTCCAGATATTCGAGGACCTGGGTCCGGCGCTGCGCCAGGTGGACCGCGTGTGGACGCGGGTCAAGACGGCCCAGTGACGGGCGGTGCGAGCGCGGTTGATTCCCGCCCGTCTTCCGGCGGGCGGGATTTCGAGGAGAGGGGCGACGTGTCGAAACGCATTGTGAAGCTCGTTCAGTCCGAAGACCTCAGGCGGTCCAAGTCCGACAAGCTGCTCGCCCACTATATCGAGCGCAACATCGCCGAGCTGCCTTTCGAGACGGCGCGCTCCATCGCCCAGCGCCTGCATGTCTCGCCGATGACCGTCGGCCGCTACCTGCGCCGCATGGGCTTCGACGGGCTCGACGAGTTGAAGAGCGAATTGCGCCACGGCAGCTCCAACCCGGCCTGGCAGGTGAAGGGCCGGGTCGACCGGCTGGAGCAGGACCGCAAGGAGGGCAAGCTGCTCGCCGGCCTCATCCAGCAGCAGATCGACAATCTCGGCCAGATCTACGCCATCACCAGCGCGCCGGAATGGCAGCGGACCATCGACGCGCTGATCGCGGCGAGCGAGGTCTATGTCGCGGCCTATCAGAACGTGCGCGGCATCGCGCAGTATTTCGCCAGCCAGCTTTCCTATACCCGCCCGCGCGTGCAGTTCGTCGACGGGCTGAACGGCACCTAT
>JBDHSZ010000245.1:0-4541 GCA_039812945.1 Shinella sp.
CGGATGACCTCGTTAGGCAGAGGACGCGCTATAACCGCGTCATGCGTGCAGCATTCATGTTCTCAACGTGCGTCGAGCCCTGTTTGAGGCGAACTTCAGAACGAGTCGTTCCGAACCAGCCAGCCTCACATAGGCTCTGATGGCGTGCGGTCTACTGTCTCGAGGGCAAAAGGTCAAGGGGCGGCGTTAAAGAATCCCCGCGCCGAATGGCTGGCCTGCCTGAAAAGCAGGGCTTTCGAGCCCCGCCCCGCCCCGTTTCGTAGCCCTTGATGGCAGCAAAGCCGCCCGCCGGGAACATTAAGAAAGCATGAAGACGGAATCAATCGAAAGCGGCCGGCGGTCCATCCACCGATTCCCTTCCATCTTTTCCTCGGCCGGAGATTTTGCGTTTGGGTCCGGCCGCCCTACCCTTTATAGAACGAGCTATCCCGACCCTGAAAGGAGCCCGCCATGGCGGAAAGCGCCGACAACGACAACAACACGCTCGACGACCCGATGGTCTTCATCATCATCGGCAAGGCCTATGAGCGCGAGGGCGACGAGGGCATCGACATCCATGTCATGCTGCGCGCGCCCGACGACGACAGCGCCGTGCGCGAGGCGCTGAACGCGCTTTCGGAGGAAGGCTTCCTGGAAGCCGATCTCGACCAGATCGGCACCCTGACGGGCGAGCCGGAAGACGAGCCGCACGCCTCCGCCTACAAGGGCGCGCTCGAGGGCGAGGTGGCGATCATCCGCTTCGCGTGACGACCGCCACCTCCCGGCTTACTTGACTTCGCCGCTCGGCAGGGGCGTATCGGCCGTCTCTGCCGGCAGCACCGGATAGACCACGTCCGGCACCCTGCCCTCCAGCGAGCCGAGGAAGGCGACGATGCGGTCGACATCCGTCTCCGACAGGTCCTCGCCGAGCTGCGAGGTTCCCATGATGGCGACGGCCTGCCTCAGGTTCCATACCTTGCCCGAATGGAAGTACGGCGCCGTCAGCGTGACGTTGCGCAGCGGCGCGGCGCGGAAGACGTAGGAATCGTCCGCGGTCGCCGTCACCGCGAAGCGGCCCTTGTCGTTCTCCGGCAGGACTTCCGAGCCGGGCTTCTCGATCAGGCCGAACGGGTAGTAGCCGTTGCCGCCGAGATTGATGCCGCTATGGCAGGAGGCGCAGCCCTTGTCCATGAAGAGCGCGAGCCCCTCCTGCTGCGCCACCGTCATCGCGCCGTCGTCGCCGTTGAGGAAGGCGTCGAAGGGGGCCGGGGTGATCAGCGTCGCCTCGAAGGCCTCGATGGCCTTGGCCATGTTGTCGAAGGTCACGGGATCGGCCTCGCCGGGGAACGCGGCTTCGAACCATTCGACATATTTCGGCATCGACTTCAGCGTGGCGACGACCTGGGTCGGCGTGTTGGCCATCTCGACGCCGGCCTGGATCGGGCCCTTGGCCTGCGCCTTCAGGTCTTCCGCCCGGCCATCCCAGAACTGCGCCTCGTTGAACACCGCATTGAGCGCGGTCGGCGAGTTGCGCGGGCCCTTCTGCCAGCCGTGGCCGATCGAGGTCTCGAGATTGTCGTCGCCGCCGGTCGCCAGGTTGTGGCAGGAATTGCACGAGAAGACGCCCGAGGCCGACAGCCGCGGATCGAAGAACAGCGCCTTGCCGAGATCGATCTTCTCCTTTGTGATGGGATTGTCGCTGACCGCCGGATAGGTCGACGGCAGGGGCTTGAAGACGTCCAGCGCCGTTGCGCGCAGATCGGCCGGAACCGGATCGGCGGCAAAAGCCACGGTCGCAAGGACCGATGCGGCGACAGTCGCCAGCAGGAATTTCATGGCTACCTCCATTCGTTGGGATACGGATGGAATTTAGAACCACTCCAATCTGCTCAGTTGCGCCAGATCAACCCGCCTGCCCTGTCCTTGCGCAAAGGCAAAAAGCCGAGCGAAATATTTCAGGCCGCCCTTTCAATCGTCAAACATGTGCGGGAGCCGGCGAATCCGAACCCGCGGTCAAAACGAAAACGCCGGGCGCTAGGCCCGGCGTTCCGCGCTCTCGTTGTGCCCAGCCTTACTCGGCTGCTGCGCCCTCGCCGCCGGCGAGGTCCGCCAGCATCGGGGTGGCGACGCCGGCGCCGGTCGACTTGCGGCGCTCGTCGAGGATCATCTCGTCGCGGGCCGTCGCGATGCGGCGGATCTGGGTCATGGTGCCACCGGTACCGGCCGGGATGAGGCGGCCGACGATGACGTTCTCCTTGAGGCCCTGCAGGCCGTCGGTCTTGCCGGCGATCGCAGCTTCCGTGAGGACCTTGGTGGTCTCCTGGAACGAAGCGGCCGAGATGAACGACGGGGTCTGCAGCGACGCCTTGGTGATACCGAGAAGGACAGGCTCGCCGTAAGCCGGCTTCTTGCCTTCCTCGATCAGGGCGTCGTTGACGTCTTCCAGCTCGATGCGGTCGATGTTGTCGCCGACGATGTAGGTCGAGTCGCCGGCATCCGTGATCTCGACCTTCTGCAGCATCTGGCGAACGATCACCTCGATGTGCTTGTCGTTGATCACAACGCCCTGCAACCGGTAGACTTCCTGGATCTCGTTGACGAGGTAGGAAGCCAGAGCCTCCACGCCCTTGATCGCCAGGATGTCGTGCGGCGCGGGGTTGCCGTCGAGGATGTAGTCGCCCTTCTCGATGTAGTCGCCGTCCTGAAGATGGAAGGGCTTGCCCTTCGGGATCAGGTACTCGACCGGCTCGACACCGTCTTCCGCCGGCTCGATCATCACGCGACGCTTGTTCTTGTAGTCGCGGCCGAAGCGGATCGTGCCATCGATCTCGGCGATGATGGCGTGGTCCTTCGGACGACGGGCCTCGAACAGTTCGGCAACGCGCGGCAGACCGCCGGTGATGTCCTTGGTCTTGGCGCTTTCCAGCGGCGAGCGGGCAAGAACGTCACCCTGGGAGACCTTCTGGCCCGGCTCGACGGAGAGGATCGCGTCGACCGAGAGCATGAAGCGGGCCTCGCCGCCACGGGCAAGCTTGGCGACAGCGCCGTTCTTGTCCTTGATGACGATGGCGGGCTTGAGGTCCGCGCCGCGCGGCGTCGAGCGCCAGTCGATGACCGAACGCTTGGTGATGCCGGTGGATTCGTCGGTCGATTCGAGAACCGAGATGCCGTCGACCACGTCCTCGAAGTGAACGGTGCCTTCCACTTCCGTCATCATCGGACGGGTGTAGGGGTCCCACTCGGCGAGACGCTGGCCGCGCTTCACCTTGTCGCCGTCGTCGACGAAGATCTTCGAACCGTAGGCGACGCGCTGCGAGGAGCGTTCCACGCCGCGCTCGTCCAGGATGGTGATCGCCATGTTGCGGCCCATCGCGACGAGGTTGCCGTCGGAATTGCGCAGCATGTTGCGGTTCTTGATCTGCACCGTGCCTTCATACGACGCTTCCAGGAACGACTGGTCGACCACGGTCGCCGTGCCGCCCAGGTGGAAGGTGCGCATGGTGAGCTGGGTGCCCGGCTCGCCGATCGACTGCGCCGCGATGACGCCCACGGCCTCGCCCATGTTGACGGGCGTGCCGCGTGCAAGGTCGCGACCGTAGCAGACGCCGCACACGCCGGTCTGGATCTCGCAGGTCAGCGCCGAGCGGATGCGGATCGACTGGATGCCGGCCTTCTCGATCTCGACGACGTCCGCCTCGAGGATCATCTTGCCGGCATCGACGATGCGCGCGCCCGTGACCGGGTGATCGATGTCGTCCAGCGCCGTACGGCCGAGAACGCGGGTGCCGATGGAGGCCACGACCTGGCCGGCGTCGACGATCGCCGTCATCGTGAGGCCCTTGTCGGTGCCGCAGTCGACATGCGTGACGATGCAATCCTGCGCGACGTCGACGAGACGGCGGGTCAGGTAGCCGGAGTTGGCGGTCTTCAGGGCGGTGTCCGCCAGACCCTTGCGGGCGCCGTGCGTCGAGTTGAAGTACTCGTTCACGGTCAGGCCTTCCTTGAAGTTCGAGATGATCGGCGTCTCGATGATCTCGCCCGAGGGCTTGGCCATCAGGCCGCGCATGCCGCCGAGCTGGCGCATCTGGTTCGGAGAACCGCGGGCGCCGGAATGCGACATCATGTAGATCGAGTTCATCGGCTTCTGGCGGCCGGTCTCGGGGTCGAATTCGACGGCCTTGATGCGCGCCATCATCTCTTCCGCGACCTTTTCCGTGGCCTTGCCCCAGGCGTCGACGACCTTGTTGTACTTCTCGCCCTGGGTGATCAGGCCGTCGTTGTACTGCTGCTCGTATTCCTTGACCAGGGTTTCGGTATCGCCGACGATCTTCACCTTGGTTTCCGGGATGATCATGTCGTCCTTGCCGAACGAAATGCCGGCGCGGCAGGCATGGGCGAAGCCGAGCTGCATGATGCGGTCGCAGAAGATGACCGTGTCCTTCTGGCCGCAATGACGGTAGACCGTGTCGATCATCTTCGAGATGTTCTTCTTGGTCATTTCCTGGTTGCAGATGTCGAACGGAATGTTGCCGTTCTTCGGCAGCAGTTCGCCGATGATCATG
>JBDHSZ010000246.1:0-4530 GCA_039812945.1 Shinella sp.
GCAAGCTCGTCGGCATCTGGGTGCGGCTGATGCAGCGCGACGGCAAGCCGGCCTATATGCGCCACATGCCGCGCACCCTGCGCTATCTCACGCGGGCGCTCTCCCATCCCGACCTCGCCCCCTTGCGCGCGTGGTGCGAAAAGGCTGGAATCCTCGCGACCGAATCATAGCGCGAGAAGCCGATGAAGATCGAAGACGCCATGGTGCTGGCCGCCGGCCTTGGAACGCGCCTGCGCCCCGTCACCGACACAATGCCGAAGCCCCTGGTGCCGATCGCCGGCAAGCCGATGATCGACTACGGGCTCGACGCGCTGGCGGAGGCGGGCGTCCGGCGCGCCGTCGTCAACGTGCACCACTTCGCCGACCAGATGCGGGCGCATCTTACCGGCCGCACGGTGCCGGAGATCATCCTCTCCGACGAGACCGACCGGCTGATGAATTCCGGCGGCGGGCTCGCCAAGGGTTTGAAGCTGCTCGGCCGCGATCCCGTGCTGGTGATGAATGCCGATCTCTTCTGGATCGGCGAGAAGCAAGGCCGGAAGACCAACCTGCAGCGACTCGCGGAAGGCTTCGATCCAGAGGCGATGGACATGCTCATGCTCTGCGTGAAGCTGGAGGATACGACCGGGCACAACGGCAAGAAGGATTTTTCGCTCGATGCGGAGGGCCGCCTCACCCGTTACGAAGAGGGCGGCGGCACGCCCGTCGTCTATGCCGGGGCGCTCGCGCTGATGCCGGCCCTGCTCGACGACGCGCCGGACGACGCCTTCAACCTCAACATCTATTTCGACCGCGCCATCGCGAAGGGCCGGCTGCACGGCATCCTGCTGGAAGGCCACTGGATCACCGTCGGCACGCCCGAGGCGATCGGCGCGGCGGAGGCGGTGATCGGCGCGTTCCGCGAGGCGGCGGCGTGATATCCGCAGGGCCGCAGGGGGCCGCTCCCCCTCATCCGGCCCTGCAGGCCACCTTCTCCCCGAGGGGGAGAAGGGGAAACGGGCGGCTGCCAATCGTATCCTTCCCCACTTCGGGGAAACGATGCCGGCAGGCGTATGAAGGGGGACGTGCGGCTGCAAGGTCCCTCAAGCGGAGGCAATCATGACGACGCGCGCGGGCGGCCGCATCTATTCGATCCCGGCGAGCCTGCCCTTCCTGAAGACGGTCGCGGAAAACCTCACCGACGGGCGGCTCGTTCCCGGCTTCACCTATGACCCGGCCGATCCGCTGGCGCTGGCCGACGTCACCATCTATGTGCCGACCCGCCGCTCGGCCCGCGTCATCCGCTCGGAATTCGTCGATCTCCTCGGCGGGCGCTCGGCGATCCTGCCGACCATCCGCGCCCTCGGCGAGACGGACGACGACAGCGGCTTCTTCGACGAGGTGGCGCCGGCCCTTCTCGACATGGCCGAGCCGCTCTCCGGCCCGACGCGGCTTCTGGAGCTCGCCCGCCTCGTCCTCGCCTGGCGCAACCGGCTGCCGGCCGCCGTCACCTCCGTCCATGCCGACAGCCCGCTCGTCGCGCCCGCCAGCCCGGCCGATGCCGTGTGGCTTGCCCGCAACCTCGCCGAGATCATCGACGCGATGGAGACGGAGGAGCTCACCTGGGCGGCGCTGGACAATCTCGACGTCTCCAACCATGCGCTCTGGTGGCAGCTCACCGCCGAGTTCCTGAAGATCGCCAGCGATTTCTGGCCGGCCCGGCTGGCGGAGCTGAACCGCTCCTCGCCCTCGCTCCGGCGCAATGCCACGCTGCATGCCGAGACCGAGCGCTATCGCCATTCTCCGCCGGCCGGCCCCGTCATCATCGCCGGCTCGACCGGCTCCATCCCGGCGACGGCGGGCCTCATCGCCGCCGTGGCGGCGCTGCCGAACGGCGTCGTCATCCTGCCGGGGCTCGACCGCTTCATGTCCGACGCCGAATGGCTGCTGGTCGGCCATCAGGACGGCGGGCAGAAGCCGGACGCCGCCGCCCGCAGCCATCCGCAATACGGCCTCCACCGCCTGCTCGCCCGCATGGGCTGCACGCGCGGCGACGTGGAAACGCTGGGCGCGCCGCCCGAGGCGCTGGAATATCGCGCAAGGATCCTCTCCAGCGCCTTCCTGCCGACGCAGGCGACCGCCGGCTGGGGGGAAGTCCGCGAGGCGCTCGACGCCGGCCGGATGGCGGAGGCGTTCCGCGCCGTCTCCCTCATCGAGGCGGCGAACGAGCGGGAGGAGGCGCTGGCCATCGCCATCGCGTTGCGCCTCGCCCTGGAAGAGGACGAGGCGGCGCAGGCGGCGCTGATCACCCCCGACCGCAAGCTCGGCCGGCGCGTTGCGGCCGAACTCGCCCGCTTCGGCATCGAGGCGGACGATTCGGCCGGCACGCCGCTGCTCTCCACGCCGCAGGGCACGCTGCTGCGCCTTCTCGTCGAGGCGGCGCTCAGGCCCGGCGATCCGGTGCCGCTGGTCGCCCTGCTGAAACACCCGCTCGCCCGCTTCGGCCTTAACGAGAGCGGGATACGCGCCGCCGTGACCGCGCTGGAGCTGACGGCGCTGCGCGGCGGCACCGCCGAGATCGACATTTCCACGCTGGAGCCGCTTCTGGACGCCGCCCTCGCGCAGCAGGCGGCGGATCGCCATTCGCCGGCCTGGCGCAGGGCACTGCCGGAAGACGCCGTTCCCCTCGCCCGCGATCTCGCGCGGCGGGTCGCGGCGGCGGTTGAGCCGCTGGCCGGGCTGCTGGTGCAGCAGAGCCGGACGGGGCGGCGCCTCTCCACGCGGCTGCCGCTTTCCGACTGGGCCGAGCGGACGGGGCGGGCGCTGGAGGCGGTGGTGGCGGACGAAAACGGCGACCTCGCCCTGCTCTGGTCGGGCGAGGCCGGCGACAGCCTCGCCAACCTTCTCAGGAGCGTCATCGAGACGGACGGGCAGATCGAGGCCGACGGGCCGCAATGGTGCGACATCATCGAGGCGCTGGCGGCGGGCGAAAGCGTCAAGCCGCGCTCCATGCGCCATCCGCGCGTCTTCATCTTCGGCGCGCTCGAATCGCGCCTGCAGAGCGTGGAGACCGTGGTGATCGGCGGCCTGAACGAGGGGACCTGGCCGGGGCAGGCGACGAACGACGCCTTCCTCTCCCGCATCATGAAGGTGGAGATCGGGCTGGAGCCGCCCGAGCGGCGCATCGGCCAGCTCGGCCACGACCTGCAGATGGCCGCCGGCACGCCGAAGCTGATCCTGACGCGGGCGCTGCGCAACGGCACCGCGCCGACCGTCGCCTCGCGCTGGCTGCAACGGCTGCTCGCCGTCGGCGGCCCGGCGCTGGCGGGCGACCTGCGCGCGCGCGGCAGGGCGTTCATCGACTGGGCCGATGCGATCGACCGCAGCGCATCGGTACCGACCGCGCCGCGCCCCTCGCCGCGCCCGCCCGCGGAGGTGCAGCCCAAAAAATATTCCTTCAGCGAGATCGGCCGGCTGCGGCGCGATCCTTACGCGATCTATGCCCGGCATATCCTGCGGCTCGATCCGGTCGCACCGTTCAATCTCGATCCCGGCCCGGCCGAGCGCGGCTCGCTCTATCACCGCATCGTCGACCGCTTCGTGCGGGAGGAGACGACCGGCGAGCCGCTGTCCGTCATTAGCCGGATTCTCAAGGAGGAGTTCGACGCCGCTTCCCTGCCGCCGCATATCGACGCCGTCTGGCGGCCGCGCTTTGCCGCCGTCGCCCGCGCCTTCGTCGACTGGCACGGGAAGCGCGCCGGCGGCGTGCGGGAAAGCCTGACGGAGGCGCCCGCCTCGCTCGACCTTTCGCTGAGCGGCGTGCGGCTCACCGGCATCGCCGACCGCATCGACATCCTGCCCGACGGCAGCGCCGACATCATCGACTACAAGACCGGCAGCACGCCGTCCCTCAAGGTGGCGCGGGCGCTGCTCGACCCGCAGCTCGCGCTGGAGGCGGCGGCGCTGCGGCGCGGCGCGTTTCGCGGCCCGGGCATTCGCGAGCCGGCGAACCTTCTCTATGTGCGCCTCAAGCCGGGCGAGCGGTTCAAGGCGGAGCAGGTCAACAACGAGCATTCGAAAGCCGGGAAATCCGCATCCGATCTCGCGGAGGAGGCGTTGAGCGAGCTGGAGAAGCTGCTGACGGGGCTGATCGCGGGGCGCTACGGCTTCGCCTCGCGGCTCATTCCCGAACAGGAACGGGACTATGGCGGGGAATACGACCATCTGGCGCGCGTCGCCGAGTGGTCGTCGGCCGAAAACGGCGGGGAGAGCGAGGATGCTTGAGGAAGACCGGCCCGCCTCCACAGAACCCGCCGACTGGCTGAGCTGGACATCGCGAAAGCAGGCGACGGCCTCCGATCCGCGCCGTTCGGCCTGGGTTTCGGCCAATGCCGGCTCGGGCAAGACGCATGTGCTGACGCAGCGTGTCATCCGCCTGCTGCTCGCCGGCTGCCGGCCCTCGGCGATCCTGTGCCTCACCTATACCAAGGCCGCGGCCTCGGAAATGTCGAACCGCGTCTTCGAGCGGCTGGCCGAATGGGCGACGCTTTC
>JBDHSZ010000247.1:0-4525 GCA_039812945.1 Shinella sp.
GCCTCGATGACGCCGGCGAGCCAGAAGGTCTTCAGCAGCGGATCGAGCGTGTCGAGCGGATTGGCAAGGCAGCCGGGCGCGATGACGAGCACCGCCATGGCGATGACGAGG
Organism: Shinella sp.; assembly: GCA_039812945.1. Classification (GTDB taxonomy): domain Bacteria; phylum Pseudomonadota; class Alphaproteobacteria; order Rhizobiales; family Rhizobiaceae; genus Shinella. The sequence goes on from JBDHSZ010000247.1 coordinate 112, forward strand.
CCCGCGCCGGCAAGGGCGGCGAGCCGGCCGCCCAGGGACCGGCCGCTCGCCAGCGAGGCGGTCAGGAACAGCGTGCCGCCGCCGAAGGTGGCGAGCGCATAGAAGCCGTAGGAGAGGCTGTCGCAGGTCACCTGCCCGTAATGCGAGGGTGCGACGGTCGCGAAGAAGGCGAAGGTGATCGTCAGCGCCAGCGACAGGCCGAAGGCCGCCGCCGCCTTGCGGAAGGCCGGTCCATGCCAGGCCCAGCGCAGCGCGACGACGAGGCAGACCGCGCCGATCAGCGGTGTCGTCTCCGCGCCGATGGCGATGGCAAGGCCGGCCAGCACGCCGGCCACCGCATGGTCGCGCGCCCGCATCAGCGGGTCGAGCAGCATGGCGGCGATGCCGGCGATAAGCGCGAGCTGGAGATTGTGATGGTCGATGGAGCCCGGCTGGAAGCGGTTGAGCGCCACGACGAAGACGGAGGTCAGGATCAGCGTCGCATGCATCGCCATGCGGCCGCCCAGCCGGAAGGCCGCAAGCCCCATGCCCGCCAGCACCGGCACGACGAGCAGCGCCGGCCATACGGCGAGCGCGATCGCCTCGGCCTGCCGCTCGCCGGCGAACAGCGAGAAGAAGCTGATGAGATTGGCGATGGGCAGGTCGACGAAGCGCGACCAGTGCATGAGCGTGCCGCCCTCGAGCCCGAGGCGGTATTGCGTCGTGTCGAACCAGCTCTGCCCGGCCAGGAGGTCGCGCACCACGACCAGCCGCATCGTGTCGTCATTGTCGGCCCCGACATAGTCGGTGGAAAAGGGCAGCGAGACGGCGAGCAGCAGCGCGACGGCGACGAGCGAATAGACGGCGAGCACGCCGAGCGTCAGGCCCTGGCGGCGCGAAGGGGTCCCGGATGGGGCGAGCGGCATTGCCGCAGGCACGGATTTCGACACGAGCAGCCCTTTCGTCCGTCGTTTGAAGCCAGCCGAAACCTAGCCTTAACCTTCTCAAGAAATAGTAAAACCAGAGGTCGCATGAGGCGGCCGCACTGGAGACCCGCGCCGCCATGTCGCATGCCCTGCTGGAAGACCTCGATATCGCCGTGCTGCTGCCCTGCTACAACGAGGCGCAGACGATCGCCGACGTCGTGACCGGGTTCCGCGCCGCGCTGCCCGGCGCCCGCATCTATGTCTACGACAACAATTCCACCGACTCGACCGCGCTGCGCGCCGCGCTCGCCGGGGCGACGGTGGTGCGCGAGCGCCGCCAGGGCAAGGGCAATGTGGTGCGCCGCATGTTCTCCGACATCGAGGCGGATATCTACATCATGGCCGACGGCGACGGCACCTATGCCGCCTCCGACGCGCCCGAGCTCGTCCGCACGCTGATCACCGAGGGTGCCGACATGGTGGTCGGCACGCGCCGCGGCGTGCATGCGGATGCCGGCCGCCAGGGCCACGCCTTCGGCAACCGCATCTTCAACACGCTCTACCGCGCGCTGTTCGGCAACGATTTCTCCGACATCTTCTCCGGCTACCGCGCCTTCTCGCGCCGCTTCGCCAAGAGTTTTCCGGCCGTTTCCGGCGGCTTCGAGATCGAGACGGAAATGTCGGTGCACGCCTCGCGCCTTCGCCTGCCGGTCGCCGAGCTGGAGCTCGATTACGGCCGCCGCCCGGAGGGCTCGCATTCCAAGCTCTCGACCTTCCGCGACGGCGGAAAAATCCTCTGGATGTTCGCCATGCTGATGAAGGAGACGCGCCCCTTCACCTTCTTCGGCGCGATCAGCGGCGGCTTCATGGCGCTGAGCCTGATCTTCATGGCGCCGGTGCTGGTGGCCTATTTCCAGACCGGCCTCGTCGACCGCATGCCGACCTGGATCTTCTCCATGGCGCTGATGATGATCTCCTTCCTCGTCTTCTCCGCCGGCATGATCCTCGATTCGCTCGCCCGAGCCAGGGCCGAGCAGTTGCGCATCCACTATATGAGCCTGCCCGCCGGCCATGCCGGCCACAACCGCCGCATCCGGCCTGAGGCCGAGGAGACGCCGGCGCGCCCGCGCGCGGCATGAGGCGGCTCCTCCTCTTCGCCATCGTCGGCGGCACGGGCTTCCTCGCCGATGCCGGCGTGCTGGCGCTGCTTCTCATGGCGACGCCGCTTGGGCCGTTCGCCGCGCGGGTTCTCGCCATCGCGGCCGCCATGCTCGTCACCTTCTGGCTGAACCGTACCTTCACCTTCGGCCGCAGCGGCCGCAGCCTTTCGGCGGAAGGCGCGCGCTATGGCGGCGTCGGCATCGGCACGGCGCTGCTCAACTACGCGGTCTATTCGGCGCTCCTGCTGGCCTTTCCGGCGCTCCCGCCGGTCCTTGCCGTCGCCGCCGCCTCGCTCGTCGCGATGGCCTGCTCCTTCGCCGGCTATTCGCGCTTCGTCTTCGGCGCGCCCGCCCCTTCGAAATAGGCCCGCCGACCTATCCCCCGGGAGAGATTCCCCTTTCGCCGAAAATGCACTACCGTCGCGGCAGTAAAACCGGGGAGCCTTCCATGCGCGTCATCTTTTCCGAGGACCACAAGCTGAGGAACGCCCGCAGCGAGCTTTACGGCGGCGAGCTGGTGCCGCCCTTCGAGGCGCCGTTCCGGGCGGAATGGATCCTGGCGGCGGTCAAGGATGCCGGTTTCGGCGATGTTTCCGCGCCTGACGATTATGGAATCGAAACCGCGCTGAAGGTGCACGACGCCGGCTATCTCGCCTTCCTCGAAACGGCCTGGGACCAGTGGAAGGCCGCCGGCTACCGGGGCGAGGCGATCGCCACCTCCTTCCCCGTGCGCCGCACCTCGCCGCGCATCCCCACCCAGATCGACGGCTTGCTCGGCTATTATTGCAACGCCGCCGAAACGGCGATCTCGCCCGGCACCTGGCAGGCGGCGCTGTCCTCCATGCGCACGGCGCTGACGGCGGCCGACATCGTCGCCGGCGGCGAGAAGGCGGCCTTCGCGCTCTGCCGCCCGCCGGGCCATCATGCCGGCATCGACAGCTTCGGCGGCTACTGCATCATCAACAACGCCGCCGTCGCCGCCCAGCGCCTGCTCGACAAGGGGGCGAAGAAGGTCGCGGTGCTCGACGTCGACTTCCACCACGGCAACGGCACGCAGGATATCTTCTACGAGCGCGGCGACGTCTATTTCGCCTCGCTGCACGGCGATCCGGCCGAGGCCTTCCCGCATTTCCTCGGCTATGCGGAGGAGACCGGCAAGGGCGCGGGTGCCGACACCACGCAGAACTACCCCCTGCCGCCCGGCACGCCCTATTCCGTCTGGGAGACGGCGTTGCTCGATGCGCTGCTGCGCATCTCGGCCTTCGGCGCCGAGGCCATCGTGCTGTCGCTCGGCGTCGACACGTTCGAGAAGGATCCGATCTCCTTCTTCAAGCTGACCTCGCCGGACTATATCGCGATGGGACGGGCGGTCGCGGCGAGCGGCGTGCCGGTTCTTATCGTCATGGAAGGCGGCTACGGCGTGCCGGAGATCGGCCTCAACGTCGCCAACACGCTGAAGGGCGTCACCGGCTGACGCAGCATCAATTTCATTGAAGCAAGGCGTCACGATTATCCATTTGTGCGATGGCAGGGCCTTCTCTAGGACTGGATGCCGGAGAAGGCCCCATGGCGGACCGTGAGGTAATAGCGCAGCCGAACGATGCAGGCCTCCTTTCGGGTGTCCTGCTCTGCTTCGGCTCCATGTTCTGCATCCAGTTCGGCGCGGCCTTCTCCGTGACGGCCATCGAGGCCTTCGGACCCTCGGCGACCACCTTCCTGCGCCTCGCCATGGCGGCGGCGGTGCTGGCGCTCGTCGCCCGCCCGCCCGTGCGCTCCTACAGCCGCGCGCAGTGGAAGAGCGCGCTCACGCTCGGCGTCACCATGGCGGCGATGACGCTGTGCTTCTTCGCCGCCATCGACCGCATCCCGCTCGGCCTCGTCGTGGCGATCGACTTCCTCGGCCCGCTCGCCGTCGCCACGTTCTCGCTCGGCGGCGGCTGGCGGCTGGTCTGGCCGCTCGCGGCCTTCGCCGGCGTGGCGCTGCTCTCCCATGACGGGGAGGGCTGGATCGGCGATCCGGCCGGCCTACTCCTCGCCTGCGGCTCGGGCATCGGCTGGGGCGCCTATATCGTCCTCATGAAGAAGGCGGGCAAGGCGTTTCGCGGTCTCGAGGGCCTTGCCATGTCGCTGATCGTCGCCGCCGTCGCCGCCGCGCCCTTCGGCCTGCCGCGGGCCGGCGAGGCGATGAACCCGGAGGGCCTCGCCATGATGCTCGGCCTTGCCCTGCTCGTGCCGCTGCTGCCCTATGCGCTGGAGATGACGGCGCTGCGCCGCATGCCCATGTCGGCCTTCGGCATCCTGATGAGCCTGGAGCCGGCGCTCGGCGCGCTGGCCGGCTTCCTCGTGCTG
>JBDHSZ010000248.1:0-4509 GCA_039812945.1 Shinella sp.
ATCGACAACGGCGCCGGGGTCGCCGACGGGGTCGCCAACAGCGCCACCGCCCTCGGCTACGCCAACGGCGATGCCGCCTCGGGCACGGCCATCGAGAGCGCCCGGTCGACCGCGACGGTGGAACTGCCGGCCGCCGCCGCCGCCGGGGTCGAGATCACCAAGCAGGCCGGGCTGCGGCAGATCCGCCGCGGCGAGAAGGCCCCCTTCGTCATCACCGTGACCAACACCTCCGGCCGCACCGTCGCCGGCATCACCGTCACGGACCGCCTCCCCTCCGGCTTCCGCTATGTCGACGGCTCCGCGAGCATCGACGGCGCCGCCGCCGTCCCCGCCGTCGACGGCAACGCCGTGCGGTTCGAGGACCTGCGGCTCGCACCGGGCGCATCCGTGACGATCCGCCTGCAGATGCTGGCGCTCGGCACGGCCGGCCCCGGCAGGCACACCAACCGGGCGATCGCCACGGACCCGGCGGGCAACACGCTCGCCCCGGAGGCGACGGCTTCGGTCGAGATCATGGTCGAGCCGGTCTTCGATTGCGGCGAGATCGTCGGGCGGGTCTTCGACGATCTCGACGCCGACGGCTACCAGGACGAGGGCGAGCCCGGGCTGCCGGGCGTGCGCCTCGCCACCGTGCGCGGCAGGCTGATCACCACCGACAGGTTCGGGCGCTTCAACGTCGCCTGCGCCGACCTGCCCGATCCCCGCATCGGTTCGAACTTCATCCTGAAGCTCGACGAACGGACCCTGCCGGCCGGCTACCGCATGACGACGGAGAACCCGCGTGTCGTGCGCCTGACCGCCGGCAAGATGACCAGCCTCGACTTCGGCGCCGCGATCGGCCGCGTCGTGCGGCTCGACCTGAAGGACGACGCCTTCGTGCCCGGCACGAGCGCGCTCAAGCCGCAGTGGCGGGCGGGCATCGACCGGCTGATCGGCGTGCTGGCCGAACAGCGATCGACGCTGCGCATCGCCTACCGATCCGGCCAGCCCGCCCTCGCCGCCGACCGTATCCGCGCGATCCAGACCGAAATCCGGAGCCGATGGGAAAGTCAGATCCGCCCATACAAGCTCGATATCCAAACCCGCATAGAGGATGCTCTATGAAGAAGACCTTCATAACGACAACGACACCGGCCGCCTTGCGACGCCGGGCCACGCCGCTGCTTGCCGGATGCGTTTTCGCGTTTCAGATGTGGCCTGGATCCGCCTATGCGCAGGCCGTCGATCCGTCCTGCCTTGGAGAGGCCTGCCAGCAACGTCGCGGCAAGGCGATCGCCGACGCGGGGATGAAGCCCGATCTCCGGCAGGAGATCGCAACGCCTGACGGGGACATTCCGTTCTCGATCAGTGTGGACGGCGATCCCCTGGTCGCGTCATCCCCCACCGGCCAACGGCTGGAAAAAGGCCCTCGTCAAGCGGATGCCCGGCGCAAGGCGGATGTCGGCATGAGCCGCGTGGACATCCAGGTGAAGTTCGACGGCCTCGAGGCGAAGCCCATCCTGAACGTGATGACCGACCCGCTGCGCAAATCGTTTCGGACCGGGGATTCCGTTCGCTTCCTCCCGACATCGAACTACCCCGCCTTCATCGCGCGGTCGGAAATCCGTATTTTCGAGCGTGGCGACAATCCGGAGGGCAAACCGGTCGCCATCGTCCCGGCGAGCATCAACCACGACGCAGCCTGGACCATGCCGCAGACCGGCAACGACGGGAACCGCTTCGAATACGTTCTTCGCGTCTACGACGCCGAGGGCCGGTTCGATGAGACCCTTCCACGCTCGCTGGCGCGCACCGACCGTGAGATTGCGAAGGAAGAAATGGCAAGGATCGACGGCACGGCGCCCGGCATGGGCGACGATCACACCGGGCTTCGCAACATTCCCATCCATGGCGGCGCCGTTACCATCTACGGCCGCAATGTTCCCGAAGGCCATCGGATCCGGGCTCTCGATGACACCATTCCCCTGGACGGGGACCAGGCATTCGTCATGCAGCGGATCCTTCCACCGGGCGACCACGTCATCGATGTCGCCGTTCTCGACGAGCGGAAAGCCTCGGCGCTCGAATTTTCCCGACAGATCAACATTCCCAGGGACGATTGGTTCTACGTGGCGCTCGCGGACCTCACGGTCGGGAAGCGACATGGCGACGACCATATCGAGGATGTGCGCAGCGGAGAGTACGACAAGGTCTACACGAAGGGCCGCCTTGCCTTCTATCTCAAGGGAAAGATCAAGGGGAAATATCTGCTGACGGCCGCCGGCGACACCGGCGAGGACAAATTCGAGAACATGTTCCGCGGCCTCGCCTCGAAGGACCCCCGCGCGCTTCTGCGCCGCATCGATCCCGATGCGTTCTATCCGATCTATGGCGACGATTCCACGATCGTCGACGATGCGCCGACCAACGGCAAATTCTATGTGCGCCTCGAGCGCGGCGACAGCCATGTGATGTGGGGCAACTACAAGGCGGTCATCAAGGGCACAGAATTCATGCATTCCGAGCGGGCGCTGCATGGGGCGAATGCCGTCTACAGGTCCGAAGATACGACGAGTTTCGGCGAGCGCAGGTCCGAGGTCACGCTCTACGCCGCGCAGCCGGACACGCTTCCGCAACGCGACGAGTTCCTCGGAACGGGCGGCTCCGCATATTTCCTCAGGCGCCAGGATATCACCGTCGGCTCCGAGACCTTGATCGTCGAGGTCCGGGACTCCGTGACCGGCCTCGTGATCGAGCGCCGGACGCTTCGATACGGCGAAGACTACTCCTTCGATTATCTCCAGGGCGTGGTGATCTTGAAGCAGCCCCTTTCGTCGACGACGGCCTTGAGCGCGCCGGTGCGCGACAGCGCGCTCGGAGGCAACAAAGTCCACCTCATCGCACAATACGAATATACGCCCGCCGTCGGAGAGGTGGACGGGTATGTCTACGGCGGTCGCGCGCAACAATGGTTCAACGACAAGGTTCGTGTCGGCGTTACCGGCATGAACGAGAATACCGGGCTTGCAAACCAGCAGGCCGCCGGCGCCGATATCCAGATCCGGCATTCGGAAGACACCTTTATCGAAGCCGAGGTCTCCCGCTCCAAAGGGCCTGGCTTCGGCACGTCGCGTTCCGCCGATGGCGGCCTCACACTGAGCGACGTGCAGACCACCGGTACGCGGGATAAAACTGCCCTTGCCTGGCGGACCCGAGCTCAGATCGATCTCGAGGACATTCCAAGCTCCGGAATGAAGGGCAAAGCCGGGGTCTATTATCAGGAGAAGCAGGCCGGCTTCTCCACGCTCGCCGACCAGATCTACGCGGATCAGCGCATCTGGGGGGCATTTGCCGACGTGGATGTCACGCAGGACGTCAAGCTCAAGCTTCAATATGACGACTATACCGAGGGCGAGGTCTATCGCGACCATGCGGACTACAATGCCATCGGCGGCCGCGAGAAACGCCGGGGATCGGCCTGGGTCTCGAAACAGCTCGACAGTCAGTGGAACCTTTCCGTCGGGGCATCCTACATGGACGTCAGCAATCCAGGCGCCCTCCTCGCCGGAAAGACCGGTTATGACGGCGCGCGCCTCGATGTCGGCGCGCGGCTCGACTACAGCCCAAACGCCGATCACAACTACTACCTCTTCGGGCAAGCCACGGTCGAGCGCAAGGGAGACATCGCCCGGGGCGACCGGGTCGGCGTCGGATCCAAATACAGGCTCACCGACAAGCTCGCGCTCGAGGGCGAAATCTCCTACGGCGCGACAGGCCTTGGGGGCCTTGCGGGCTTCACCTACGATCCCGACCCGGACTCGACCTATTACTTCGGATACAGGCTGGACCCTGACCGGGCCTTCGACCTCGATCGGGCCTATGATCTTTCGGGTGCGGACAAGGGAACGATCGTGCTGGGCGCGCGCCGCAAGTTCGACGAATATTGGTCGGCACGCACCGAAAACAACTGGGACCTCTTCGGGCGGCGCAAGTCGCTGACCAAGACCTATGGCGTGACATACACGCCGGATACGTACTGGACCATCGACGGCGGACTTGAAGTGGGCGGCATCGAAGATGCGGCCATCGACCCGGTGACCGGTGTCGAACGCTCCGACTTCGACCGGAAGGCCGCCTCGCTCTCCGTCGGCTACAAGGATGAAGACCGGATCAACTGGCGAATCCGCGGGGAAGCCAGGTTCGAGGAATCCGACGACACGACCCGAAATATCGACACCTATCTCATCGCCGCCGGCCTCAGCCTCAAGACGAGCGAGGACTGGAGGCTCCTCCTCAACCTCGACACCGTTATCTCCGACGGCAATTCCGAAAGTTCGTTCCGCAACGGCGACTACACCGAGGCAACGATCGGGTTTGCCTATCGGCCCGCGGAAAATGACCGGCTGAATGCGCTCTTCAAATATACCTGGCTCTACGATGCGCCGGGCGCCAACCAGGTCAGCGCGGTCACCGGCGATGAATACGGCCCCTCGCAGCGCAGCCATATCCTCTCGGCCGATTTCACATACG
>JBDHSZ010000249.1:0-4497 GCA_039812945.1 Shinella sp.
ATCGGCGGAGATGACGTCGTCATGCGGCGCCTCGGCCTCCTCGCCGAACGCGCTTTCATCGACCGCGATCAGCAGGTAGCGCCCCGGCGTGCGGGTCAGGCGGGCGAGGCCCATCGGGATATCCCGGCCGTCCACCGTCTCGATCTTCCTGACAACGCGCCGGCCATCTTCGGCTGCTTCCGCCACGAGACCGGACAGGCTCTCCGGCGGGAGCCCCATTGCCTCGAAGCCCGGCGTGGCGGCCAGCGGCGTCCCCGCGTCGTCGAGCAGGGCGAGGTGGCTTCCGGCATGCTCGAAGCCGGAGATGGCGCGCGCCGCGACCTCCGCGGGCGAGCGCGACCTGCTGTTGGGGAAGGGCATCGCGAGCATGATGCCGGCATCGTCCTCGCCGAGCTTCAGGAAGGAGCCGAGAAGTGCGGCGGTATGGCTGGTCGTTCCGGTGCTCAGCCGGACGCCGATCTGCCGGCCCTCGCCGATCCGCGGGAAGCCGGGCGTCGCCTCGATCTGCCGACGCGCGGCGGGGCCGAGGCCGGAATCCGCCTCGATGGCGGCCTCGACGCCGCTGAACCCCAGAAGCTCGGCGCCCGCGCCGTTGGCCCACAGGATCCTGGTCAGATCGAGGGACAGGACGACCACCGCGTCGCCGGCGGCAAAATGCTCTCTCACCGCGTCCAGCGCGGCAATGTCGATGAACGAATAGCTTTCGCGTGCCACCAACAAACTCCCGGCAGCGGTCCATTTTAAGGGATTGTTAATAAAAGCAAGCCGCTACCGCGTCCACAAGACCGATCGTCCGGGGGCGGTGAAACTGGCCCCGTGGTTAACCGGCGGCCCGGTTATATCGCAGCGCACAAAAAATGTTGCATTGCACAAAAAGAGTGTTTATATGCTGTCCATCATCAACAAGGCGGCACCTTATGCTCCGCCGGATAGAGGATAGGAAAATGTCCAAGACCGCGAAATCGACCGAGACCGTTGAGTTCCCCAGCTTTGACGCCAGCAAGGCCACCGACCAGATCCGCGCCTTCACCGAGAAGGGCGTCGAGCAGTCGAAGGAAGTGTACGCCAAGATGAAGGCCGGCGCCGAAGACGCGCAGAAGGCCATGGAGAGCAGCTTCGAGAAGGCCAAGACCGTCGGCAGCGAGCTTTCCCTGAAGACGATTGCCGCGATGCGCGCGAACAGCGAGGCCGGCTTCTCCCACGTCGAGGCTCTGCTTGGCGCGAGCACGCTGGCCGAGGTCGCCGAGCTTCAGACCGCCTTCTTCCGCAAGAGCTTCGAGCGGACCGTCGAGCAGGCCAGGGAGATCCAGGCGATCGCCACCAAGGCCGCCGAAGAGGTCGCCCAGCCGATCAAGGCCGCGATCGAGAAGAGCGTTCAGGAACTCAAGGCCGCCTGAGGCATTGAAGGAAAGCGCTCCGTCGAAAGGGTTTCCTCCCTGCGTTTCGACGGAAGCCGGCCGGCGCAATGACGCTGGCCCATGAAAGAAAGGACCGGATCTCCTCCCCGGTCCTTTCTTTTTTGCCGCAGACTCGTGACACCGGCTCCAAGGCCGGCCTTGAAATCCTAGTCGTTTGTCCGTATTGCAGCCTCACCGAATGGACGCGCGGTCGTAGCTCAGATGGTTAGAGCGCCGGATTGTGGATCCGGAGGTCCTCGGTTCGATCCCGAGCGACCGTACCATTGGTTTTCCGGCCGAGCACGATGAGCGTGCCGGCCTTCCTCCCGGTCAGGCGGGCGTGTTCGTTCCGGTCTGCAGGACCAGCAGCAGGACATAGCCGACCACCACCACCACGAGACCCCGGAAGGAGACGCGCAGGAAGCCGAATTTCGCCCGGCTGATCGCCGCCAGCGCGTCGATGTTCGAGAGATATTCTTCGAACAGATATTTCGGATCGCAGAGCGCCCTCGCCGCGAGCAGCTTGACGCGGTTGGTCTTCCAGCCGCCCCAGAAAAGGGACGTCGATTTCTCCGAATAGCGCGGCAGCACGACGAGGATCGCCGACACCAGCGACACGACGAGGCTCAGGCCCACGAGGGCGGACAGCGCGATGGTGAGCGGTTCGCCCGATTCGTAGCGCTGGGCGCTGAAGATCTGGCGTGCCTCGCTGGAACTGACGAGGAAGGCGATCATGAAGGTGAAGATATAGGCGGCTTTCTGGTCCGCCAGGCGGACTTGGTCGTAGTAGACGTCGTTGATCTTCCTGACATGGTCGAAATAGTGGCTGTCGTCGAGCAGCGGCGGCGCCGTCTCGTCGGCGGGTGAGGCGAGATTCGGGAGGTCCATCGCTTCGGTTCGTCTTGCTGTTGGAAAGGGGTCACGACGCAGCGCAAGGATTGCCGTAACGCGCGCTCCCGCGCAAACGGAAAGTTGACAGAATTTCCGCCCGATGGTCTTAGATTGCCGAAAAGAGGGGCGGCGTCGGATGTCTGGAGTTCGGGTGATCGCGGCTGCGTTCGCGGCATGCCTGGCATGCTCTGCCGCATTCGCCGACGTCATTGCGCGCGATCAGCCCCCGGCGGGCACCGTGATCGCCCGCAAGGTGGGCGAGGAGGTCCGCTTCTTCGACGTTTCGCGGTGGCGCGACGTCGACGTCAGGCAGGACCTGCTGGCGGGCGATGTCCTGCGCACCAACGCCCAGGGGCATCTCGCCATCCTTTTCGAGGACAGGACGCAGGTCCGCATGGGCCGCAACTCGACGCTCGTGGTCAAGAAGATCGGCGGCGATTCCACCGATTCCACGCTCGGGCTGGAGTCCGGGACGATCTGGGCCCGCGCCGAGCGCGGCGGCGACGGGCTGACCGTGGAGACCCCTGCCGCCGCGGCCGCGATCCGCGGCACGGACTGGACGATGACCGTCGACGGCGACAAGACCTCGATCATCGTTCTGGAGGGTCTCGTCGAATTCTCCAACGAGCACGGCTCGTTGCGGGTGGCGGGCGGCGAAGCGGCCGTCGCCACCATCGGGCAGGCGCCGTCCAAGGTGGTGATCGTCAATCCCGACGACCGCGAGCAGATGCTCTTCTATCTTTCGTTGCGCAACTCGTTCTCGTGGATGCCGGCCTCGCCGCTGTCCTCTCCGGATATGCGCCGCGAGCGGGCGCGGATCGGCGCCAAGCCGCCCGGGACGCGCAGCGCCGAGGACTGGCTGACGCTGGCCGAGGCCTCGCTGAACTACGACGGCCGCAAGGTCTCCCTCGAAGCCGCCCGCCAGGCGCGGCGGTTCCGCCTGACCCCGGGGCAACGGGCGCGGCTCGACCTGCTCGACGCCCTGGCCGCCGGCGGCGATCACGACTTTGCGGCCGCCGCGAAGCTCTTTGCCCGTGCGGCGCCCCGCCTCGACCCGCGCCGCCGCGCGATCGCCGTCTACGGGGGATACTATTCGCGCTCGCTCGCCGACCCCGGGCGGTCGGAGCCTCCGCCGCCGCCGCAGCCCGGCCCGTATGGCGCGATGGCGGAAGCATGGACGGTCGGCTTCCTGAAGGACATCCCGGCGGCGATCGACGTCCTGAAGCGCGCCGAGGCGCGCTATCCGGATGACCCGACCCTGCCCGCCGCGCGCGCCCAGCTTGCGCTGCTCGTCGACGACCGCGCGCAGGTCCGGGAGGCGATCGCCCGTTCGCTCTCGCTCGACCCGGACGACCCGATGGCGCTGGAGGCCCGCGCCAACTACAGGGCCGACGTCGAGGGCAATCTCGATGCCGCGCTCGGCGATATTTCGACCGCCGCAGAGATCGCGCCGGGATCCACCACGATCTGGAATACGCTCGGCAATATCCAGCATACGCGTGGTGCCACGCTGGAAGCCGAGGCGGCGCTGAAGCGGTCCATCGAGCTCGATCCCAACGACCCCGTGGGCTACGCCAATCTGGCGTTCCTCTATCTCGACCAGGATAGGGTCAGGGAAGCCAAGCCGCTGATCGACCGGGCGCTGGAGCTCGATCCGGCCTTTGATGTCGGCCTCGTGGCACGGGGTCGCTACTATCTCCAGACGGGCGAAATGGACAAGGCGATGCAAGACCTGCTCGCCGGCTCGACCGCCAATCCGAGCTACGCGCAGGGGCTCCTGCTGCTTGCCGCTGGCCACTACGAGTCGGGCGACCGCGGGCCGGCCGCGCAGGCGCTGGAGAATGCCGATCGCCTCGATCCGAACGATCCGGTCATTTCCAGCTTCGAGACGGCGATCGCGATCGACGACTACGATTCCGACCGCGCCATCGCCAGCGCGCAGGCCACGCTGCGGCGTTCGCGGGCGCGAGGCGGGGATTTCGCGCCGCTGAGCGCGAACACCGACGCCGGCTCGACGCTCAACGAGGCCTTCCGCCTGCAAGGACTGAACGCCTGGGGCCGCTACTATTCCGACAGCACCTTCGATGCGTTCTCCGGCGCCGCGCATGTCGACCAGGCGGTAGCCGGCAGCGTCAATCCTTTCGCGAACGCCAATTCCTATGGCGGCGACCCCGTCGCGCCGACGACCAACCCGGCCGGCTTTTCCGCC
>JBDHSZ010000250.1:0-4496 GCA_039812945.1 Shinella sp.
CCGAGCGCGGCCTCGCCGGCGACCTCGTCGTCGACGGCCCGGAAAACGATACCATCATGCATGCCGGCCCCGCCGAGAAGGGCGCCGAATAGCACGACAATCCTTCAGGCCGCCGGTCGCCGCGACGACGGAACCGGCGGCCTTCCTGCCCGACGCGGCGCGCCCCGCGCCCCGCTCGGGTTTCTTGCAGCGGCTGCGGCCGGGAGATCGAAATGTACGAACATATTCTCGTTTCCAGCGACGGCTCGGCCGTGGCGCAGGCCGGTGTCGACCACGGGCTGGAGCTGGCGAGGAAACATGGCAGCAAGGTCACGGCCGTGACCGTCACGGAACCGCTCGGCGGGCAGTTCGCCTTCGCCTTCGACCTGTGGTCGCCGAGCGAGGCCGAGGTGGAGGCCTATGACAAGTCCAGCCGGCTCGTCGCCGAGCGCATCCTCGCACCGATCCGCGAGAAGGCCGAGGCGCTCGGCGTGCCGATCGAGACCATCCACGTGCCCTGGAGGCTGGTCGCCGGCGCGCTGCTGGAGACCGCCGAGCAGCAGGGTTGCTCGCTGATCGTCATGGCCTCGCACGGCCATACCGGCATGTCGCGGGTGATGCTCGGCAGCCAGGCCGCCGAGGTGGCGGCCAATGCCAAGGTCCCGGTGCTCATCGTCCGCTGAGGCGGGGCCGCGCAGGCGGCGGCCCGCCCGTGGCGGCGGGCTCGCCTCCGGCCCCGGTCAGGCCTCGATCGACACGTCCCCGACCGGCCGCGAGCAGCAGGCGAGGATGTAGCCCTCCTCGATCTCCTCGTCGAGGATGCCGCCATTGTGGCGCATCTCCACCTCGCCCGAGACTTTCAGCACCCGGCAGGTGCCGCACAGCCCGCCCTCGCAGGCCGCGCCGATGCGCACTCCGGCGGCCCGCGCCGTCTGCAGGATCGTCTGGCCGGGCGGGCATCTGGCGTCCTTGCCGGCCATGGTGAAGGTGACGCTGGCGACGGCGTCGGCATCCGCCTCGCCCGCGCCGGCGCGGATGGCGATCTCCTCCGGCGCGGGGGCGGCGGCCGGCTGGAAGCTCTCCTCGTGATAGCGCTCCATGGGAAAGCCGCAGACCTTGAGCATGTCTCTGACGCCGCGCATGAAAGGTTCCGGGCCGCAGCAGAAGACGGTGCGCTCGCGGAAATCGGGCGCGAGCAGCGAGAGCCGGGCGGCGTCGATGCGGCCGCGCAGGCCGTGCCAGCCGTCGCGCGGATTGTGCCCTTCCACGACGAAGCCGAGGGCGAGGTTCGGCATCTGCGCGGCGAGGCATTCGAGCTCGGCCTTGAACAGCAGGTCCTCCGGCCGGCGCGCGCAGGTGACGAAGGCGACGTCCGATTGCGGCGCGCAGTCCGCCATCCAGCGCGTCATCGACATCATCGGCGTGACGCCCGAGCCGGCGGAGACGAAGAGATATCGCTCCGCCGGATAGCGCACGAAGGAGAAGTCGCCGAGCGGTCCGAAGGCCTTGAGCCGCATGCCGGGGCGCAGGTTGTCGAACATCCAGCGCGTGCCGATGGAGTTCTTCTGCGCCTTCACCGTCACCGCGACGCTGAACGGCCGCGAGGGCGTCGAGGACAGCGTATAGGTGCGCAGCACCGGCTCGTCCGGCGCGACCGGCAGCTCCAGCGTGACGAACTGGCCCGGCAGGTAGCGGAACCAGTTCTTCTGGTCGGAGCTGAAGGTGAAGGTCATCACGTCGGCCGTCTCCACGGTGGCCGCGATGCATTCCAGCAGGTTATGGCGGTCGTGCCAGGGGTGGAGCTCGTCGAAATGGCGGAACGGGGCGGTGATCGTCATGTCAGGCCACCTGCGACATCGGCGCCGCGCCGTCGAGGCGGTCGATCATGAAGTTCGAATACCATTCGACGAACTGCATGACGCCGCCCTCGTCCTCCGGCGAATAGGGGCCGGGCCGGTAGGCCGGCGAGCGGATGCCGAAGGCGTTCTCCTCGACGATGCGGCGGTCCTGGTCGTTGGTCTCGGTCCAGACATGGGTGAGCTCGTCGAGCCGGTAGTCGACGCCCTCGACGGCGTCCTTGCTGACCAGCCATTTGGTGGTCACCTGCGTCAGCTCCGGGCCGAGCGGCAGGACGCGGAAGGTGACGGCGTGATCGGTGAGGATGTGGTTCCACGTCGTCGGATAGTGGAAGAGCAGCAGCGTGCCGATATGGCTTTCCAGCACGTCGCTGGAGAGCGGGCGGCCGACGGCGGGCGCGCCGGACATCGTGTAGCTCTCGGCGTCCTGGATGAGCGGCATGCGCGCGGCGCGGAACTGGCCGGTCGGCGACATGCGGAATTCGCTCGGCAGGCCGGCGGCCTCGCATCGTTCCCAATGCGCGGCGATGACGGGATCGTCCTTCGCGCCCTGCACGCCGGTGGCGCTCGGGGCTTCCGGATAGGTGCGGCAGAGCTCGGGATGGTTGGCGGCGCAATGGTAGCACTCGCGGTTGTTCTCCCAGACGAGCTTCCAGTTGCCCTTCTCGACGATGGTGCTCTCGAAGGCGACCCTGGTCTCGCCGAGCCGGTGGCGGGCGAGATAGGGCTCCGCCGTGGCGCGGAAGGCGGAGAAATCCGGGGCCTCGTCGGTAAGGCAGATGAAGATATAGCCGGCGAGCGTCTCGCAGCGGATAGGCTTCAGGCCGTGCTCGCTCCTGTCGAAATCCTCCGCCATGTGGCGGGCGAAGAGCAGCGAGCCGTCGAGCTCGTAGGTCCACTGGTGATAGGGACAGACGAGCTTGGCCGAACTGCCCTTGTGCTGCGTGCAGACGCGCGAGCCGCGATGGCGGCAGGAATTGTGCAGGGCGCGGATGGTGCCGGAGCGATCGCGCGTGATGACGACGGGATAATCGCCGACCTGCACGGTGAAATAATTGCCGGCCTTCGGCACCTCGCAGTCATGGCCGATGAACAGCCAGTCGCGATACCAGATCGTCTCCAGGTCCAGCTTGTAGTGATCGGGATCGATATAGAAGGCCTGCTCGAGGCTGTAGCCGTCGCGCCGGTTCTTGAGCTTGCGGAGCACGTCGTTGCGAATGTCCATGGCGGTTCCTCAGTAAATTTGCCGAGGCGCGCGAAAGGAGACGGTATCCGGGCATGAAATGCCCGGAAATACACGTTTCCCGGCCGCCCGCCGCAGCCAGTCACAATCGTTCTCCAGGCTGGTTTCCGGGCTGAGGAGCGTCCCATCGGACGGGCAGCGCCTTCCCGGACAACCGTCCAGTGGCCTTCTGCTGCACCTTGACTCCAACACCGTTGCGGGGGCAGCACCGGATTTCAACCGGCTTCCCAATTATCCGCCACCATCGGCAGCGGCACCTTGAGCGTCCCCATCTAAGCGCAGGATTTTCCGCATCACATGCCAGAAAGCGACACGCCATCATGATTTGACGACAGTCAAATACAAGCGCCTTCCGGATTCAACCCATGCTTTTATCCATATATATCAATCCGATATATGGACTTCCACCGCAGCATCCCCAATCTGCCGCGGAAAGGAGCGCGCACCGGCTCCCCTTGTCATATTGCGACCACTACGGCCTGTCGGAGAAATGGGGGCCGAACCGAAAGGAATGATTAACGACGTTTCCATAAGCTTTCCGGCGATCCGGGCGCGAGGATGGAGTGCCGAGGCGTGCAGCAGCAGACGAAATTCCGATACTACGACGCCGTCGCCTTCAAGCGCGCCAATCCGCCGAAAGCGGCGGCCCATACCGAATTCCTGCGCACCGGCCGCATCGAGCGCGCCGTTTCGTGGAGCCCCAGCGAGAAACGCTATCTCAGCTATCAGGAGGTCGCGGAGCGCACGGGGCGCAGGCTGGAACAGGCGGGCAACGTCACCCACGAGCGCATCAACGGCTTCCACCGCTCCATCCAGTTTCCCAAGCTCGTCTTCCACCGCACGCTCGCCGAGACGCCGCATCTCGGCTATTGCCATATCACGGTGGCCAATTCGCGCTTCGCCGAGTTCGAGAATGTGCAATGGGCCTTCTACATGGCCAATTTCCTCGCCGAGATCGGCGATGAGGAGCAATTCTTCGCGGGCATTTCCCGCAAGCCGGGCCGCATGTATTTCGCCATCGCCATCGCACCGACGGAAGAGGAAGGCCGCCTCAAGATCGACCGCACGGTGCGCGGCAACGGCGTGATCTTCCGTACGGACGACCCCAGGCTCGCCATGAAGAACGTGCTGCTGCTCGGCACCCGCAACGAGGCGTTGCGCAAGGTCATCCGTGCGCTGTAACGCGCGATCGCCGGCTCAAGCCCGGTAGAGCATCCATTCCCGACCGGCCGGCACCTCGTCGCCGCGCCCGTAGACGACCACCTGATCGCCACCGGCGCCCTTGGCCTCGGCAAGCGCGCGCTCGCAGGCCGAGGCAAGGTCGAGGGCGCTGTCGGCGCGGTCCGCCATGCAGACGCCGGCTGACAGGGTGAGATGACCGAGATTGCGGCCGGTGCGCGGATCGCGCAGCGCCATCG
>JBDHSZ010000251.1:0-4492 GCA_039812945.1 Shinella sp.
AGTGCCGGATCGAGGCTGACGAAGGGTTCGTCCATCAGGAGCAGGTCCGGCCCGGAGGCGAAGGCGCGGGCGAGCGAAAGCCGTCGCTGCTGTCCGAGCGAGAGCATGCCGGGAAAGCGATCTCCCAGCCCGGCCAATCCCACATCCTCCAGCCAACCTTGCGCTTCGTCCTCGGAGATGCGCGCGACGATGGCGAGGTTCTGGAGAGCGGTGCGCCACGGCAGGAGGACCGGTTCCTGAAAGACCATCGCGATCCGCTTGGCTGCCTCGCAGCGTCCTACAAAGGCGCGGTCGAGGCCGGCGACGATGCGCAGCAGAGACGTCTTGCCGACACCCGAGGGACCGGTCAGCGCCACCGTTTCGCCGGATAGCAGCGAAAGCGCCATCGGGCCGAGCACACCGCCCGGCCCACCGCTTTTGATATCCAACTTGAGAGCCGGCTCAGCTGCCGGGATGATGGAAGACACCATCAGGCAGTTCCTTCAAATTCCCGACGAGATCGCCGCCGCCGAGTTCGGTCATGAGCGCCAGCATGCGCCCTGCCGCCTTCTCATCGACCAAACCCTTCCGCGGCGTGCCGGCAAGGAAACCCGCCTTCAACGCCTCGAATTCCGCCTCGTTCGACGCCTTCATCATAGGGCGAATGCGCTCCCAGGCTGCGGGATCGGAGGCGAGCTTTTCCTTGGCGGCGCGCGACGCGGTCGCGATCGCTTCGCCAAGGCCGGGATTGGCATTCAGAACTTCGCCACGCACCACATATCCGACGAGCGGCATTTCTGGATCAAGCCCCAGGGCTTTCGCGGCGTCGCCGACGCTCAGCAGCGTGCGCATGCCCGCCGCCTGCATGCGCGCACCGAAATTCCAGAAGTTGAGCGCGCCATCGACCTGGCCGTCGAGCGCCGCCTTGTAGATCAGCGGGGGCGCACCGAAGACCTGCTCGCTTTCAACGGCGAGATCAAACCCCTCCACCTTCTGGGCATAGGCGCGCACAATCAGCCAGCTCTTGTCGATGGGGCTGCCGGCGACACCGATCTTCCGCCCCTTGAGATCCGCAAGAACCTTGGCGGAACTGCCGGGCGCCACCATCAATCCGCCGACGGCGCGGGAATAGGGAATGAAGACCAGGTCGCGACCAGCCGCACGTTCCCGCGCCACCCAGAGCCAGTCGGAAACGATCATGTCCACGTCGCCGGCAATCAGCGCGATCTGCGCCGCCGGCGCACCGGCAATGTCCGTGACCTCCATCGAAAAGCCGTTCGCCTCGTCGAGGCGGTAGTGGCGGATCGTATCGGCTTCCCAGTTTACCGTACCCGAGAGCTGGAGCGCGGTGCGGACGACCGGTCTTTCGGCAAAAGCAGGCGCAAAGGAAAGGAGCGTGGCGACGAGCGCGCTCGTGAGCGATCTCATAAAAGGCATTGTTTCTCCTCCCGCAACCCCGGCAGCCTACCGAGCGCTAAGACAAACGGAAATACGACCTATTGGTGGGGTCCCGAATGGCTGGTAACAGCTATTTTACGACCAAGGTCGAATTCATGCGTCGGCGAACTGCGCCGATGATCCGACTGCGAAGCCCGCGTCCTGCTGCGGGCATGGAGTGGGAGGATGCCATGAGGAAATTCATTCTGGCCGCAATTGCGGCCATCGCCTGTTCTAGCGCCGCGTATGCCGGCGTGACGGAGGCCGATCTTGCGAAGGATGCAGAAACCGTCGGCGATGTCCTGACCAATGGCATGGGCCGCAACCTGCAGCGCTTTTCGCCGATGGAGACGTTGAACACCAAGAACGTCAAGAACCTCGTTCCTGCCTGGGCTTTCTCGCTCGGCGGCGAGAAGCAGCGCGGCCAGGAAAGCCAGCCGATCATCTATGACGGGATCATGTACATCACAGGTTCCTACAGCCGCATCTACGCCATCGACGTCAAGACCGGCAAGGAAGTCTGGCAGTACGACGCCCGCCTGCCGGAAGGCATCCTGCCCTGCTGCGACGTCGTCAACCGCGGCGCGGCGATCTTCGGCGACAACATCTACTTCGGCACGCTCGACGCGCGCCTCGTCGCGCTGAACCGCAAGACCGGCGACGTCGTCTGGAACAAGAAGCTCGCGGACTACAAGGAAGGCTACAGCTATACCGCAGCACCGCTGATCGTGAACGGTCTCGTCGTGACCGGCAATTCGGGTGGCGAATTCGGTATCGTCGGCGAAGTGCAGGCCCGCAACGCCGAGACCGGCGAGCTCGTCTGGACCCGCCCCGTCATCGAAGGCCACATGGGCACCTTCAAGGGCAAGGAAAGCACGATGACCGGGACGCTCAACGCGACCTGGCCCGGCGACATGTGGAAGACCGGCGGCGGCGCAACCTGGCTCGGCGGTTCCTATGACGAAGAAACCAAGACGCTGGTTTTCGGCGCCGGAAACCCCTCGCCGTGGAATAGCCACCTGCGCAATGCCGGCAAGCCCGTCGAGGGCAACAAGGGCGACAACCTTTATGCCGCCTCGCGCCTCGGCATCAACCCCGAGAACGGCGAGATCAAGTGGCATTTCCAGACGACGCCCCGCGAGGGCTGGGATTTCGACGGCGTGAACGAGGTCGTTCCCTTCGTCGACAAGGATGGCAACAAGCGCTTCGCCACCGCGGACCGCAACGGCTTCTTCTACGTGCTCAACCGCGAAGACGGCAAATTCGTCTCCGCCCATCCGTTCGTGAAGGACATTACCTGGGCCAAGGGGATCGATGAGACGGGTCGTCCGATCTACAATGAAGACAATCGTCCGGGCGACGCCGCGGAAGCGGCTGACGGCGCCAAGGGCCAGCAGGTCTTCGCCGTGCCGTCGTTCCTCGGCGGCAAGAACTGGATGCCGATGGCCTACAGCCCGAAGACCGGCCTGTTCTATGTGCCGTCCAACGAATGGGGCATGGACATCTGGAACGAGCCGATCACCTACAAGAAGGGCGCCGCCTATCTTGGTGCCGGCTTCACCATCAAGCCGCTCTTCGAAGACCACATCGGCAGCCTGAAGGCCATCGATCCGAACACCGGCGAGATCAAGTGGGAATACAAGAACGGCGCCCCCCTGTGGGGAGGCGCGATGACCACCGCCGGCGGCCTCGTGTTCTTCGGCACCCCGGAAGGCGACTTCGTTGCGCTCAACAACGAGACGGGCGAGGAACTCTGGAAGTTCCAGACCGGCTCGGGCATCGTCGGCCAGCCGGTGACCTGGGAACAGGACGGCGAGCAATATGTCTCGATCATCTCCGGCTGGGGCGGCGCCGTTCCCCTCTGGGGCGGGGAAGTCGCCAAGAAAGTGAACTATCTCAACCAGGGCGGCATGGTGTGGACATTCCGTCTGCCAAAGCAACTGGCCTCGCTGAACTGAGATCTGGAGCCGGGCGGAAACGCCCGGCTTTTCTGCTTTCGCCCTGAGCAATAGGCCGATGAAGACGGACGAATTCGATGCTAAGCTATCGCCAGCCCTATCGGGAATTTCGCATGTTACCAGTTCTGATGCCGGAAAAACCTGTGCGCGTGCTGAAGTCGGCGCTGATCGTGGATGATCATCCGCTGTTCTGCGATGCGCTGGCGATGACCCTGACGGGCCCGGTCGGCATTGCGGAAGTGGACGCTGTCGGCACGCTGGAAGCGGCGCTGACGCGGCTCACGACCGGCCCCCTGCCCGACGTCGTGGTCCTCGACCTCAACCTGCCGGACGTGAACGGCCTCGACGGCGTGGTGCGCCTGCGACAGACAGCACCGGAAACACCGATCGTCGTCGTCTCGTCGCTCGACGAGGTCCGCATCGTGCGCGCGGCGCTGAAGGCGGGCGTCAACGCCTTCGTGCCGAAACACGCCTCGCGCGAAGAGTTTCGCGAGGCGTTTTCGGTCATCGCGCGCGGTGAGATTCACGCAAGCCGTCTTGCCCTTGAAGCCTCCGCACCGAGCCCGTCCGAGGAAGCCGTCAAGCGGCTCGCGCTGCTGACGCGCCAGCAGGCGCGCATCCTGCAACTCGTCTGTGCCGGGCGCATGAACAAGCAGATCGCCTATGAGCTTTCCATCGCCGAGACGACGGTGAAGGCGCATGTGACGGCGATCATGCGCAAGCTCGGCGTGCAGACACGCATGCAGGCGGTGCTCTTCGCGCAGGAAGCCAGCTTTGCCACGATGGTAACGGACGCATAAGACCGTCGGCTAAAACCCATTCGACTCTGGCGCTACGCCGCGCCGGATGCTTTAAAGTGGAGGACGGGGGAAAGGCGGAGGAGGCCATCACCCGTGGATGAACGTTACATAAATCGCGCGCTGGTTTCCGCGCACGAGACCTGTCCGATCGAACGCTTGGCCGAGCGCCTGGGTCCCGGGCCGTTTTCACTCGTGCTGCTTTTCGTTTCGCCCGAGGCGGACATCTCCGCCGTCGTTGCCGAGGCCGAGAATGCCTGGCCGGGCGCAAAGATCGCCGGCTGCACCACCGCGGGCGAGATTTCCGGGGATGGCTACGAT
>JBDHSZ010000252.1:0-4346 GCA_039812945.1 Shinella sp.
GGCCGCTCTGCCCGTCCGGCACGACGATGACGCGCTCGCGCGGGACGCCGGCTTCCAGCGCCAGCTTTTCTTCCGTGCCGCCGCCGGGCGCGCCGATCTTGGCATCCGGATTGTCGGCGATGTCCTTGTAGCTCTTCAGCTTGAGCGGGTTGCCCTTCTTCAGTGCGAAGGCCTCCGCGTCGCAGAGGATCGGCTCGGAATAGGCGACGGCCGCGCAGCGCTCTGGCTTCATGAAGAGGCCGGCGGTGATGACGTCGTGGCGGCCGGCCTGAAGGCCCGGGATCATCGCGCCATATTCCGAGATCGACGCCACGATGTCGGCGACGCCAAGACGCTTGAAGACTTCGCGGGCGACGTCGGGGGCGGCGCCCGAAACCTTGCCGTCCGCGGCAACCGCGGTGAACGGCGGCTCGTTGGCGATGGCGACGCGGGCAAAGCCCTGTGCTTTCAGCTCTTCCAGCTTGGCATCGTCGGCGAAAGCCGGGGTGGTGACGACGGCAGCCATCAGCGCGCTTGCGCCGGCGGCCAGGGTCAAAAACGTCCTCATGCTCATAGTACGAACTCCTCTGGCTGTTTCTGGTTGTTATTGGATGTGCGTGGGGCCTTGTTTCCGAGCGGCGCAGGCCACTCAGACGCGGTGCCCGGCCGCGATGATCTTGCGCAGGAAGGTCTGCGTGCGCTCCTGCCTGGGATTGCGGAAAATCTCGTCCGGCTTGCCCTCTTCGACGATCTTGCCGCGATCGAAGAACAGCACCCGGTCGGCGAAGTCGTGGGCAAAGCCCATCTCATGCGTGACGAGCAGCATGGTCATGTCGGTCTCGGCGGCGAGCTTGCGCATGACATTCAGCACCTCCTCGACCAGTTCCGGATCGAGCGCCGACGTCACCTCGTCGAACAGCATGATCTTCGGCGATAGCGCCAGCGCGCGGGCGATGGCGACACGCTGCTTCTGTCCGCCGGACAATTGGGCGGGCATGTTCTTCGCCTTGTCGGCAAGGCCCACCATGTCGAGAAGCTCCATCGCCCGCTTCTGCGCCTCTACCTTCGCCACGCCTTTTGTCAGCATGGGGGCGAGCGTGACATTGTCGAGAACGCATTTGTGCGGGAAAAGATTGAAGTGCTGGAAGACCATGCCGATCTTCTCGCGCATGCGGTGCAGATGGCGCTCGTCCGCCGGCACAAGGCCGCCGTTCTTCGGCATATGGTAGAGCTGATCGCCCTCGACCTCGATATGGCCGCCGCTGATCGCCTCCAGCGTCATGAGGATGCGCAGGATCGTCGTCTTGCCGGAGCCGGAAGGGCCGATCAGCGCCAGCTTCTCACCCGGCATCACCTCCATCGACAAACCGTCGAGCACGGTCAGGGGACCGTAGCGCTTGGTGATGTTGTCGATGCGGATGATGGGTGCGGCCATGCCTGTCTCTCCCTGTCGGGACAAGTGATGGCCTAACGATGCGCGGCGATCAAAATCATGTCAATCCGAATAATAATCTCATGACAATTATTGTTTCTCCGCACATTTGGCGAGCAACTCGCCCTAAATCGCGAGCAGCAACGCCTCCGGATTTCCGCTGGCCAACGAAGCGAGAATGCCAAGACCGGTGCGAAGTTCCTGCTCGGTGGTCGAGCCGAGCGAGATGCGTACGGCCGGATGCCAGCCCTGGTCCGCCGTGCGGAAGGACGAGCCCGGCGCGATCGCCACGCCGCGCAGCCGCGCCTGCGACACGAAGCCCTCCTCCGTGTGCCCTTCCGGCAGCGGCAGCCAGACATGCAGGCTCTGCGGATGGGCATGGTAGGGCAGCCCCGCGAAGGCCTCCTCGGCAATGGCGTGGCGCACCGCCAGCGCCTTTCGTTGCCAGTTGACGAGTTCCATGGCCGTGCCGTCGCTGACCCAGCGGGTGGCGATCTCGGCAATCGACGGCGTCGCCATCCAGTTCGAAACGAGATGCCGGTTGGCGACGGCTGCGACATAACGGTCCGGCGCCGCGAGATAGCCTATACGCAAGCCCGGCACGGTGATCTTGGTGAAGCTGGTGATGTAGAGCGTGCGTTCGGGCGCATAGGCCGCGATCGGCGGTGACTTGCGTTCGACCAGCGGACCGAGAACGTCGTTCTCGATGATCGCGATATCGTGACGCCGCGCGACGTCGGCGAGCGCCTGCCGGCGCTCCGCACTCATCAGCGCGGCCGTGGGATTGATGACGGACGGCTGCAGGAAAACCGCGCGAATCACGCCTTTCCGACAGGCTTCGTCCAGCGCTTCGGGGATCATGCCGTCGCGGTCGATCGGCAGCCCCTCGAGATGCAGGCCGAGATAGGTCGAGAGCGGCACCAGCGTGTGATGGCTGATCGCCTCCGTCGCGACCGTCGATCCGGGCGGCGCCACACTCATCAGCGCGACCGTCATGCCCGAGGTCGCGCCATTGGTGAGGCTGACGTTGAGCGGCGAGATATCGAGGCCGCAGCGGACCAGCCATTCGGCCGCGACGGCGCGATGGCGGGGGAACACCATGTTGGGACGGAAGGACAGCGCCGAGCTCGACGGCAGGTTTTCCGCCAGCCAGCCGAAAGCCTCCCGCATGCGCTCGAGATGGAGCTGCTCGCAGACGGGCTTGAGGATCGAGAGATCGACCAGTTCACCGAGGCGCTCCGGCAGATAGGGCGGCTCCGGCTCCTTCGGCTGCGTCTGCACGAAGGAACCGCGACCGACTTCGCCCGAGATGAGACCCCGGCGGATGAGCTCGTCATAGGCGCGGCTGACGGTTTGGACGGAGAGCTTCAGGTCGTCGGCGAGCTTGCGATGCGGCAGCAGGCGCGTGCCGTTCGGCAGCAGCCCTTCCTGGATGGCACGGGCGATCTGCTCGGCAAGAGAGAGGTAGGCCGGGCGACGTAATTGGGATAGATCGGGGCGCCAATTTGTCATGATTTCAACAGTGCTCAAATTCAGTTCAATTGACAACGGCAAAATGCCTTCCCATTGTCTTTTTCTGAAGCTTGACATGATCCCCGCCCGGAGGGCGCCCGCATGAAACTCGACGCCATCGACCTGCGCATCCTTGAGGCGATCCAGGAGAACGGGCGCATCACCAAGCTGGCGCTGGCGGAGAAGGCCGGCCTTTCGCCCACACCCTGCTGGCTGCGGCTGCGCAAGCTTGAGAAAGCGGGCATCGTCACGGGCTACCATGCCCGTGTCGCGGTGCGGCGGCTCGCCCCGGTCGCGAGCGTCATGATGGAAGTGACATTGGCAAACCACCGCCAGGCGGATTTCGAACGTTTCGAGCGTGCTGTCACCACGACGCCGGAGATCGTCGCCTGCTGGTCGGTTGGCGGAGGGGTCGATTACATCCTCAAGATCATGGCACCCGATATCGATTCCTATCAGCGGCTGGTTGATGGCCTGCTCGACCGCGAGCTCGGCATCGACCGCTACTTCACCTACATCGTCACCAAGACGGTGAAGGAGGAGACCGTGCTGCCGCTGGACACGCTTCTGCCCGCTTCGGGATAGGGCCGCTATGCAGATGCCGGCAAGCCGGTCGGGGAGGACGGCTGGAGGAATCCCGACGCCGCCGGCGGATAGAGAAATTGTCCAAGGCCGCCCGCGCTTTTAGCCAAAGTCCCTACCTGCCGCCCCGGCAATAGACAATCTGCCGCCCGGCCTCTGGCAGACTCCTCGCACATCGCCAGAGGAGGCCGCCATGACCGCCCAATTCGCCCGGACCGTCTTTCACGAGGCGCTCGCCCGTCTCGCCGATCCTCATCTGCTGCGCGAACTCTCCTATGCCGGCGGCCGCTGGGTGGCCGGGCGTAACGGCGACAGCTTCGCGGTGACGGACCCGGCCTCGTCCGCAACGCTTGCCTGGGTCGCCTCGCTCGACGGCGAACAGACGTCCGAGGCGGTTTCGGCCGCCACCGATGCCTTTCCCGCCTGGCGGGACATGCTGCCGCAACAGCGTGCCGCGATCCTGCGCAAATGGCACGGCCTGATCCTCGAAGCACGCGAGGACCTGGCACTGCTGATGACGCTGGAACAGGGCAAGCCGCTCGCGGAATCGCGCGGAGAGGTCGACTATGCCGCCTCCTTCGTCGAGTGGTATGCCGAGGAAGGCAAGCGCCTCAACGCCGAGAACGTCACAAGCCATCTGCCCGGCGTGGAGATGATCGTGCGCCGCGAGGCGCTCGGCGTCGTCGGTATCGTCACCCCCTGGAACTTCCCCTGTGCGATGATCACCCGCAAGGCGGCGGCGGCGCTGGCCGCCGGCTGCACGGTGGTTGCGCACCCTTCCAGCGAAACGCCGCTTTCGGCCCTCGCCCTAGCCGAACTCGGCGAGCGCGCCGGCCTGCCC
>JBDHSZ010000253.1:0-4268 GCA_039812945.1 Shinella sp.
CGGCCTTGGAGAGGCCGCCGATGAGCTGCGGCATCATGATGTTCTCCAGCGCGGTGAATTCCGGCAGGAGATGGTGGAACTGGTAGACGAAGCCGATCTCGTTGCGGCGGATCGCGGTGCGCTCGTCGTCGGTGAGCGTGGCGCAGGAATGGCCGTTGACGAAGACCTCGCCGGCATCGGGCTTTTCCAGCAGGCCGGCGATGTGGAGCAGCGTCGACTTGCCGGTGCCGGACGGGGCGACGAGCGCGACGGTCTCGCCGCCCTTGAGGGTGAAATCGGCTCCCTTGAGGATCGACAGCACCGTCTCGCCCTGGCCGTAGCGCCGTTCGATGCCCCTCAGTTCCAAAGCGACGCGCGCGGTCATGCGTTCTTTCCTATTCGTAGCGGAGGGCCTGGACGGGATCGAGCTTCGACGCCCGCCAGGCGGGGAAGATCGTCGCGAGGAAGGAGAGCGCCAGCGCCATGACGACGACCGAGACCGTCTCGCCGGCATTCATGTCGGCCGGGAGCTGGCTGAGGAAATAGAGCTCGGGGTTGAACAGCGTCGTGCCGGAGATCCACGAGAAGAACTGGCGGATCGATTCGACATTGAGGCAGACGACGACGCCGAGCAGCACGCCGGCGAAGGTGCCGACCGTGCCGATGGCCGCGCCCGTCATGAAGAAGATGCGCATGATCGAGCCGGAGGTCGCGCCCATGGTGCGCAGGATGGCGATGTCGCTGCCCTTGTCCTTCACCAGCATGATGAGGCCGGAGATGATGTTGAGCGCGGCGACGAGGACGATCAGCGTCAGGATCATGAACATGACGTTGCGCTCGACCTCGAGGGCCGAGAAGAAGGTCTGGTTGCGCTGGCGCCAGTCGGTGATGAAGATCTGCCGCTCGGCCGCCGCCTCGATCGGCTGGCGCAGCGCGTCCACCGCGTCGGGGTCGGAGACGAAGAGCTCGATGGACTGCACCGTGCCCTCGGAATTGAAATAGAGCTGGGCCTCCTCCAGCGGCATGTAGATGATCGAGGCGTCGTATTCCGACATGCCGATCTCGAAGACGGCGGAGACGGTATAGGTCTTCACGCGCGGATTGACGCCGAGCGGCGTGACGTCGCCTTCCGGCGCGACGAGCGTGATCTGGCCGCCCGCGCCGAGGCCGAGGGAATCGGCAATGCGCGCGCCGATGGCGACGCCCCCGGTGGCGAAGCCGACGAGGTCGCCTTCCTTGATATGGTCGGAGACGGCCTTCATCCTGGCGAGGTCGTCGGCGCGGATGCCGCGCACCAGCGCGCCGGTGCCGCCGCCGGTCGTGCCCTGCGCCAGCGTCTGGCCCTCCACCAGCGGGATCGCCATGGTGACGCCCGGCACGGCGGAAAGGCGCTCGGCGAGCTTGGCGTAGTCGTTCAGCGGCGTGTCGATCGGCTGGACGATCATGTGTCCGTTGATGCCGAGGATGCGCGAGATCAGCTCGGTGCGGAAGCCGTTCATCACCGCCATGACGATGATAAGCGTCGCCACGCCCAGCATGATGCCGATGAAGGAGAAGCCGGCGATGACGGAGATGAAGGCTTCCTTGCGCCGCGAGCGCAGGTAGCGCCAGGCGACCATCCGCTCGAAGGCGGAGAACGGGCGGCTTTTCCTGAAGGCCTGGGCCTCGGTTGCGGGTGCGCCGCTCGCTGCGTCAGCCATGTGTCCTCCCGTTGCCGCCGGCCATGGTTCAGTTGCCGGACGTCAGGCGGTTGATGGCCGCCTCGATGGTCAGCGTCTCGCGCTCGCCGGTCTTGCGGTCCTTGATCTCGACCTCGCCGTTCGCCACGCCGCGCGGGCCGGCGATGACCTGCACCGGCGCGCCGATGAGGTCGGCGGTGGCGAATTTCGCGCCCGCGCGCTCGTCCTTGTCGTCGTAGAGCACGTCGACGCCGGCCTTCAGAAGCGCGCCGTAGATCGTCTCGCAGGCCGCGTCGCAGGCGGCGTCGCCCGACTTCATGTTGATGACGATCGCCTCGAAGGGCGCGACGGCCTTCGGCCAGATGATGCCGTTCTCGTCGTGCGAGGCCTCGATGATCGCCGGCACGAGGCGCGTCGGGCCGATGCCGTAGGAGCCCATATGCACGACATGCTCCTTGCCGTCCGGGCCTTGCACCTTGGCGCCCATGGCCTCGGAATACTTCGTGCCGAAATAGAAGATGTGGCCGACCTCGATGCCGCGCGCCGAAAGGCGCTCACCCTCGGGAATGGCCTCGAAGGCCGGGGCGTCGTGCATTTCGGAGGTCGCGGCGTAACGCGACGTCCACTTGTCGAAGATCGCCTTCAGGCCGGCGACGTCCTCGAAATTCGTGTCCTCGGCGGGGATGTCGAAATTCACGAAGTCCTTGTGGCAGAAGACCTCCGACTCGCCCGTATCGGCGAGGATGATGAATTCGTGGCTGAGATCGCCGCCGATCGGGCCGGTGTCGGCGCGCATCGGAATGGCGCGCAGGCCCATGCGCGAGAAGGTGCGCAGATAGGCCGCGAACATGCGGTTATAGGCATGCACGGCGCCTTCGCGGTTGAGGTCGAAGGAATAGGCGTCCTTCATCAGGAACTCGCGCGAGCGCATGGTGCCGAAGCGCGGGCGGATCTCGTCGCGGAACTTGAGCTGGATATGGTAGAGGTTGAGCGGCAGGTCCTTGTAGGACTTCACGAAGGAGCGGAAGACGTCCGTGATCATCTCCTCGTTGGTCGGGCCGTAGAGCATCGGGCGCTCCTGGCGGTCCTTGATGCGCAGCATCTCCTTGCCATAGGCGTCGTAGCGGCCGCTTTCCTGCCACAGCTCGGCCGATTGCAGCGTCGGCATCAGAAGCTCGACGGCGCCGGAGCGGTTCTGCTCCTCGCGGATGATGGCGTTGACCTTGTCGAGGACGCGCTTGCCCAGCGGCAGCCAGGTATAGATGCCCTGGGACTGCTGCTTGATCATGCCCGCACGCAGCATGAGCCGGTGGGAGACGATCTCGGCCTCCTTGGGGTTTTCCTTGAGGATGGGCAGGAAGAAGCGGGAAAGGCGCATTTTTGTTTCCGGTGTGACTGGTCCGCCCTATTCCGGGAATCGGGCAAAATGACGTTGATTTTCATGCGTTCATAAACGCTTCGCCGAAGGAAGGAAACCCGGCAGGCGGGCGCGGCGCCGCAGCGCGAAGCACTGTCCACCGCCGCCGGGCCGTCACGCCAAATGTGGCGGAAAAATGGGGCCGCCAATAACGGAAATTGCGCATACGTTGTCAATGGAAAAATTTTGTTCCGCTGTAGCAAAAATACAAAAAAGCGGATGACAAGGCCCAAGCTTTGGGCTAGTTTCAGGCCACAAAACAGGCAGGAAGTACAAATTCCAGCCATTTTCGCGGTCAAGTCTTGGGAGGATCAGATCTTTGGCGCGCGCAGACGCTGCCACCGCACAACGGATAAAGGTCACGCGATACCTGTAAAACAAGGCTTTCCGCCTTGTTTTTTTTTGCCTTTCGATGTCCGCCCCCTCTCCTTTAGCAAGTCCTGCCGCGGCGTCCATGCGTCAAAGCCGCACAGCCCGCCATGGCGGCGGCGCCGCCCTGGCAAGGGGAAAAAGACGGCATGAGAGCGGGCGCGAGCCAGGGGCGAAGGGCTTGCCCGACGGTTCCACCGCAGGCGCAGGCGGGCCGCCACGAAAGGAAGAGTTTTCCAACGCGGTCCGGGACGATTGGAATGGCTTGCCTGCCGCCGTTAACCTTTGCGGCGGCGGCCTATTTGAAGTCCGGCATGAATTGCGGGATGGAATCGATGCCGTAGCCGAAGCGCACCGACAGGATATACCAGGCACCGTAGATGATCGCCGAGACGAGCGTCGTCATCAGCACGACGCGGCCACCGCGGAAACGCGCGGGGGCGCTCTCCACCGTGCCCGGCACCACCTCCTCCGCCTCCGCCTGCGTCCTCAGCCCGAAGGGCAGCACGGCGAAAAGCGTCATCCACCAGACGATGAAATAGACGGCGAAATAGGAAAAGAGCAGCATGGACGATCCTTCGTGCGACAGCGGATCTTTTACGCCGCCCGCCCTGGAAGTTCAAACGGCATCGGGGCGGCGTGCTGTCACACCTTCCGGTTTGGGAGGCTGCCCCTCATCCCGCTGCCGCGACCTTCTTCTTGGCTGCGGCAGGGCAATTGCATAGGGATGATACGT
Source organism: Shinella sp. (assembly GCA_039812945.1). Taxonomy (GTDB): domain Bacteria; phylum Pseudomonadota; class Alphaproteobacteria; order Rhizobiales; family Rhizobiaceae; genus Shinella. The sequence continues at coordinate 4,181 of JBDHSZ010000253.1, forward strand.
TGCCGAACCTTCCTTCTCCCCTCGGGGAGAAGGTGGCCCGAAGGGTCGGATGAGGGGGTAATCCGGTGGAACGCTCAGACTTTTTCGC
>JBDHSZ010000254.1:0-4230 GCA_039812945.1 Shinella sp.
AGCTTTCGCCCCGACGACCTTGATTTCCTTTTTCTTCTTCGGCTTGCGGCGTTCGCCGGGAACCGCGACGGACAGCTCCCCGGAAAGATATTTGCCGGTGAGCGACGCGGGATTGGCGATGACTTCCTCGGGCGTTCCCTGGGCGATCACCTGACCGCCATGGATGCCGGCGGCAGGACCGATATCGACCAAATAGTCCGCGGTCAGGATCGCATCCTCGTCATGCTCGACGACGATGACAGTGTTGCCGATGTCGCGCAGGTGCCGCAGCGTATCGAGGAGCCGCGCATTGTCGCGCTGGTGCAGGCCGATGGATGGCTCGTCCAGCACGTAGAGCACGCCCGTGAGGCCGGAGCCGATCTGCGAGGCGAGGCGGATACGCTGGCTTTCGCCGCCCGACAGCGTGCCGGAATTGCGCGACAGCGAGAGATATTCGAGGCCGACATCGTTAAGGAAGCGCAGGCGCTCGCGGATTTCCTTGAGGATGCGGACGGCGATCTCGTTCTGCTTGGCGTTGAGATGTTCCGGCAGCGCCTCGAACCAGTCGCGCGCCACGCGGATCGACATGGCCGTCGTCTCGCCGATATGCAATCGGTTGATCTTCACCGCCAGCGCCTCCGGCTTGAGGCGGTAGCCGTTGCAGGCCGGGCAGGGGGCGGCGGACATGTAGCGCTCGATCTCCTCGCGCGACCAGGCGGAATCCGTCTCCTTCCAGCGCCGCTCGAGGTTCGGCACGATGCCCTCGAAGGTCTTCACCGTCTTGTAGGAGCGCGCGCCGTCCTTGTAGTTGAACTCGATCTTCTCCCTGGTGCCGTTGAGGATCGCGCCCTGCGCTTCCTGCGACAGTTCCGACCAGCGGTTGGAGAGCTTGAAGCCGTAGGCCGCGCCGAGCGCCTCCAGCGTCTGGTTGTAGTAGGGCGAGGAGGATTTGGCCCAGGGCGCGATGGCGCCGTCGCGCAGCGTGCGCTCGCTTTCCGGCACGATGAGCTCGGGATCGATCTTCTGCTGGCTGCCGAGGCCGTCGCAGGTCGGGCAGGCGCCGAAGGGATTGTTGAACGAGAACAGCCGCGGCTCGATTTCCGGGATGGTGAAGCCGGAGACGGGGCAGGCGAATTTCTCCGAGAACATGACGCGCTCATGCGTGTCGTTCAGCGACTTGTTGGCCGAGCCGCCGGCCGCCGTCTCCTCGACGGGCAGCGGCCTGTCGGCGAATTCGGCGATGGCGAGGCCCTCGGCGAGCTTGAGGCAGGTCTCGATACTGTCGGCAAGGCGCGAGGCGAGGTCCAGGCGCACGACGACGCGGTCGACCACCACGTCGATATCGTGCTTGTACTTCTTGTCGAGCGCCGGGACGTCGGCGATCTCGTAGAACTGGCCGTCCACCTTGACGCGCTGGAAGCCCTTCTTCATCAGCTCGGCGAGTTCCTTGCGGTACTCGCCCTTGCGGCCGCGCACGACGGGCGCGAGGATGTAGAGGCGCGTGCCCTCGCCGAAGTCCAGCACGCGGTCGACCATCTGGCTGACCGTCTGGCTCTCGATCGGCAGGCCCGTCGCCGGCGAATAGGGAACGCCGACGCGCGCGAAGAGCAGGCGCATGTAGTCGTAGATTTCCGTCACCGTGCCGACGGTCGAGCGCGGGTTCTTCGAGGTGGTCTTCTGCTCGATGGAGATGGCGGGCGACAGGCCGTCGATCTGGTCGACGTCCGGCTTCTGCATCATCTCCAGGAACTGGCGGGCATAGGCCGAGAGGCTCTCGACATAGCGGCGCTGGCCCTCGGCATAGATCGTGTCGAAGGCGAGCGACGATTTGCCCGAGCCCGAAAGCCCGGTCATGACGATCAGCTTGTTGCGGGGCAGGTCGAGATCGATGCCCTTGAGGTTGTGTTCGCGCGCGCCGCGGATGGATATGGTCTTGAGTTCGCTCATGGTGTCCAGCGTCAGAAGTCGTTGCGCATGGCAATCGGGATCGGCCCCTATGTAGGCATTGCGCGGGGCCTGTCCATGCGCGGTCAGAAGATTCCGTGCCCGTTTCCGATTCGGTTGACAAGAGTGTAGGGAATTATTAGAACAAAAAAAGAACGAATTTTCGCAATTGATCTGTGGATTACCGTCCGGGCGGGGCGGCGCCGGGGCGCGGCAGCCGATAAGATGCCGCATTCATGATGTGGAATGACGACGGGCCTCATGCCCGCGCGACAACGGGAAGTACGGGTATGGCTGGAAGCGTCAACAAGGTGATCTTGATCGGCAATGTCGGGGCGGACCCGGAGATCCGGCGCACGCAGGACGGTCGGCCGATCGCCAACCTGCGCATCGCCACCTCCGAGAGCTGGCGCGACCGCAACAGCGGCGAGCGCCGTGAGAAGACGGAATGGCACAATGTCGTCGTCTTCAACGAGGGCCTGTGCAAGGTCGTCGAGCAATATGTGAAGAAGGGCGCCAAGCTCTATATCGAGGGCGCGCTGCAGACCCGCAAGTGGCAGGACCAGAACGGCAACGACCGCTATTCGACGGAAGTCGTGCTGCAGGGCTTCAACTCGACGCTGACCATGCTCGACGGGCGCGGCGAAGGCGGCGGCGAGCGCCGGGGCGGCGGTGATTTCGGCGGCGGCGCGCCGAGCTACGACGACTACGGCTCGCGCCCGGCTTCTGGCGGCAGCGGCGGCGGCAGCCGCTCGGGCGGCGGTGGCGGCTCGCTCTCGCGCGACATGGACGACGACATTCCGTTCTGAGCGGAAACGAAAAGAAGACCGGCCTCGCGCCGGTCTTCTGCTTTGGCGAGGCATGGCAGGGCTATGCTGCCCGAGGAGGCGCGCCATGGGTGACGGCAAGACGGTCGCGGACGTGCTTTTCCTGCGGCCGGGCGAGGGACGGGCTTATGCGCTCGGCCGCATGAATACGGTCTTCAAGGCCGATCACGGCGAGACGGGCAATGCCTACAGCGTCTCCGAATGGTGGCTGGAGCCGCGTGCACCAGGGCCGGGCGCCCATTCCCATGCCGACAATATCGAACTCTTCTATGTGCTTGCGGGCACGGCCAGCATTCTTGCCGGTGAGGAATGGCTGGAGGCGCCGGTCGGCAGCTTCGTGCGAATTCCGGCCGATGTGACGCACGATTTCGAAAACCGCACGGACGAGCGGGTGGGGCTGCTCGACGTGTTCCTGCCCGGCGGGTTCGAGGAGAACATGCCGGCCATCGTCAAATGGTTCGCGGAAAATCCGTGACCGGCCTTCAGCCGAGGAACACCGCCTTCACCCCGTCCACCACGAACTGCACCGCGAGCGCCGCGAGGATCACGCCGAGCAGGCGTGTGAGGATGGCGCGGCCGGTATTGCCGAGGAAGCGGTCGATGCGCTCGGCGATGACCAGCGACAGGAAGAGGATGCCGATGCACAGCGCCAGCACGCCGATGAGCGCGCCGCGCTCGATGGCCGACGGGAAGGAGCCGGAGAGCAGGATCGTCGCGGAGATCGCGCCGGGGCCGGCGATCAGCGGCAGGGCGAGCGGGAAGACGGCGATGTTGTGGATGTGGTCGCGGGTGATCGCCACCTCGCTGGTCTTCTCCTTGCGCTCGTTGCGGCGCTCGAAGATCATCTCGAAGGCGATCCAGAACAGCAAAAGGCCGCCGGCGATGCGGAAGGCGCCGATGGAGATGCCGAGCAGCGACAGCACGCCGGCGCCGGTCAGCGCGAAGACGGCGAGGATGCAGAAGGCGATGATGCAGCCCCTCAGCGCCACCTGCTTGCGCTGCGGGCGCGTCATGCCGACGGTGAGGCCGAGGAAGATCGGCGCGAGGCCCGGCGGATCGATGGTCACGAGCAGCGTCGTGATCGCATTGACCACGAGATCGAGATTGAGCATGCGGGCGTTCCCCTCGCCGTTGAGCGGCCGTCCGGCGGCCTTGTTTGCCGCATTGTTAGGCGAGGGCGGGGCGGAAGGGAAGGGCGGCCGGCATGTGGCGCCCGCCGCGCCATGAAAATGCGCAAATCTGCGGTTTTTCTGGCAAAAGCCTGTTCAAAACCCCCGGCGAAATTGGCGCTGCCAGCCACGGTAGGCTATAAAATCGCATCTGATTCTGAACAAAGATCGTGATCGAAATTGACAGAACAAGCGACACCCGGCGGCAAGAACCCTCCCGGCATTGAGCCGATCTCCATCATCGAGGAAATGCAGCGGTCCTATCTCGATTACGCCATGAGCGTGATCGTGTCCCGCGCGCTGCCCGATGT
>JBDHSZ010000255.1:0-4225 GCA_039812945.1 Shinella sp.
GAGGTAGCGACCGTCATACTTGCCCTCGGTGAAGGACATGTGGACGTGGTGCAGGTCGCCGTTGTCGTGGATCTGCTTGCCGTTGGCGGCGAGCTGCTTCTTCGTCTTCTCCGTCATCGTGCGCTGGTGGATGTGGATGGATTCGTTCGTCTGGCCCCAGCCGGTGGCCGAGCAGCGGTTGAACACCGGCACGCGCATCAGTTCACGCATCGAGGGAATGCCGAGGATGCGCATCTCGCCCGACTGGCCGGAAGACCAGAAGCCGTAATAGTCGTCGAGCTTGCCGGGGGCCACGGAGCCGTCGGCTCCGCCGGCGGCATGGGCCGGCGTCGCCAGGCCTGCGGCGCCGAGGCCGAGCGCGGCCGGCCCCATCGCGCCGGCGAGAACCGCGCTGCCCGCGGTGGCGCTGAACAGCGCGCGGCGGCTCAGTCCCTTGTTTTCCTTCGTTTCCATGGTCGGCTCCTTCTTGGTTAAACTTTGGCTGCGGGTTGCGGGATCGGGGCGCCGCCGGGACTTGCCGCGAGCTTGGCCCGCGACTTCATCTTCTTCATCACGACGGGGCACACGGTCTCGGACTGGTAGAGCACCTGGCAGTGCAGGCAGTTGATGCACTCGTTCGGGTTGATCTCGCCGGTCTTGTGGATCGCCTGCACCGGACATTGGTTGGCGCAGGTCTGGCAGGGGTTTCCGCATTCGTGGTAGCGCTTGAGCCAGTCGAACATGCGCATGCGCGCGGGAATGGCGAGCGCCGCGCCGAGCGGGCAGAGGTAGCGGCAGTAGAACCGCTCGACGAACAGCCCGGCGACCAGCAGCGCCACCGCATAGGCGACGAACGGCCAGGCGCGGACGAATTTCAGGATGATCGCCGTCTTGAACGGCTCGATCTCGGCGAGATGCTCGGCCTGCTCCACGCTCATCAGCGAGACGCCGAACAGGCCGAGGAAGATCATGTATTTGAGCGGCCAGAGGCGCTCGTGCAGGCCCCAGGGCAAGGTCCATTGCGGGATGCGCAGCTTGCGGGCGATCTGGTTGGTCAGCTCCTGCAGCGCGCCGAACGGGCACAGCCAGCCGCAATAGGCCCCGCGTCCCCAGAACAGCAGCGCGGCGGCGACGGCGAACCACAGGATGAAGGTCAGCGGATCGAGCAGGAAGGCCTGCCAGCTAAAGCCGGAGACGAGGCTGCCGAACAGCGCCATCAGGTTGACGACCGAGAGCTGCGCATTGGCGTACCAGCCGAGGAAGACCAGCGTCACCGTCAGGAAGGCGATGCGGAAGATGTAGAAGCCCTTCGCGTTCCTGACCGCGTAGGTCTGGAAGAAGAACACGCCCGTCAGCACCACCAGCATGGAGGCGAGCACGACGATCTTGAGCCTGGAGTCGTTCCAGATGCGCTTCCACAGCTCCGCCTGCGCGGCACCCTCGCTGCGTTCGGCGACAGCGACGGTCTCCTTTGCCGGCGGCGCGACGACGGCGGTGAGGTATTTCTGCGGCAACTGGTAGCCGAGATCGAAGGTGTGGAAGACCTTCTCGATCGGCCCCACCTCGCGCTGCGCCAGAAGCTGGATGCGGAAGGGCTTGGCCGGGTCGAAGCCGAGGCCGGCGGGAATGCGGAAGAGGTCCATCTCGGTGAAGTCGGGCGCGCCGGAAAGCGCGATCCCGTTGAGCCGGCGATGGTCGCGGTCGTGGAAGCGCACGGAGACGTCGTCCTGGATCAGAACGATGCGGTCGAAGATGCCGCCGCGCACATAGCCCGAGCCCTTGAAGGAATAGAGGCCGCTGCCGACGACGGCGATGGCGTTCTCGCCCTCCTTCAGCCAGGCCTTCAGGTTGGCCTGCCCGGCCGGGCCGAGCAGCGCCTCGCCGATGGCCGGGACGGAGACCAGCGCGGCCTGCATGTCGATGAAGGTGGTCTCGGGCGCTTCGGTGAGCGCGCGCTCGCGGGCGCGGGGGTCGGGATGCTCGGCGAAGGCGGCGTTGACCTGCGCGACGTCGAGCAGGAGCCGGCGCAGCGTGCCGTCGCCCTCGGCCTCGGCCCAGTCGGCCGGACCGGCGGCGTTCGCGGCGATCTCGAAACGGGGGCCGGCGCTCTCCACTTCCGGGGCGAGGCCGCCGAGGCCGAGCGCGCGGGCGACCTTCAGCCCCGAGCGGACGATCGAATCGTCGATCACCATCACCGTCACGGTCGCGCCGGAGATGATGTCGACCTCATGCGCCGTGCCGCCGGATTTCGCCTCGGCGACGAGGTCGAGCCCGGCATAGGAGGCGACCAGCGCCTTCACCTTGGCCTCGGGAATGCCGATCAGCACGATCGGCTCGGAATGCTTGACGAGCTGGACGCCGATGATCTTCGCATCGGGGCCGACGGCCACCAGCGTATGGATCGGCTTGCCGGAATAGCCGGTCGTCCCGACGAAATCCGAGGTGACGAAGACCCAGGCGACGGTCTCGCCGTCCTTCAGCACGGGCGCCGCCGCGACATCGTCGCGGATCGGGCCGAAGCCGTCCGCTCCCGGCACGAGATCGGCGGCCCCCGCGGCGGGTAGGTACTCCTGCAGCACCGTCGCCGCGCTCGCGGAGGCCGCGAGGAACAGGCTGGCGCAAAGGAAAAGGGCAAGACGGAGGATTCTCATTCCAGGGCCTTCCGGGTGTTCGTTTCCGGAGATTTGGGACGTCCGCGCCCTTCGGTCGTTGCGCTGGAGCAAACCCACTCCAAACACCGGCGGTTGTACCCGCGCGCGGCCCCTGCGACGCTATTGCACTTCCAAGCCGCGATCCCTTGCGCTAAAAGTGGCACCAGGAATACCTCTTATCCATCGAATGGCCGGCCCGGCCGCGGATGTTGCCGATGCGAATGACCCTCCACACCGATTATGCCCTGCGCATGCTGATCTATGTCGCGACGCGGCCGGACGGGACCTGCACCGTCAACGACGTGGCGCAGGCCTACGGGCTCTCGCGCAACCATCTCCTCAAGGTGGCGCAGACCCTGCGCGATCTCGGCCTCGTGGAGACGACGCGCGGGCGGGCCGGTGGCATCCGCCTCGCCCGGCCGCCCGAGGCGATCGCCGTCGGCGCGCTGGTGCGGGCGACGGAGGAGGAGTTCTCGCTGGCCGAATGCATGCAGGCGGGCGGGCGGGCCTGCGCGATCTCGCCGGCCTGCCGGCTCAAGGGCATGCTGCACGAGGCGCTCGCCGCCTTTCTTGCGGTTCTCGACAAATACACGCTTGCCGACATCGTGCGGAACCGGGCCTCGCTCGGTCCGCTGCTCGGCATCGACGCGGACGCCGCGTAAGACGGAGGGGAAATCCATGGTTGCGGGATTGACGGTTTCGGAGCGCTACCTCGCGCTCTTCGTGCTCGGGGCGCTGGCGCTGACCGGGCTTGCCATGGCGGTCGCCGGCCAGGGCGATCCGCTCGCCGTGCACGGCTATATCGTGCTCGCCTTCGGCCTGGGCCTCGGCTTCGTCGTGCTGTCCGGGCTGTTTGCGCCCGAGCCGCCGGAAAGCCGGCTTTCGGAATATTACGACGATCCGACGCGGGTCGGCATCATCCTGTCGCTCGCCTGGGCGGTCGCCGGCATGTTCGTCGGCGTCTGGGTGGCGGCGCTGCTGGCATGGCCGGAGCTGACCTTCGTCGATTCGGCCTGGGCGAGCTTCGGCCGGCTGCGGCCGGTGCACACCTCCGGCGTCATCTTCGGCTTCGGCGGCAATGCGCTGATCGCCACCTCCTTCCATGTGCTGCAGCGCACCTGTCGCGCGCGGCTGCCCGGCCAGTTCAGCCCGTGGTTCGTGCTGATCGGCTACAATCTCTTCTGTCTTGTCGCCGCGACCGGCTATCTCATGGGTCTCACCCAGTCGAAGGAATATGCCGAGCCGGAATGGTATGCCGATATCTGGCTGGTCATCGTCTGGGTCGTCTACTTCCTGATCTATATCCGCACGCTGCAGCGCCGCAAGGAGCCGCATATCTACGTGGCGAACTGGTACTACATGGCCTTCATCCTGGTCGTGGCGGTGCTGCACATCGTCAACAACCTCGCCGTGCCGGTCTCCTTCGGCCACGCCAAGAGCTATTCGCTGTTCTCCGGCGTGCAGGACGCCATGACGCAATGGTGGTACGGCCACAACGCCGTCGCCTTCTTCCTGACCGCCGGCTTCCTCGGCATGATGTACTATTACCTGCCCAAGCGCGCCGGACGGCCGATCTTCTCCTACCGGCTCTCCAT
>JBDHSZ010000256.1:0-4196 GCA_039812945.1 Shinella sp.
CGAGAGCGTCAGCTTGCGTTCGGCGCGCTCCTGCTGGGGCGAGCGGTTGTAGAGTTCGCGATAACACTTGGAGAAGTGCGAGGCGGAGACGAAGCCGCAGGCGACCGCCACTTCCACCACCGGCATGGAGGACTGCACGAGCAGGTGCCGCGCGCGGTCGAGCCGGATCTCCAGATAGTAGCGGGCGGGCGAGCGGCCCATTTCCTGGCGGAACAAGCGCTCGATCTGCCGGCGGGAGAGGTCGGCGCCGTCGGCGATCTCCAGGAGCGACAGCGGCTCGGAGAGGTTCTTCTCCATCAATTCGATGATCGACAGGACCTTGGCGTTCTGCACGCCGAGGCGGGCGCGCAGCGGCAGGCGCTGGCGGTCGTGCGGGCCGCGCACGCGGTCGGTCAGGGCCTGCTCGCAGACGCGGTTGACGAGGTTCTCGCCGAAATCCTGGTCGATCAGGTTCAGCATCATGTCGAGCGAGGCGGTGCCGCCGGCGCAGGTATAGATGTTGCCGTCGATCTCGTAGAGGTCGGCATAGACGTCGACCTGGGGGAAGGCCTCGGCGAAGCCCGGCAGGTTCTCCCAGTGGATCGCGCAGCGCTTGCCCGAAAGGAGGCCGGCCTGCGCCAGCACATGCGCGCCGGTGCAGAGCGAGCCGACGGCGATGCCGCGGTTATAGACCTCGCGCAGCCAGGCATTGACGGACTTGTTGCTGAAATCCTCGACATAGACGCCGGAACAGACCAGCACCATCGAGGGCCGGCCTTCGCCGCCCAGATGCTTGCGCTCGTCGGCGAGCGAGGAATTGACCTCTATGCCGATGCCGCTGGAGGACATCACCTGCTGGCCGTCCGTCGAGGCGAGGCGCCAGGTATAGGCGTCGTAGCCGAGCATGCGGTTGGCGATGCGCAGCGTCTCGATCGCCGCCGAGAAGGGCAGCATGGAGAAATTGGGCACGAGGAAGAAAACGAGGGAACGCTTCTTGACGTCTTGCTTGTTCATCGTTCTGTCCATGCTTCGGGGCGTGTCGCAATCGTCGCAGGCAGAGCGGCCGCCGCGCTAGCATTTTTGCGACGGGCAAGAGGATGGTTACGACTGCGGACTGCGGCGTAACCTTGAAATGTCAGGGGCTTCCGGCGGAATTGTGACGGAGGCCGGCAACTTGCGCATTTGCGACCCTCCTGGCCGCATCGTCCGATTGCGACAGGCGGTCCGCAGGGGCAGACGGGCGCGCCGGGGGCGCAAGGAAAAACCGCCGGAGAGACATTCCAAGGTCAGCTCCGGCGGCGTCTGGCGTCGTCTTCGTTCGGCGGGTTGCCGCTATGGGCGTCGATCATCGCGTGGGCTTGTCCGACGAGCGGAAGCCGATATCCTTGCGCTGGTCGTAGGACAGGCCCTCGAGCTCGCGTTCGACGCGGTAGCGCCGCCATGCGGCGGCGATCCGTGCGGAAAGAGCGCGCAGGGGATGGATAAGCGAGCCGGTGTCAGGGGTGCCTGCGGCACGCCGAACCGGGCGATGTTGCAATGCCATTGCCATTTCAGGGTCCTTTCGAGCTTGGGAGGGATCGAAAGGTCGCGACCTTTATCGTGACTATCCCTCGGCTTCATGCATCAATCAAACGAATATATTTGATTGGATGGATCAGCGTTCTTCATGTTTCGTCAGGGCGGGCCAGTTGATATCCTGCTTGAGGTAATCGGGCAGCCGCTCCAGTTCGTGCGCGGTATGGCGGATGGTGTTGCGCTTGCGGCGCGCCTCGATCGCCTCGCCAACGAAGCGCCGTATTGCGTAGTAGAATCCGTTTCCACGGGCGAGAACGGCGAGATCGGCGCCGTTCAGCAACGATTTCTGCGTGTTCATGGCGTTTTTCCTTTCGTTCGGCGACTTTGCAGATTGACTATCCGCCCGTCTCGGTTTTCAATCAAACGAAATGAAGTGAGGCTTTCTTTCAGTTTTTCTGATCCATGGAGGCGGACAATGAATCTGCTGATGCGCCAGACGCTCCCCCTGCTGGAGCTCGATATCCTGAAGACCTTCGTGGCGATCGCCGAGACGGGGAACTTCACCACGGCGGCCGAGACCGTGCACCGCACGCCGTCCGCCGTGTCCATGCAGATCAAGAAGCTGGAGGAGCTGCTGGGCTGCACGCTGTTCCGCCGCGACGCGCGCTCGGTGGTGCTGACCCATCACGGCGAGGTGCTGCTGTCCTATGCGCGCCGGCTGATCGCGCTCAGCAACGAGGCGGTGTCGCGCTTCATGATGCCGGAGATGAACGGCGTCGTGCGGCTCGGCGCGCCGGACGATGTCGGCGAGCTGATCCTGCCGGAGGTGCTGCGGCGCTTTGCCGAGACCTATCCGTCGATCGCGGTCAACGTCTCCATCGACAGCAGCGCCAACCTGCGCCGCGCCGTGGCCGAGCGCCGGCTGGATCTCGCCATCTTCAACGCGGCGGACGGCACGATCCCCGTTCCCGGCGAGATCCTGCTCAAGGAGCAGCTCGTCTGGGCCGGCAAGAACTGCGGCAACGCGCATCTGAAGAACCCGCTGCCCGTCTCCGTCTGGGAGGAGGGCTGCATCTGGCGCGCCCGCGCGCTGGAGGAGCTGAGCCGGTCGGGCCGCGATTTCCGCGTCGCCTATTTCTGCGCCCATCACATGGGCCAGCGCGCGGCGATCCGCGCGGACCTCGCCGTCGCCCCGCTCGCCCGCTTCCTCGTCGGCGAGGACATGGTGGCGCTCGGCGAGAAGGACGGGCTGCCGGACCTCGGCCATTACCTCATCGGCCTCGTCGTCAGCGAGGAAGCCGAGACGCCGGCGCAGGCCGTCGCCGACTATATCCGCGCCGCCTTCGCCCGCATCGAGCGCCGGCCGATGGACATGCTGCAGGTCGCCTGCTGATTTGCCGTGGGCCGGGCACCGGCCCGGCCTCCGCCTATTCGTAGGTGTAGGATGCGCACATGTCGGCGTCGCTTTGCGGCGCCTCCGGCGTCGAGAAGACGGCGAGCACGGTGCCGCTGCCGTCGCTGGTCTCCCAGGAGGCGGCATAGGTGACGGGCGCGCCGCACAGCCGGTTGCCGTTGAGCAGGACCGGGTCGTCCGGCTCCGCGATGCTGAAGACGAAGGCCTCCACCACATCGCCGCCGACCTCGAAGCGATCCGCCACGCGCTCGGCGAAGGTGAGCTGCTCGCCGTTCTCGAAGGTGATGCCGGTCTCGTCGAGCTCGATATCGCCGGTGACGGACATTGCCGTGTTGCTGACGGCCGCATAGGTCTCGGCGAAAGCCGGCGAGGCGAGCACCACGCAGAGGGCGAGGGCGGCGATGGGCGAACTGGTCATGGCGATTCCCGATATTGGCGACGGCTCACCGTAAGGCCGCTTTCGCGCGAGGGGAAGGCCGGCCGCGCCGCTTCATTCGCGGCTGCGCCGCCGGCGACGGCCGCCCCCTTCGCCGCCGCCGTCGTCGGAGAGCACCTTGCGCTCCGGCAGCGCCACGACCTTGGCGAGCTCGGGGAAGGCGTCCACCTTGTTCGGCATCGCCATGGCATTGACGAAGAGCTGCTGGAAATGCGGCTCCAGCGCGGTCTCGATCTTCTCGATGCGGGCGACCTCCGTCTCGATCTCGCGGCGGTGGTCGCGGTTGAGCAGCGCCATCAGCGCGCCGGTGCCGGCCGCGTTGCCGACGGCCTTCACCTCGGCGAGGTCGCAATCGGGGATCAGGCCGAGCACCATGGCGTATTTCGGATCGATGAAGGAGCCGAAGGCCCCGGCGAAGCGGATCATGTCGACATGCTCGATGCCCTGCTTCTCCATCAGGAGCTTGATGCCGGCATAGAGCGCGGATTTCGCGAGCTGGATGGCGCGGATGTCGTTCTGCGTCACGGTGATGCGCGGCTCGCCGTCGTGCAGCAGGTAGGAGAAGGTGCGGCCGTTCTGCAGGATGCGCGGGCTCTTCTCCGCCATCGACCCGTCGATCACGCCGTCCTCGGAGATGACGCCGGACAGGTACATTTCCGCGACGACCTCAATGATCGCCGAGCCGCAGATGCCGGTGACGCCGACGCCGGCCGCCGCCTCGGCAAAACCCTCCTCATCGGACCACTTGTCGACGCCGATGACGCGGAATTTCGGCTCCAGCGTGGCGGGGTCGATGCGCACGCGCTCGATGGCGCCGGGGGCGGCGCGCTGGCCGGAGGAGATCTCCGCGCC
>JBDHSZ010000257.1:0-4140 GCA_039812945.1 Shinella sp.
GGTCTCGATGACGCGGCTTGCCATTTCGGTTTCGGTGAAATGGCCCGGCTGCGTCGCCGCCATGCGCATGCCCGTCGTCTCGAGCACGGACTGGAAGGGAGTGACGTCCTTCGCCTTGAACGCGGGGGTATTGGCGTTGGCGATGTTGCCTGCAACCACGCTCTGGCGGACTGAGAGCCATTCGGCCTGCTTCGATGCCAGTTCAAACAGTTGTATCGGTTGCATGACAAGCTCCATCCTTGTTCACGGCGAACCTACGGAGCCAATCTTGCGTCAGACTTGCTGTGCGGCGGTTTCCCGCCAAGCGGCTGAATTCGTGGGGGAATAAATGACGCGGAGGGGAAGCCCCCTCTGCCTGCCGGCTTCTCCCCCACAAGGGGGGAGAAGGAGGAGGCTTGCTCGTCCCTCCCTTTTTCGACGGAGGGCGGGGTCTTCCCAACTCAGTTGCGCTTGATCACGGCGCCGTTCGAGGTGACGATGACCCATGCGCCGTCGCGCTGCTCCAGCGTCGCCAGGCGGCTGTTGTCCGGCAGGATCGAGCCGACGCGCACGATATACATGCCGCGCGCGTCCTCGATCAGCGCCCTGCCGTTTGCCACATGCATCAGGCGGAAGCCGGAACCGGCCGGCAGCGGCTGGTCGAGGCCGGTCTCGAGGGGCGCGCCGAGCTTGCTTTCCGCGCCGAGGCCGGAGGTCGTGGCGGTGGCGACGGGGTCGACGCCTTCCGGCGCCGGATCGCCGTCGTCGTCGACCATGGCGGCGGGCGAGACGCTCACCACATCGCGGCCCGCCGTTTCCGGCAGATTGCGGGTCCGGCCCTCCCAGAGGGTCGGCACGGAGAATTTCTCCGGATTGAGGAAGACGTACCAGGGGAAGAAGGCGGCGCCCGCCGCCAGCATCACGCCCGCGCCGACGAGCACCTTGTCGCCGAAGCTGTAATGGCTGCGTTCCGTGCGCTTGAGCGGCTGGATGGTCTCGTCTGCGTCGAAGTCCGTCACGGTCATCCCCTTCGCGTGGCCGGCGCGGCGCCCTGCCCGGCCGCGTTCCTGAGCGCGACGGCGAGGTCGGAGAAGGCGTCGGCGGCGGGCTTCTCGCCCGGCGTCTGTTTCAATACGTCGTAGATGACCGGCACCTGCTTGATCGCCATGTCGAGGTCCGGGTCGCCGCCGGGGCGGTAGCCGCCGATGAGGCGCAGGTCGCGCGTCTCCTCGAAGCGGTGGATCAGCGATTTCAGTCGCGCCACCAGCTTCTCCTGGTCCGGCGTCCAGGCCTTGCGGGCGAGACGCGAGATCGAGGCGAGCGGGTTGATCGGCGGATAGCGCCCCTCTTCGGCAAGGCTGCGCTCCATGACGATATGGCCGTCGAGGATGCCGCGCGTCGAGTCGGCGATGGGGTCGTTGTGGTTGTCGCCGTCGACGAGGATCGAGATGATCGCGGTGATCGTGCCCGCCCCTTCCGCGCCGGGCCCCGCCCTTTCGAGCAGGCGCGGCAGCTCGGTGAAGACGGAGGCCGGATAGCCGCGGGCGATCGGCGGCTCGCCGGAGGCGGTCGCCACCTCGCGGATCGCATGGGCGAAGCGCGTCACGCTGTCGATGATCAGCAGCACGTTCTCGCCCTGGTCACGGTAGTGCTCGGCGATGGTGACGGCGGTCAGCGGCGCCATCTTGCGCAGCATCGGGCTCTCGTCGCTGGTCGCCACCACCGCGACGGACTTGGCGAGGTTTTCGCCGAGCGTGTCCTCGATGAATTCGCGCACCTCGCGGCCGCGCTCGCCGACCAGCGCGATCACCACCTTGTCGAAGGCGTCCGCCCTTGCGAGCATCGACAGCAGCGTCGACTTGCCGACGCCGGAGCCGGCGAAGATGCCGAGGCGCTGGCCGAGGCAGAGCGGGGCGAAGATGTCGATGGCGCGCACGCCGGTGCTGAAGCCCTTGTCGATGCGCTTGCGGGTCATCGAGGGCGGGGCGGAATTGGAGATGGAGCGGCGTTCCTCGCCCTGCGCCAGCGGGCCGAGCCCGTCGATCGGCTCGCCGAGCGCGTTGATCGTGCGGCCGCACCAGGAGGCGGTCGGCGCGACGCGGAAGGCGCCCTTGCGGATGACGGTGTCGTGGATGCCGATCGGCTCGCCCGGCTCGATGGGGCAGACGACGACCGTTTCCGGCTCGACGCGCACGACCTCGCCGAGATGGATGCCCGTCGCGCTCTTGTGCGCCACGAACTCGCCGAGCCGCACATGGCGCGACAGGCCGCTGACCGTGTAGTTGCCGGCCGCGATGGTCTGGACATGGCCGCCATGGGTGACGGAGAATTCCGGGGAGGAATAGCGCCGCACCAGCCCGGCAAGCGCATTGAGCATGCGCCCGCCCTCGGGGATGCCTCTTTCGCCTGGTGTCTTCGCCTGAGCCGTCATGAGCGTTTACCGGTTGCCGCCGAAGGTGCGGATGGCTTCCTTCAAGGATTCTTCGCTGTCGCGGATGAGCGAGGCGATGTTCTCGAAGGCGCGCGTCACCTGGATGAGCTGCGTCATCTCGCCGATGGCGTTGACGTTGGATTCCTCGACATAGCCCTGCACCACGCCGGCATCGACGCGGTCGAGGATGGGCTGCGGCTGCCGGGTGGGGATGATGCCGCTGTTGCCGGCGCGCACGAAGCCGGCCGAAAGGTCCGCCTCGAAGATGCCGAGCGCGGCCACCGGCCGGCCCGCCTGGTTGAGCTGCCCGTCGGCGCTGAGCATGAGCGGGCCGGCATTGCCGTCGATCTGGATCGGCCCGCCGCCGGCGTCGAGCACCGGATAGCCGTTGAGCGTCACCAGCTCGCCGGCCTCCGTCAGCGTGAATCGGCCGTCGCGGGTCAGCGTCGGGCCGGAGGGCGTCTCGACCTGGAACCAGGCCTCGCCCTTGATGGCGAAATCGAGCTGGCCGCCCGTCTCGGTGAGGCCGCCGTTGCGGGTCGAGATGAATTCGTTGCCCTCGGAGACGAAGGCGACGTCGGCGGTCTTCTGGTCGCTGACGACCTGGTTGAACTTCACCTCGGTGGCGCGGAAGCCGACCGTCGTGGAATTCGCGACGTTGTCGGCGAGCGTCGTCATGCGGCGGTCGAGCGCAAGCTGGGACGAAAGCGATACATAGAGCCCGGTCTGCATTCTCAGCGACCTCCGAGTTTCAGGTTGTTGATGGAAATGAGCAGGTCCGTCGAGATGCCGGTGAGGCTGGACGGCTGGAAGGCGGTCACGGGATCGTAGCTGCCGGAGGGGTTCTCCAGCTCCCACATCGAGGTGAAGCGCTCGAGGAACTTGCCGAGCTTGGCCGGCTCCTTGAAGTCATCGAGGTTCAGCACGTCCTCGTAATAGGCGGACTGGCGGTCGATGTCGGTGGCGGCGAATTCGGCGGGAAGCTGCAGCGCGGTGCGCACGACCTGCGCCAGCGCGTCGTCGGCGATGATCGAGTAGCCCGAGGTGATGGAGGAGGCCATGCGCTCGAAATAGAGCGCCAGGCGCACGCCGGTATTGTCCTCGCCGGCGCTGACCTCCAGCGTCTGGCGGGCATATTTCTCGACGACGCCCTTCTGGGCGCGCTCGAAGCTGGTGGCGGCCTCGCCGTGGCGGGCGAAGTTCAGCGATTCCGCCAGCTCCTTGTAGCGGGTGTCGCTGAGCTTGTTGGCGAAGGCGTTCTCATCGTCGATGCCCTCGGTCAGCACCTTGCGCATGAAGGCCTTGGCATAGGCCATGTCCTCCAGCCCGTGCGCCTTCATCGCGTAGTTATAGAGCCGGCTGTCGGCGAAGAATTCGTCGATCGTCTTTATGCTACCGATCTTCGACAGGTAGTATTCCGTCTCGCGCTTGACGTCCGGCTGCTCCGAGACGCGCTTCAGCGACGTCTGGAGGTCGGAGGCGATCAGCTTGTAGCTCGTATAGGTGGTGGTCACGATTGGCCGCCCGATCCGGTTCAAGAAGGCAAGGATGCCCGTTATGGACCCGCAATCTCCCGGTTTTTGCTTGCGCGAACCTGATCGGCGGACGCGCGGCCAGGTACAGCCTCACGCAAGCCTGGAACCGTATCCCCGGAGGGTCAGAATTGTGTCGGGACACCTGCGCTCATGAACATCATTATCGGTCTCATCGTCACCATCGGCTGCGTCTTG
>JBDHSZ010000258.1:0-4108 GCA_039812945.1 Shinella sp.
ATCGGCACGCCGGCCGCCTTGGCGTGGTTGATGGACTCGATCGTCTGCGGCATCACGCTGTCGTCGGCCGCCACCACGAGGATGGCGATGTCGGTCGCCTGCGCGCCGCGGGCACGCATGGCGGTGAAGGCGGCGTGGCCGGGGGTGTCGATGAAGGTGATCCTGTTGCCGTTCTGCTCGACCTGGTAGGCGCCGATATGCTGCGTGATGCCGCCGGCTTCGCCAGCGACCACGTTGGCATGACGGATGGCGTCGAGCAGCGAGGTCTTGCCGTGGTCGACGTGGCCCATGATGGTCACGATCGGCGGACGGGATTCCAGAGCGCCCTCCTCGTCGGCGACGTTGAAGATGCCCTCTTCGACGTCGGATTCGGAAACGCGCTTGACGGTGTGGCCGAATTCGCCGGCGATGAGTTCGGCCAGGTCGGCGTCGATCAGATCGCCGGGCTTCATCATCTGGCCTTCCTTCATCAGGTACTTGATGACGTCGACGGCGCGTTCGGACATGCGCTGCGACAGTTCCTGAATGGTGATGGTTTCCGGCAGCACGACCTCGCGCGTGATCTTCTCGCGCGTTTCCTGCATCATGGAGCGCTTGAACTTCTCCTGGCGGCGGCGCATGGCCGAGAGCGAGCGGCCGCGCTGCGCGCCGTCCTCGTCGCTCGACGCGGTGGTCAGCGTCAGCTTGCCCTGGCGGCGGCCGTCGTCGGCCTTCGGGCGGGCCGGGGCTTTTGCCGGTTCCGGACGCTTGACGGCGCCGCGGTTGACGGGCACGCCGCCACGCGGGCGCTTGTCGTCGTCCTCTTCGGCCTCGCGGCGACCACGGCCGGCGACCGGGGCGGCAGCGGCCGGAGCGGGCGCGCGGCCCGGCTGCGGGCGGGCCTCGGCGGCCGGCCTGGCCACCGGCTGCTCGACGACCTCTTCCACGACAGGAGCCGGTGCGGCGGCCTCGGCGGCGCGGCGCTCGGCCTCTTCCTTCTCGCGGACGATGCGGGCTTCTTCCTCGGCCTTGCGGCGGGCTTCCTCTTCCACCTTGCGGCGGGCCTCGTCCTCGGCGCGCTGGCGCGCTTCCTCGGCGTCGCGGATCTGCGCTTCTGCAAGCGCGCGACGGCGGGCCTCCACCTCATCGGGGGAAAGCTGGTTCAGCACGACGCCGCGCGGGCGGCTCTGCTCGGCCTGCGGGGCCGGACGCGAGGGCTGCTGCACGGGGCGCTTGGCCTGCGGCTCGGGCTGGCGCTGGACGGGCGCGGGGGCCTGCGCCGAGCGATCCTCGCCCGGGCGGCTGAAATGGCGCTTCGTGCGGGTCTCGACCACGACGGCCTTGGTGCGGCCACGACCCATGTCCTGGCGCACGGTTCCCTGGTGAACCCCCGAGGGCTTCAGGCTCAGGGTCTTCTTGCCAGCCACGCTGATCGTCTTGTCGTCTTCGTTGTCGGTCATTCCGTTCCGTTCCTAAGATCAGGGCCAGATACGGATCGGACCCTGTCGTTCAATTGTGTACATCCAATGCGGGTTCGGCCGGCGCGAGCCGGTGTCCCTCTTCATCGGTCCGGCTGGCCTTCGCCGCCGCCATTTGCTCCCACCATGGTCTTGCCTCGGTATTTTTCGAGCATGATTGCGCGCTTCACTACACCCTCACCGGCCTGCCCTGCAAGCGCTGCGGCATGGATAAAAGCATTCTGGCCCAAAAGGCCCTCCAATTCGCCCTCCGAAAAGAGCTTGAAGGAGGGTATTTCCGTTTCTTCCTCGGTGAGGAAGCTCGCAGCCTTCCTCGCCTGGTCTATCTTCCTGACCCCGTCCCCCGCCGCGTCCGTCGCATGGAACACCGCAAGGGCCGCAAGCGAGCGCACCGCCTGGTCGACCTTGGTCGAGCCGGTGATGAACTGGCCGGCCTTGCGCGCCATGTTCATCATGCCGCCGAGCTGGGCCGCCAGAAGCCGGTCCACCTCGGCGCCGAGCTCCGGCCCCGCCTTCGCATCGGCCCGCAAGGCGCGTGCGAAAAGCTTCCTGGCGACCGCCTTGTCGACGATCGCCCGTTCCGCCTTCACCCAGCAGCCGCGTCCGGGAAGCTGACGCTTGAGGTCCGGGACGACGGTGCCGTCCGGTCCCGCGACGAAACGGATGAGATCATCCGCCTCGCCCTTCTCGCGCGTCACGATGCACATGCGATCGTTCACGCCGTCGTCCTTCCTGCCCATATAGGTTTCCGTTCCCGTCGACGCAAACCGCAGCACAGGAAGGCCGGCGGCATGTCAAACTCCGGACGCCGGTCAGGCGTCCTCTTCGCCGCCCTCGACGACCGGCTCCTCGGTGACGAGATCCGCTTCCGTGATCCAGCCGGCCGCGAGGCGGGCCTGCACGATCATGGCCTCGGCCTCGGCGCGGGAGACCTCGAACTTCGAGAACAGGCCCTCGAACTTCTTCGTCTCGCCGTCCTTGCGCTCGGTCCAGCCGACGAGATCGTCGGCGGCGCAGCCGGCGAAGTCCTCCATCGACTTGATGCCGTCCTCGCCGAGCGCGACGAGCATCTGGCCCGTCATGCCGTCGATCTGGCGCAGGTCGTCGGAAACGCCGAGCTCCTTGCGCTTGGCGTCCATCTCGGCCTCGATGCGGTCGAGATATTCGCGGGCGCGGGTCTGGATCTCCTGGGCCGTGTCCTCGTCGAAGCCGTCGATCGAGGCGATCTCGTCGAGATCGACATAGGCCAGCTCCTCGACGGCCGCGAAGCCCTCGGAAGCCAGGACCTGGCCGACCATCTCGTCGACGTCGAGCGATTCCATGAAGAGGTTGGTGCGCTCGTTGAATTCCTTCTGGCGGCGCTCGGACTCTTCGGCTTCCGTCAGGATGTCGATGTCCCAGCCGGTGAGCTGCGAGGCGAGGCGCACGTTCTGGCCGCGGCGGCCGATGGCGAGCGAGAGCTGCTCGTCGGGAACGACCACTTCGATGCGCTCGGCATCCTCGTCGAGCACGACCTTGGCGACTTCCGCCGGCTGCAGGGCGTTGACGATGAAGGAGGCCGGGTCCTGCGACCACGGGATGATGTCGATCTTCTCGCCCTGGAGCTCGCCGACGACGGCCTGGACGCGCGAGCCGCGCATACCGACGCAGGCGCCCACGGGGTCGATGGACGAGTCGTTCGAGATGACGGCGATCTTGGCGCGCGAGCCGGGGTCGCGGGCGACCGACTTGATCTGGATGATGCCGTCGTAGATTTCCGGCACTTCCATGGTGAAGAGCTTGACCATGAACTGGGGATGGGTGCGCGACAGGAAGATCTGCGGCCCACGCTGCTCGCGGCGCACGTCGTAGACGAAGGCGCGCACGCGGTCGCCGTAGCGCATGTTCTCGCGCGGGATCATCTCGTCGCGGCGGATGATGCCCTCGCCGCGGCCGAGGTCGACGATGACGTTGCCGTATTCGACGCGCTTGACCGTGCCGTTGACGATCTCGCCGATGCGGTCCTTGTATTCGTCGTACTGGCGGTCACGCTCGGCCTCGCGCACCTTCTGCACGATGACCTGCTTGGCCGACTGGGCGGCGATGCGGCCGAAATCCATCGGCGGCAGCGGATCGGCGATGAAGTCGCCGAGCTTGGCGTCCGGGTTGCGGTCGCGCGCCAGCTCCAGCGGGATCTGGGTGGAATAGTCCTCGGCGTGCTCGACCACTTCCAGAAGACGCTGGAGGCGGATTTCGCCGGTCTTGGAATTGATGTCGGCGCGGATGTTCGATTCCGTGCCGTAACGCGAGCGGGCCGCCTTCTGGATGGCGTCGGCCATCGCGGCAAGCACGATCTCGCGGTCGATGACCTTTTCGCGGGCCACGGCATCCGCGATCTGCAGAAGCTCAAGCCGGTTCGCACTGACTGCCATTTTCAGGTCTCCATGGTCTCAGGCCGGGGCATCGCCGCCGGCAATATCTGGAGCGGCTCGCCGCTCCGGTTCCGTCCTCTCCGCTCCGCCGCCATGGGCGAAGCGCACTCACAACTTATTCTTCGTCGCCGCCGTCTTCGTCGTTCTGGTTGGCGGCCTGCGCGGCTTTCGCCTTCTTGTCGGCGGCCAGCGCGTCGCGGATCAGCTCGTCCGTCAGGATCAGCCGGCCCTCGGCAAGCG
>JBDHSZ010000259.1:0-4093 GCA_039812945.1 Shinella sp.
CTTCAACATGTTCCTCGACCCCGATTTCCTCAACCTGGTGCTGGGCCGCCAGGCCGAGGCGCGCGACCTGTGATCGCGGGAAAAAGCGGCCGGTTAAATTTTTAGGGATTTGCTTCAGCCAAACGGAACGAACGCCTGCGACACTCTGCCCATCTGTCGGACATGACGTCCATCATCGGGAGCGTGGCAATGAAGTTCAGTGCCGACCCGCGGTCCGCCGCAGGCCTTTACGAGCGAAAATGGGACCGCTTTGCCGTCAACCGGCAGGCCGTGCTGATGAGCGTGGGCTTCGATCTTTCGGCCCCCAAGACGCGCAGTTGCCGGCTGGTCGACATATCGCAGGGCGGCGCGAGCTTCATCGTCACCACGACGATCGGCCTGCCGCTGCACTATTATCTCTCCATCGTCGGCATCGCCTCGCGCATCGGCTGCGCCGAGGTCTACCGCAACGACAGCCGCATCGGCGTGCAGTTCATCAAGGAGATCGACGAGGAGCTTTTGCACACGATCGTGCGCTCCGACTACTTCACCGGCGGCGTCAATACCGGCCGGCCGAAGAAGGAGGAGCGCCGCTACATGGTGGGCGTGGAGAAGGGTCGGCTCGGCTCGGCCGCCACCTGAGGCTGCAGCCTTCCGTTCCATTGGCCGGCTTTATTGGATAGGGTGCCGGGAAGAGCGATTCCGGCGGGCGTCCCCTGCCCGGCGGAGGCTTTTCGTCCGTTCCACCGATCCCAGGCAGCTTCATGTCCGCATTCTCCCGCTTCACCGCCCTCGCCCACACCCTGCCCGCCACGGTGCCCTTCGTCGGGCCGGAAGCCATCGAGCGCAACCGCGGCCTTGCGGTCAGGGCGCGCATCGGCGCGAACGAAAGCGGCTTCGGCCCCGCCCCTTCCGTGCTGGAGGCGATGCGCGCGGCGGCCGCGACGACGTGGATGTACAGCGATCCGGAGAATTTCGAGCTGCGCGAGGCGCTGGCGCTCGCGCACGGCATCTCGCGCGACAACATCGCCATCGGCGGCGGCATCGACGGGCTGCTCGGCGAGATCGCGCGGCTCGTCATCGAGCCGGGCACGCCGGTCGTCACCTCGCGCGGCGGCTATCCGACCTTCAACTATCACGTGAACGGTTTTGGCGGGCGGCTCGTCACGGTGCCCTATGCCGGCGACAAGGAGGACCTTTCCGGCCTGCTCGACGCCGTGCGGCGCGAAGATGCGCCGCTCGTCTATTTCGCCAATCCGGACAATCCGATGGGAAGCTGGTGGGACGCCGACAGCGTCGTCGCCTTCGCGCGGGCGCTGCCGGAAACCACGCTGCTCATTCTCGACGAGGCCTATGGCGAGACCGCGCCGGCCGGAACCATCCCATCGATCGACGCGCTGATCGGCCAGCCGAACGTCTTGCGCATGCGCACCTTCTCCAAGGCCTACGGCCTTGCCGGCGCGCGGGTCGGCTATGCGATCGGTACGCTCGGCAATGCGCAGGCCTTCGACAAGATCCGCAATCATTTCGGCATGGCGCGGGTCTCGGTCGAGGCGGCGCTCGCCGCGCTGAAGGACCAGGCCTATCTGGCAGAGGTCGTCGCCCGCATCGCCGCCTCGCGCGAGCGCATCGCGGGGATCGCCCGGTCCAACGGCCTGCTGCCGCTCGCCTCCGCCACCAATTTCGTCACCGTCGACTGCGGCCGCGGCGGCGCCCATGCCAAGGCCATCGTCGACGGCCTGATGGAGCACGGCGTCTTCATCCGCATGCCGGGCATCGCCCCGCTCGACCGGTGCATCCGCATCAGCGTCGGGCCGGAGAAGGACATCGCGTTGCTGGAAGGGGCCTTGCCGGGGGTCCTGAAGCGAATAGCGAATAGCGAATAGCGAATAGGGAATGGCGAATAGGGAATGGCGAATTGGGAAGGTCGCCGCTTTGGCGGTCTTTGCCCTTCCCTATTCCCTATTCGCTATTCGCTATTCGCCCCCCCGCTCAATGCACCGTCATCCATTCCCGCGCCGCGCGCAGCGCCAGGGCGAGGTCCGACTTGGTCATCGTCGCGGCAAGGTCGGCGCGCAGCTCGGCGGCGCGTTCGCAACCCTTGATGGCGGCGATGTTGAGCCACTTGTGCGCCTGGACGACATCCACGTCGCAGCCGCGGCCCGTGGCGTACATCAGGCCCATGTCACAGAAGATTTCGGCGCGGTTCTCGCCGCCCATCATGGCGGCCGTTTCGCTGGTCTGAAAATCAAAGCGTGCCATTTCGATCGTCCCTGTCTGACTGGTTTACTGCTTTAGGTCCTGTTTTACCTGCCCTTTCGGGCCTCCTCGGGCGCCCGCCGTCTTCTGCGGCCTCGGTCTTCCTTCGGAGTTTTGCGGCGCGGTTTTCCGTGCTCGTCTTATGGCTCCACTATGCCGCCGGCCCTTCAAGATGCGCTTAAAATGCATGCTTAATTTGCGACGAACAAAATCCAAACGCTTGGTAAAATTGGATTTTCGTTAAACATCGCACCCCTTGGAAACGGCGGCATTCGCTTAAAAATTTACGGATCGTTCAACCGACGATTTCAACCCTTCGCTAACCACGGCGAACGAGCGCGATTTTCAGGCCCGTCGATTTTCGCCGGGAAACCGGTCGCCGGGCATATTTACCTTTACGTGTGCGTAAGATATATTCCGGCTCTCATTCTGGAGGAGGAAGAGGAATGAAACTGAGGACATGGATCGCCGCCGCCCTTCTGACCGTGCCGGGCGTCGCGCTCGCCGCCGAGCCGATCGAGGGCAACTGGAAGACGGCGAGCGGGGCGACCGCCGTCATCGCCAAATG
The DNA here is from genome assembly GCA_039812945.1 of Shinella sp. Classification (GTDB taxonomy): domain Bacteria; phylum Pseudomonadota; class Alphaproteobacteria; order Rhizobiales; family Rhizobiaceae; genus Shinella. The sequence goes on from JBDHSZ010000259.1 coordinate 2,807, forward strand.
CGGCGGCAGCTTCTGCATCACGCTGAAAACCGGCAAGCATGCCGGCAAGAGCATCGGCAAGCTGGAAGGCGCAGGCGCCGACTACAGCGGCTCGATCACCGATCCGGAGACGGACAAGACCTATAGCGGCTCGGGCTCGGTCAGCGGCAAATCGCTGCGCATGAAGGGCTGCGTGCTCGCGGTGCTGTGCAAGTCGCAGACCTGGTCGCGGCTGTAGGGGCGAATAGCGAATAGGATTGGAGGCCCGCCTTCCGACTGACAAGCCGCCCGGCATGCCGGGCGGCTTTTTTCATCCCCCCCCCAATCGGGTTCACACCATTCCTGAACGGGAGATGAACCGCCCTCTCAGGGAGCGTTCAGTCCCGGAGTGCGACAACGGGGACACCGAAACGTTGGAGGGACAAGACCATGGACATCCTTGCACGCCGCCTCACGATCATCACCCTGCTCATGGCCGTCTTCGCCATCATGCTGGCCGCCGCCGTCGAGACCGATTATCGCCGCAGCACGCACAATAACGGCGGCAAGCTGGTGGCCTGCTCGACCGCCGCCATGTGCCGCGCCGCCCTCTGACACCGCCCCGACGAAGCCCGGAACCCCGCTCATGACCGCCGCCCTCCTCCAGTTCTCCGCCGTCGTCCTGCGCATCCTCGCCCTGTCGGCGATGATGATCGCCCCGGTCGGCGCGCTCGCCTGGAGCAATGCGGGCGGCCTCGGCATCGAGAAACAGGGCGCGGGCCTCGTCCTCTTCGTCACCCTGCAGCGCCAGTCGATGAGCTGACGGCCGGCTGGCGTCCGCCGCGATCCGTGCTAAACCGGGCAGGCCCCCGCCACCGCCCGGAGCGCCGCATGAAATCCCTTCTCGTCTTTTCCGCCGCCGCCCTTGCCGAGATCGCCGGCTGCTTCTCCTTCTGGGCCTGGTGGCGGCTCGACAAATCCGTTCTCTGGCTCCTGCCCGGCATGGCCGCGCTCGCGCTGTTCGGCTGGCTGCTGACACAGGCGGACAGCGCCTTCGCCGGCCGCGCCTATGCCGCCTATGGCGGGGTCTATATCGCCGCCTCGCTGCTCTGGCTGTGGCTTGCCGAGGGCCTGCGGCCCGACCGTTTCGACATGGCGGGGGCGGCCCTCGCGCTGATCGGCGCGGGCGTCATCCTGGCGGCTCCACGATAGGGCTTGCGGGGGCGGGGAACTTGTCGTTTGCTTGTCAAATAACAACACCTATAGTGATTCATGAGCAAACGAATCTTCTCTCCCAAGCCGCTTTCCTTCGCCACGCCGGAACCCTAC
>JBDHSZ010000260.1:0-3984 GCA_039812945.1 Shinella sp.
AACATCCGCGAATACGGCCTGCTCGTCGCGCTGGTCGTGATCATGATCTTCTTCCAGGTCATCACCAACGGCGTGCTGTTCCGCCCGGTCAACATCACCAACCTCGTGCTGCAGAACTCGTTCATCGTCATCATGGCGCTGGGCATGCTGCTGATCATCGTGGCGGGGCATATCGACTTGTCGGTCGGCTCCATCGTCGCCTTCATCGGGGCGATCTCGGCGATCATGCTGGTGAAATGGGGGCTGCCGGCCATCGTCGTCGTGCCGCTGTGCATCCTCGTCGGCGCGGTCATGGGCGCGGCGCAGGGCTATTGGGTCGCCTACCAGAAGATACCCTCCTTCATCGTCACGCTGGCCGGCATGCTGGTGTTCCGCGGCATGACCTATGTCGTGCTCGGCGGGCGCCCGGTCGGGCCGTTCCCCAAGGAGTTCCAGATCCTCTCGACGGGCTTCGTGCCGGATTTCCTGTCGATCACCGATCCGGCCACCAGCCTCATCAAGAACTATTTCGCCCTCGTCGTCGTGCTGGCGCTCGTCGCCTATGCGGTCTATGCGGGCCTGCGCGAGCGGCGCATGAACACGCTGCACGAGACGGAGAACGAGCCCTTCGCCTTCTTCGCCGTGCAGATGGCGGTGATCAGCGCCGTGGCGATCTTCCTCGGCTTCCAGCTCTCGACCTATCGCGGCCTGCCGAACGTGCTGGTCGTCATGGGCGTCCTGATCGCGCTCTACACCTTCGTCACCACCCGCACGACGATCGGCCGGCGCATCTATGCCATGGGCGGCAACGAGAAGGCGGCGAAGCTCTCGGGCATCAACACCGAGCGGCTGACCTTCTACACCTTCGTCAACATGGGCGCGCTCGCCGCGCTCGCCGGCATGATCATCGCGGCCCGGCTCAATTCGGCAACGCCGAAGGCCGGCGTCGGCTTCGAGCTCGACGTCATCGCCGCCTGCTTCATCGGCGGGGCCTCGGCTTCCGGCGGCGTCGGCAAGATCACCGGCGCGGTGATCGGCGCCTTCATCATGGGCGTCATGAACAACGGCATGTCGATCATGGGCATCGGCATCGACTACCAGCAGCTCATCAAGGGCCTGGTGCTGCTCGCCGCCGTGTTCTTCGACGTCTACAACAAGAACAAGGGCTGACCGGGAACCGGTCGGCCGCCCGATTGCAACAGGATTGGAACGGCCGTGGGAGCGGCCATGCGGGGGACGCGCGTCCGCCGCAGGTGCGGAGCTTTGACGCGAGAAGCCCGCGACAGAAAGGAAACCGGGATGCTGATTTCGCAGATGGCAAATTCCGACGGCTCGATCACCGTCGTCGTGCGGGAAGACGGCGGCAGGGGCCGCGCGGTGAAGGGGGGCAAAAGCGTCCATGCGCTCGCCATGGAGGCGGCCGACAGCGGCCGCTCGCTGAAGGCGGTCATCGAGGCGAGGGGCTTCGGCGACGAGGTCGATCTGGAGGCCGCCTATGCGGCCGGCCGGCTGCTCTCGCCGGTCACCCATCCCGATGCCGCGCATCTCCACCTGACCGGCACGGGCCTCACTCATCTCGGCTCCGCCGCAACGCGCGATTCCATGCACAAGAAGGCCTCGGAGACCGCCGAGGAGACGCTGACGGACTCCATGAAGATGTTCCGCATGGGCCTTGAGAACGGCAAGCCGAAGGCCGGCGAGAAGGGCGTGCAGCCGGAATGGTTCTACAAGGGCAACGGGACGCAGGCCGTCGCGCCGGGCGCGGCGCTGACCTCGCCCGCCTTCGCGCTCGACGGCGGCGAGGAGCCGGAAATGGCCGGCATCTACGTCATCGCCGCCGACGGCTCGCCGTTCCGCATCGGCTTTGCCGTGGCGAACGAATTCTCCGACCATGTGACGGAGCGCATCAACTATCTCTATCTCGCCCATTCCAAGCTGAGGCAGGCGAGCTTCGGCCCGGAGATCCGCATCGGCAGCGCGCCGGACGATATCCGCGGCTTCTCGCGCATCCTGCGGGACGGCGAGGTGCTGTGGGAAAAGCCCTTCGTCTCGGGCGAGGCGAACATGTCCCATACTTTCGCCAATCTCGAATACCACCATTTCAAATACGGCCTGTTCCGGGCGCCGGGCGATGTCCATGTGCACATGTTCGGCACGGCGACCCTGTCCTTCGGCGACGGCATCCGCACGCAGGAAGGCGATGTCTTCGAGATCGGTGCGGAGGGCTTCGGCCTGCCGCTGCGCAATCCGCTGGCGGTCGCCGCGCAGGAGGACATCGTCGTCCGCCAATTGTAATCCATGCCGCGGCCGCTCCCACCGGCCGCACCATGACAGCAGGAGGCTCGCGCCCATGACCATCCACCAGAACCTGATCGCCGGCGAATGGGTCGGCACGGACGCCGTCAGGAACATCAACCCGTCGAACACGGACGACGTGGTCGGCGAATATGCCCGTGCCTCCGTGGAGGACACCAAGGCGGCGATCGCTGCGGCCAAGGCGGCCTTCCCCGCCTGGTCGCGCTCCGGCATCCTCGAGCGCCACGCGATCCTCCGGAAGACCGCCGACGAGATACTCGCCCGCAAGGACGAGCTCGGCCGGCTGCTCTCGCGCGAGGAGGGCAAGACGCTGGCCGAGGGTATCGGCGAGACGGTGCGCGCCGGCCAGATCTTCGATTTCTTCGCGGGCGAGTGCCTGCGGCTGGCCGGCGAGGTGCTGCCCTCGGTGCGGCCGGGGATCGGCGTCGAGATCACCCGCGAGCCGGTCGGCGTCGTCGGCATCATCACGCCCTGGAACTTCCCCATCGCCATTCCCGCCTGGAAGATCGCCCCGGCGCTCTGCTACGGCAACACGGTCGTCTTCAAGCCGGCCGAGCTGGTGCCGGGCTGCTCCTGGGCCATCGTCGATATCCTGGTGCGCGCCGGCCTGCCGAAGGGCGTGCTCAACCTCGTCATGGGCAAGGGGTCGGTGGTCGGCCAGGCCATGCTCGACAGCCCCGACGTCCACGCCGTCACCTTCACCGGCTCCACCGGCACGGGCAAGCGCGTCGCGGCCGCCTCGGTCGAGCATAACCGCAAGTACCAGCTCGAGATGGGCGGCAAGAACCCGTTCGTCGTGCTCGACGATGCGGACCTTTCCGTCGCCGTCGAGGCCGCCGTCAACTCGGCCTTCTTCTCGACCGGCCAGCGCTGCACGGCCTCCTCGCGCGTCATCGTGACGGAAGGCATCCACGACCGCTTCGTCGCCGCCGTCGGCGAGCGGCTGAAGAGCGTGGTGGTGGACGACGCCCTGAAGGCCGGCACCCATATCGGCCCGGTGGTGGACGAGAGCCAGTTGAAGCAGGACACCGACTATATCGAGATCGGCCAAAAGGAGGGCGCGAAGCTCGCCTTCGGCGGCGAGCGCCTGAAGCGCGAGACGCCCGGCTTCTACCTCGCGCCCGCGCTCTTCACCGAGGCGACGAACGACATGCGCATCTCGCGCGAGGAGATTTTCGGCCCGGTCGCCGCCGTCATCCGCGTCAAGGACTACGAGGAGGCGCTGGCGGTGGCCAACGACACGCCCTTCGGCCTGTCCTCCGGCATCGCCACGACCAGCCTCAAGCACGCCACGCATTTCAAGCGCAATGCCGAGGCGGGCATGGTGATGGTCAACCTGCCGACCGCCGGTGTGGACTTCCACGTGCCGTTCGGCGGCCGCAAGGGCTCGTCGCATGGTTCGCGCGAGCAGGGCAGATACGCGGCCGAGTTCTACACGACCGTCAAGACCGCCTATACGCTGGCGTGAGGCTGGAGGGCGCGGGGAGTGAAGACCCCCTCTGCCTGCCGGCATCTCCCCCACAAGGGGGGAGAAAGCAGGAGGCTTGCTTTTCCTTCCCATTTTCCCTGCAACGGAGCGGCAGGTTAAGCCCCTTCTCTTTGTGGGCAGGGCAATCGCATATGGCACGCCGTTGCCGAATCTCCCCTTCTCCCCTCGGGGAGAAGGTGGCCCGAAGGGCCGGATGAGGG
>JBDHSZ010000261.1:0-3982 GCA_039812945.1 Shinella sp.
CTGAGACCCCCGCTCGGGCTATGCCCTCCCGGCGGTCTCAGGCCGGCACCATGGTGGCCGACTTTTGCTCCGCCCCGTGGCCGGTTTTTACTCCGCCGTTGACACTGATCAAGGTGATCACCGGCGTCTACAAGCCGGCTGCCGGCGCCGAGATCGCGTTCGACGGCGAGGCCGTACCCCACATGACGCCCGGCATTGCCCAGGCGCTCGGCATCAAGGTGATCTGGCAGGACCTCGCGCTCTTTCCCGAGATGACCGTGGCGGAGAACATCGCCTTCCAGACGCTGTCCGGTGCCCGGCCGCGCTTCGTCAGCTATCCCGCGATCCGCCGGATTGCCGAGGAGGCGCTGGCACGGCTCGGCGTTACCTTCGATGTCGACCGTCCGCTGAAGGATTTCGCCATCGCCCAGCGGCAGATCGTGGCGATTGCCCGTGCGCTGGTCGGCGAGGCGCGCATCGTCTTCATGGACGAGCCGACGGCCTCGCTCACCCAGTCGGAGACCGACCACCTCCTCTGCATCGTGCACAAGCTCTCCGCGTCCGGCGTCGCCGTGGTTTTCGTCAGCCACCGCCTGGCCGAGGTACTGGAGATTTCCGCACGCCTCACGGTGCTGCGGGACGGCAACCTCATCGGCGTCTATCCCATGGCGGGCATGACGCAGTCGCGCATCACGGAACTTATGACCGGGCGCACCTTTGACCAGAATGTCCGCGCCCGCGATGTCGCGCAAAATCCTGTCATCCTCTCCGTCAAGGGCCTGTCGCGGCCCGGCGAATTCTCCGACATCTCCTTCGATCTGCGCCGGGGCGAGACACTCGGCATCACCGGCCTGCTCGGCGCGGGCCGTACTGAACTGGCCCTGACGCTCTTCGGCATGCGCCGGCCGGCTTCCGGAACGGTCGTGCTGGAGGGGAGGGACGTGCGCTTTTCCTCCAACCGCGAGGCGATTGCCGCCGGCATCGCCTATCTCTCGGAGGATCGCCTGGCGCTCGGCCTCAACCAGCCGCAATCCATCGCCGACAATCTCGTCCAGGCCGCGCTCGACAGCATCCTGAGCGGCGGGCTCATCTCCTCCGAAAAGAAGCGTTCGCTCGTCGCCCGCTGGATCGCCGATCTCGGCGTCAAGATCGGCAGGCAGGAGGACGCGATCTCCACCCTGTCGGGCGGCAACCAGCAGCGCGTCGCCATCGCCAAGTGGCTGGCGACGGACCCGAAGGTGCTGATCCTCGATGCGCCGACCGTCGGCGTCGATGTCGGCGCACGCGCCGGCATCTTCGAGATCGTCGCGCGCCTCGCCGAGACGGGCCTGTCGATCATCCTCATCTCGGACGAGGTGCCGGAAGTCTATTTCAACGCCGACCGGGTCATCCACATGGAAAAGGGCCGCATCGCCGGCTGGCACGACCCGCGCGAAACGACCCTCAAGGACATAGAGGCAGCCGTCTATGCGTAAGCTCTTCCATTCCCACGCCACCGAATACGTGCTGTTCCTCGTCATTATCGCGATCAGCATCTACCTGTCCTTCGCCGCCGACCGCTTCTTCTCGCTCGGCAACGCTTTCGACCTCCTCAACATCAGCGCCGTCAACATCATCTTCGCCGTTGGTCTGCTGGTGGTGCTGATCGCCGGCGGCATCGACATCTCCTTCGCCGTCGCCGCCTCGGTCGTGCAATATGTCACCGTGCTCCTGCTGGAGCGTATCGGCGGAGGCGGGTGGCTCTCCGGCTTTCTGGTCGCCGGCGGAATCGGCGTTCTCCTCGGCGCCTTCAACGCCTTCCTCGTCCACCGCTTCCGCATCATCTCGATCGTCGCGACGATCGCCACCTTCAACGTCTATTTCGGCTTGCTGATGTTCTTCACCAAGGGCGTATCGATCTACGACCTGCCGGACTGGCTGACGAGCCGTGTCGTGCTCTACGAGCGCGAGATGGCGGATGGCACCTGGGCGGAGATCACGCTCCCCGTCGTCGTCATGGCCGCCTGCGTCCTGGTCACCTGGCTCTTCATCACCCGCACCACGACGGGCCGCCAGCTCTATGCCTTCGGCGACAATCCGGAAGGCGCGCGCCGCTTCGGCATCAATGTCGGCGCCATGCAGTTCATCGCCTTCGGCTGGCTCGGCCTGATGGCGGGGATCGCCGGTCTGATGCAGGCGCATTATGCGCAGGAGGTGGTACCCAATGCGCTCTACGGCCGCGAACTCGATGTGCTCGCCGCCGTGGTGCTGGGTGGCGCCCGGCTCGGCGGCGGCAAGGGTACGGTGCTCGGCTGCGTGCTCGGCGTGCTGCTCGTCTCCATCACCCAGAACGGCCTCAACCTGATGGGCGTCTCGCCCTTCGCCTTCAAGATGATCGTCGGCGCCATCATCCTCGCCGCCATCACGCTGTCGAGCGTCCGTCTCGGCACGCTGCTGCCGTTCCTGAACACCAAGACCCAAGGAGCCAACCGATGAACGCGCTCGCTGCCCGCTTCAACGCCATCTTCGGGGCCGACATGGCCGGTCCCTTCGCCGCACTTGCCGCCGTGCTCGTCGTGTTCGGTCTCGCCTCGCCGCAGTTCCTGACCGGGGCGACCTTCGGCTCGGTCGCCTTCCAACTGCCCGAGCTTGGCATCCTGACGCTCGCCATGCTGCTGCCGATCCTCACCGGCGGCCTCAACCTCGCCATCACCTTCACCGCCAACATGGCGGGCCTGACGCTTGCCTGGGTGCTTCAGGCCAATGGCGGGGTGGATGCCGGCCCGTCCGCCTTCCTGCTCGGTTCGGCGCTCGCGCTCGCCGTCGGGGCGGCGAGCGGCCTGGTCATCGGCCTTGTCGTGGCCTTCACCCGTGCGCACCCCATCCTCGTCACGCTGTCGATGATGATTTTCCTGCGCGGTCTCGGGGAATTCCTGACGCGCGGCGGCGACATTTCCGGCTTCCCGGCTTTCATCGCCCCGATCGGTCACGGCAGCATCCTCGGTATTCCCGTGCCTCTGCTGATCCTGATCGCCTGCGTGCTGGCGTGCCATGTGCTGCTGTCGCGCACCAAGCTCGGCTTCTCGACCTACATGATCGGCTCCAATATCGAGTCCGCCCGCTATTCGGGTCTCAACACTCGCAAGGTGCTGGTGCTGGTCTATGTGCTCTCGGGCGTCATGGCGGCGATCGCCGGCATCATCATGCTCGCCCGCTTCAATTCGGTGCGCATCGGGCATGGCGAATCCTACCTGCTCATCACCGTGCTTGCCTGCTTCCTCGGCGGCATCAACCCGTTCGGCGGCTTCGGGCGCGTCCTGCCCGTCTTCGTCGCGCTCGTCGTGCTTCAGCTTCTGTCCTCGGGGCTGAACCTGCTCGGCGCCAACCAGCATCTGGCCACCGCCGTCTGGGGCATCCTGCTCATCGTCGTGATGGTGCTGCGCTGGTTCTCGGCGAAATTCCTCAAAATCGCAAAATAGGAGATACGACCATGGAAGGCTTTGGCGTTCACACCAGCATGTGGACCATGAACTGGGATCGCGCGGGCGCGGAAAAGGCGATTGCAGGTGCTGCGCATTACAAGATGGACTTCATCGAGATCGCGCTGCTCAACGCGCCCGCCGTCGACACCAAACACACCCGCGACCTGCTCGAGAAGAACAAGCTGCGCGCCGTCTGCTCGCTCGGCCTGCCCGAGCACGCCTGGGCGTCGGTCCATCCGGAGGCCGCCGTCGAGCACCTGAAGGTGGCCATCGACAAGACGGCCGAAATGGGCGCCGAGGCGCTTTCCGGCGTCATCTTCGGCGGCATCGGCGAGCGCACGGGCGTGCCGCCGACGGAGGCCGAATACGACAATATCGCCAAGGCACTCGATGCCGCCGCCAGATACGCCAAGACCCATGGCATCGAACTCGGCGTCGAGGCGGTGAACCGCTACGAAAACCACCTCATCAATTCCGCCCAGCAGGCCGTGGCCATGGTGGAGCGGGTCGGCGCGGACAACATCTTCGTCCACCTCGATACC
>JBDHSZ010000262.1:0-3946 GCA_039812945.1 Shinella sp.
TCCCCGCTGGTGACCGAGCGTCTCGCCGGGACCCTCATGGACATCCGCAAGCAGGACAGGATCTCCCTTCTCGTGGTGGATCAGGATGTCGAGCTGGCGCTGGAGATGGCCGATGCCGGCTACGTCCTCCAGACGGGCGCCGTCGTCGCCAGCGGCCCGGCCGCCGAGCTTCTCGCCACCAGCGACATCCAGCAGGCCTATATGGGCCTCGAACCGCTCTAGGGGCAGGAACTTTGGACAGGAGGAAACAAAAATGCGCATGATCACATGGACCATTACGCTCTTGGGATTGTTGCTGTTGCCGCTTGGCGCGGCCGCTCAGGAGGTGCTCAAGATCGGTGCCGCCGTCAGCCTCACCGGCAATCTGGCGCGCGAGGGCGCGCTGCTGCGCGACGGCTACCAGTTCTGGCGCGATGCGGTGAACGAAGTCGGGGGCATCGAGGTCGACGGCAAGAAATACAAGGTGGAGGTGATCTTCTACGACGACGAGAGCAAGGCGCAGACTTCCGCGCAGCTCACGGAGAAGCTGATCACGCAGGATGGCGTGAGCTTCATCTTCGGTCCGTACTCCTCCGGCATCGCGCTCGCGACGGCGGCGATCAGCGAGAAATACAAGATCCTCACGCTCGCGCCGATGGCCACCGCCGACAGCCTGTACCAGCGCGGCTACAAATATATCTTCACCAATTCGCCGCTGAGCTCCATGACGGCGCTCCCCCTGGTCGACGTGCTGACGACGCTCGAGCCGCGGCCATCCACCGTGGCGATCGTGGGCATGGACGATCTTTTCCCGAACCTCTTCATCGGCGCCATCGAGAAGCGGGCCAAGGAAAAGGGTTTCGAGATCTCCTATGTCGGCAAGTATCCGAAGGGCTCCGCGGATCTCTCGGCCGTCGTGACCGCGCTGAAATCGGCCAACCCCGATGTCGTGATGACGAGCGGCTTCGTGCAGGATTCGGTCCTGCTGGTCCGGCAGATGGACGAGTTGCGGTTCCAGCCGAAGTTCATCGGCAGCGCCTTTGCGCTGAACGTGCCCGAACTGCGTTCGGTGCTCGGGCCGCTGGCAGAGAATTTGGTCGGCGTGTTCTACTGGGATGACAGCCTCAAATTCACCGGCCCGCTGATCGAATCCTCGGCCGCCTACGCCAGCGCCTTCCAGAGCAAGTTCAACAAGGAGCCCAACCACACTTCTGCTAGCGCGAGCGCGGCCGGCGTCATCCTGCAGGAAGCCATCCGCATCGCGGGCAGCCTGGACAGCACCAAGGTGCGCGAGGCGTTGCTCGGCAACGAGTTCAATACGTTCTTTGGCCCGGCCAGGTTCGATGAACGCGGGACGAACGTGCTCGGCCCCTCGCTGATCATGCAGGTCCAGAAGGGCAGCCCGGTCATCGTCTATCCGAAGGATATCGCCGAGACTTCCGACATCGTTTACCCACGCCCCCAGGCGAAGTGACACCGGTGCCGCATCTGGGGATGCGGCACTTTCCCCCGCCCCTTTCCGGAAGTGATAGATGTCGATCAAACGCCTGGGTTTGCACCCGCAGAAAAGTCCCCTCTACAACAAGGCCGTCATCCACGGAGATACGGTTTATCTTGCCGGCCAGGTCGCCAGGGACCCGCTTCCCTCGGCGGCCGAGCAGACACGGCAGATTCTGGCGCAGATCGACGACTATCTTGGCCAGTGCGGCTCGAGCAAATCGAAGCTGCTGACGGCCAGGGTCATGTTTGCCGATATGAAGCACTATGACGAGGTGAACGCGGTCTGGGATGCCTGGATCAGCCCCGATGCCATTCCCACGCGCACCGCTTTCGAGGCGAAGCTGGTGACGCCGGCGCATCTGGTCGCGATCGAGGTGACGGCAAGCCTCTAGGATGGGGTGTCTGTCAGCGGCGGAAGCAGCGGGGCGGGGATCATGAAGTTCGGCGCGGGCCAATCCCTCCTCCGCCTGGAGGACGACCGGCTGATCCGCGGCGAAGGGCGCTTCGTCGACGACATCGCTCCGGACGACGCCCTCTGCATGGCGGTCCTGCGCTCGCCTCATGCGTATGCCCGCATCCTCGCGGTGGACGTCGCCGCCGCCCTCGACATGCCGGGCGTCGTCGCGGCCGCCACGGGCGAGGACCTGGCGGCCGCCGGCCTCTCCCCGATCCCTATCCTGCGCAGCTATCGCGGGCAGGACGGCGGGCCGATGCAGGCGCCGCCACGCTGGCCATTGGCGCGCGAGCGGGTGCGCCATGTCGGCGAGCCGGTGATGGCTCTCGTCGCCACCTCGCCGCAGGCGGCACTCGATGCGCTGGACGCGGTCGAACTCGATTTCGAGGAGGAGGAAGCGGTCGCCGATCTGGAGGCCGCTTGCGCAGCCGATGCGCCACTGGTGTGGCCGAAGGCCGGCACCAACGCCGTCGTGATGCACCGGATCGGCGATCGCGCGGCCGTGGAGGCCGCTTTCGCTTCCGCGGCGCATGTCGTGGAGCTCACCTTGTCGAACCAGCGGCTCTACGCGGCACCGCTCGAGCCGCGCGCCGTCCTTGCCGTGCCCGACGCGGAAGCCGGCCGCATGACCCTCCACACCGCCACGCAGAACCCGACGGCGGTGCATGAGGCGCTGACCCGGCACGTGTTCCGCTGGCCGGACGAGCGGCTGCGCATCCGCGTGCCCGACATCGGCGGCGGCTTCGGTATGAAGGGCTACCTCTATCCGGAGGATGTGCTCGCGCTGTGGTTTGCCGAACGGCTCGGCCGGCCGGTCCGCTGGACGGCGTCGCGCTCGGAGGAGTTCATGGGGTCGACGCATGCGCGCGACCAGCGCGCCGATGCGGCGCTCGCCTTCGATGCCAAAGGGCGCATCCTGGCGCTGCGGCTGAGGAGCCGGACCAATCTCGGCGCCTACCCGTCTCCGGCCGGCCCGCTGGTGGCGACGGTCCTCGGGTCGAAGGTCGTCACCAATGTCTACGACATCCCGGCGGTCGACATCGAGGCGCAGGGGGTGCTGAGCCACACGCAGCCGACCGCTCCCTATCGCGGCGCGGGGCGGCCGGAGGCGATCTACATCATCGAGCGCCTGATGGACGAGGCGGCCGCTTCCCTCGGCATCGACCGCATCGAGCTGCGCCGGCGCAACCTGATCGCGGCCGGGCAGCTTCCCTATCGCACGGCCACCGGGGAAACCTACGACAGCGGCGACTTCCCGGCCATGCTCGGCCGGGCGCTCGCGGAAGCCGATTGGACGGGGTTCGGGGAGCGGCGGAAGGAAAGCGCGGCGAAAGGCAGGCTGCGCGGGCAGGGGCTTGCCATGTTCATCGAGTGGACGGGCGCCCACGCCTATACCGAGACCGTCGAGATCGCCATCCGCGCCGACGGCACGATCGAGGTCGTATCCGCCACGCTGCCGATGGGGCAGGGGCTGGAGACCTCGTTCGCGCAGATGGTGAGCGCCCTGTTCGGCGTCGACCCGGACCGGATCGTCGTCGTCACGGGCGACACCGACCGGGCGCGCGGCTTCGGCAGCTTCGGCTCGCGTTCGCTCATCGTCGGCGGCAGCGCTGTGGCGGTCGCGGCGCAAGCGGCACTCGACAGTTGCAAGGCACGCGCGGCCGAGCATCTGGAGGCGTCGGAAGCCGACATCGAGTACGAGGCCGGCCGCTTCCGCATCGCCGGCACGGACCGCGAGGTAGGGCTGTTCGAGCTTGCCGCGAGGGCTCCGCAAGGCAAGATGGCGCTGTCGCACACCAATGAGATCGCGTCGGGAAGCTGGCCGAACGGCGTCCATGTCTGCGAGGTGGAGATCGACCCGGAAACGGGCTCGACCACGATCGAGCGCTTCACGTGCGTCGATGACGTCGGCGTGGTGGTGAACCCGATGATCGTGGAAGGGCAGATCCAGGGCGGTGTGGCGCAGGGCATCGGCCAGGCGCTGATGGAAGAGGTCGTCTATGAGCCGGGCTC
>JBDHSZ010000263.1:0-3906 GCA_039812945.1 Shinella sp.
AGGAAGTTGTGCATGTAATATTGCTTGCGCACGCCGTCCCATTCCCAGCCCGGCCCGCCGAAGATCGACAGCCAGTTGTTGGGCGCGGTGCCGTCCGGCTTCGGATCGGCCCAGACATACCAGTCCGCCTTGGGATTGGACCGGCTGGAGCGGCTCTCGACGAACCACGGGTGCTGGTCCGAGGTATGCGAGATCACCTGGTCGATGATGACCTTGAGGCCGAGGCGGTGGGCTTCCGCCAGCAATGCGTCGAAATCCGCCAGCGTGCCGAACATCGGGTCGACGTCGCAATAATCCGAGACGTCATAGCCCATATCCGCCATCGGCGACTTGAAGAAGGGCGAGAGCCAGACGGCGTCGACGCCGAGCGAGGCGATGTGCCCGAGCCGCCTGGTGACGCCCCTCAAATCCCCCATGCCGTCGCCGGTCGTGTCCTGGAACGAGCGGGGATAGACCTGGTAGATGACCGCGCCGCGCCACCAGTCGTCGGTCTTCTTGCGGGGTTTTGCCATGCGTTCTCGCTCCGGTTTCCGTTTCGCCCGCCCAAGATGTAACGCGCGCCCTCACGAGGGTAAACGGCCCGGCCCCGGATTTTTCCAAGGTTGACGAAGCGCCGGGCGGTCTGGATGATGTCGGCAAATTCCATAGAGAAGGTTGACCGCATGACCGACGACGTCACCCTTTCCCCCGCCCAGGCCCTCGACCTCGCCCGCGCCGCGCTGATGCGCGTCGGCATGGCGGAGCCGGCGGCCGCGGCGCTCGCCCGCGCCACGCTGGATGCGGAAACGGCCGGAAAGCGCAAGGTCGGCTTCCTGCACCTGACGGACTATCTGCACAGCCTCGTCGACGGCAGGATCGCCGGACGGGCCGAGCCGCTGATCACCTCGCCGGTGCCGGCCATCATGAGATGCGACGCCATGGGCGGGGTGGCGCAGCACGGCTTTTCCCTCGCCCACGAGGAGCTGGCCGCGAAGGCCAGGACCTTCGGCATCGCGGTCTTCGCCCTGCGCAACAGCTACACGACCGGCGAGCTCGGCTGGTATGCCGCCCGCCTCGCCGAGGAGGGCCTCGTGGCGCTCGCCGCCACCAACGGCCCGGCCCTGATGGCCGGCGCCGGCGGCCGGTTGCCGGTCTATTGCACCAATCCGCTCGCCTTCGCCGCGCCGCTGGCAGACGGGCGCATCCTCCTGATCGACCAGGCCTCCAGCGCCGCCGCCTTCGTCGACATCCGCGCGGCGGCGGCGCGCGGCGAGGCCATTCCCGAGGGCTGGGCGCTCGACCCGGACGGCGAGCCAACGACGGACGCCTCCGCCGCCATGCAGGGCGCGCTGCTGGCCTTCGGCGGCGCGCGCGGCGCCAATATCGCGCTGATGGTGGAGGTTCTGGCCGCCGGCCTCACCGGCGCGAACTGGTCGCTCGACGCGCCGGATTTCCAGGCGGGCGAGGCCACGCCCGGCATCGGCCTCTTCGTCCTCGCGCTTTCGCCGCAGCTTTTCGCCGACGATTTCGCGGCCCGGCTGTCCGGCCACATGCAGCGCCTTGCCGGCGAATACGGCGTCCACGTCCCCGGCCTCGGCCGCAGGGAGCGCCAACGGCACGGCGAAAGCGCAGGCATCGTCTTGCCCCGTCAACTCTTTGACAGTATTTCCTCTTTTCGGCGCAATTGAGCGGGAGGAACGGGAATGGCTGGACGGCTGCTGGCAATCGGCGAATGCATGGTGGAACTGATGCAGGCCGAGGGCGGCCTGATGCGCAAGAGTTTCGCCGGAGACACGTTCAACACCGCCTATTACGCCCGCCAATACCTGCCCTCCGACTGGAGCGTCGACTATCTCTCCGCCGTCGGCACGGACACGATCTCCGACGAGATGCTGGCCTTCATGCAGGGCCACGGCATCGGCACGAACCATGTCGCGCGCATCGACGGCCGCTCGCCCGGCCTCTACATGATCCACCTGAAGGACGGCGAGCGCAGCTTCTCCTACTGGCGCTCCGCCTCCGCTGCAAAACTGCTCGCCCGCGACGGCGAGCGCCTGCGCGCCGCCATCGAGGCGTCCGACATCGTCGTCTTCTCCGGCATCACGCTGGCGATCCTGCCGGCGGAGGACGTCGAGACGCTGCTTGCCGAACTGCGCCGCGCGAAGGCCGCCGGCAAGCGCATCGTCTTCGACCCGAATATCCGCCCGCGCCTGTGGGACGATGCGGCGCGCATGCGCGCGACGATCACCGAGGGCGCGCGCGCCGCGACGCTCGTCATGCCGAGCCTCGACGACGAGAAGAGCCATTTCGGCGACGCCTCGCTGGACGAGACCATCGCCCGTTACACGGCGCTCGGCGTTGCGGAACAGGTGGTGAAGGACGGCGGCGAAGGCGCGACGCTGGTCTTCGGCGGAGCGCGCAGCCATGTGCCCTCGGCGAAGGTGGAGAAGATCGTCGACACGACGAGCGCCGGCGACAGCTTCAACGGCGCCTTCCTCGCCAGCCTGGCGACCGGCGCGCCGCCGCAGGAAGCCGCCCGCTTCGCCGCCGCCGTCGCCGCGGCGGTCATCCAGCATCACGGCGCGCTGGTGGTGAAGGAGAAACTGCCGAGGGGCTGAGCGAGGCCGGAAAACCCCCTCTGCCTGCCGGCATCTCCCCCACAAGGGGGGAGAAAGCAGGAGGCTTGCTCCTTATCCAAATTCGAACTCCGGGGGCGCGGCACGCTAAGCCCCTCCCCCTTGTGGGGAGGGGTTGGGGAGGGGTCTTCAAGCCACCAATATATCCCTGCCGAAGCGCTGAGCCTCAGCGCCGCTTCTTCGCCTTGCTCGCGAACGGATTGTCCGCCGCGCGAAAATGGATGCGGATCGGCACGCCCGGCAGGTTGAAGTCGTTACGCAGGCCGTTCGTCAGGTAGCGGATATAGGATTCCGGCAGCGCGTCGGGGCGCGTGCAGGAGACCATGAAGCCCGGCGGGCGGGCCTTCACCTGCGTCATGTATTTCAGCTTCAGGCGGCGGCCGGAGACGGCCGGCGGCGGATGCTGCGTCTGCACCGCATCCAGCCAGCGGTTCAGCTTGGCGGTGGAGATGCGGCGGTTCCAGGTGCGGTCCGTGTCGATGACGGCCTGCATCAGCTTGTCGAGGCCACGCCCCGTCTGGCCGGAGACCGGCACGGCGCGGATGCCGCGCGCCTGCGGCAGCAGCCGCTCGGTCTTCTCGCGCAGCTCGGCGAGCACGGCCTGCGGATCGTCGATCAGGTCCCACTTGTTGAAGGCGAGCACGGCGGCGCGGCCCTCGCGCAGCACGAGATCGACGATCTGCAGGTCCTGCTTCTCGAAGGGAATGGTGGAATCGAAGACGATGACGACGGTCTCGGCGAAGCGGATGGCGCGCAGGCCGTCGGCGACGGAAAGCTTCTCCAGCTTCTCCTGCACCTTCGCCTTGCGCCGCATGCCGGCCGTGTCGAACATCTTTATCGTGCGGCCCTTCCAGTCCCATTCGACGGAAATGGAATCGCGCGTGATGCCGGCCTCCGGGCCGGTCAGCAGCCGGTCCTCGCCGAGGAAGCGGTTGATCAGCGTCGACTTGCCGGCATTCGGGCGGCCGACGATGGCGACGCGCAGCGGCTTGGATTCATCGTATTCCGGCTCGAAATCCTCGTCCTCTTCCGCGCCCTCGGCCAGTTCGGCCCGCACGTCGACATCGGTGACGGCCTCGTCGTCCTTGGGCGGAAAGGCGCGGTCTTCGCCGATGGCCGCGACGATGGCGTCGCGCAGGTCCAGCATGCCCTGGCCGTGCTCTGCCGAGATCGGCGTCGGCTCGCCGAGGCCGAGCGTATAGGAATCGTAGAAACCGCCGTCCGAGCCGCGCGCTTCCGACTTGTTGGCGACGAGCACGACCGGCTTGCCCTTGCGGCGCAGCATCTCGGC
>JBDHSZ010000264.1:0-3822 GCA_039812945.1 Shinella sp.
TCAAGCTGATGGGCTTCGACGAGCGCGGCAAGGTCCGCCTCTCCATGAAGGTCGTCGACCAGGCGACCGGCAAGGAAGTCGCCGCCGAGAAGAAGAGCGACGGCGAAGCCGCCGAGTAATCGCACGCCAATGCATGAAGGGGGCGCGGAGCGGAACGTTCCGCGCCCCCTTTTCTTTCGTAGACCCCTCCCGCCGAAAGCCGACCATGACCCGCGACGCCCTGAAAACCCTGTTCCATCCCTTCGCCTCCGGCACGCTCGGCATGCCGGGCGAGGGGGAGCGTTACCTGTTCCTCGGCGCGGAAGCCGGCCAGCGCCCGCCGGAAGGCTTTGACGCCGCGCTGGAGGCCGTGCAGCCGCTGCGCTCGCTCTATCGCGGGCTGGAAGCCGTGCGCGCGGAGGTGAAGCCCGTCATCGAGGGCGAGGATTTCGACGGCGCGCTCATCCTGATGACCAAGCACAAGGGCGAGAACGAGAACCGCATCGCCGAGGCCCTGCGCCGGGTGCGCACGGGCGGCCTCATCGTCGTGGCGGGCGGCAAGGAAGACGGCGTGCAGTCCATGCGCAAGCGCCTCGACCAGCTCGGCCTGACGGGCGATTCCATGCCGAAATATCACGGCCTCGCCATCTGGTTCGCCCGCCCGGAGGACCCGGCGGAGGCGATCTCCAAACTCGCGGCAAGGCCAGTGCGCATCGCCGACCGCTTCACGGCGGCGCCCGGCATGTTCTCGCACGACCGGATCGACGAGGGCTCCGAGCTGCTCGCCACCCGCATCCCGGAGGACTTCCACGGCCACGCCGCCGATTTCGGCGCGGGCTGGGGCTATCTCTCCGTCATGCTCGGCGGCCGCGCGCCGCAGGCAAAGGGCATCGACATCTTCGAGGCGCATTACGAGGCGCTGGAGGCGGCGAAGGAGAACATGGCGGAGAACTGCCCGCATATCCCGGCCCGCTACTTCTGGTTCGACCTGACGGCCGAGACGCCGCGCGACCATTACGACCTCATCGTCATGAACCCGCCCTTCCACGAAGGCCATGCCGCCGACCATTCGCTCGGCGCGGGCATGATCCGCATGGCGGCGAAGTCGCTCAAGTCCGGCGGCCGCCTGCTGATGGTCGCCAATCGCGGCCTGCCCTACGAGCCGGTGCTGAAGGAAGCCTTCAAGGAAAGCGGCGAACTGTGCCGCAACGCCCGCTTCAAGGTGCTGTGGGGCCGGCGCTGAGCCAAAGGCGTCCTGTCGGCGCGTCCGAATGACGCGGCGCGTTGCAAAACCGCCGAAAGAGGTCCACCATTTGCGGATCGTTCCCGTTCAGGAGACCCGCAATGGCTTTTGGACCTGCAAGACCGCCGATGATGGAAGACGTGGCGGAAGTCATCGCAAGGGATGTGAAGGAAGGGGAGGGGCACACGCCGACCTCCGAGGTGCCGCTCACCTTCCTGAAGCGCAGCGCCGGCGGCAGGCCGCTCGAAATGAATGCGCAGGTGCGCCTGCTGCTGCTCGGCGTCCTTGCCGCCGTGATCCTGCTCGTCGCCGTGCTGATGATGCTGTGAGCGAGGGCGGACGGCGCGAAGTCGGCCTTCGCGCCGCGGTCCCTATTCGCTGTCGGCTTTCGCCAGTCGCTCCAGCGTCGGCATGGAGGTGATGTTGTAGCCGGCGTCCACATAATGGATTTCGCCGGTGACGCCGCTCGCCATGTCGGAGAGCAGGTAGAGCGCCGAATTGCCGACGTCCTCGATGGTGACGGTGCGGCGCAGCGGCGCGTTCTTCTGCTGCCAGGACAGCATGGCGCGCGCATCGGAGATGCCGGCGCCGGCCAGGGTGCGGATCGGCCCGGCCGAGATCGCGTTGACGCGGATGCCCTGCGGGCCGTAGTCGCCGGCAAGGTAGCGCACGGAGGCTTCCAGCGCGGCCTTGGCGACGCCCATCACGTTGTAGTTCGGCATGATGCGCACCGAGCCGCCATAGGTCAGCGTCAGCAGCGCGCCGCCATCGGTCATCAGGTCGGCCGCGCGCCGTGCGATCTCCGTGAAGGAGAAGCAGGAAATGACCATCGTGCGCGAGAAATTGTCGCGCGAGGTGTCGGCATAAAGGCCCTTCAGCTCATTCTTGTCGGAAAAGCCGATGGCGTGCACGACGAAATCGAGCTTGCCCCATCTCTGCCGGATCGCCTCGATGGTCGAATCCACCGTGGCGATATCCTCGACGTCGCAGGGGATGACGAAGTCCGAGCCGAGCTCGGCGGCGAGCGGCTTCACCCGCTTGCCGAGCGCCTCGCCCTGGTAGGTGAAGGCCAGCTCGGCGCCCGCGCCGGCCAGCTTCTGAGCGATGCCCCAGGCGATGGAGTGATTGTTCGCGACCCCCATGACGAGGCCGCGCTTGCCGTTCATGATCCCGGTCATCGGCGTCATCCGTTATAGCGCTGGAAGACCAGCGTGGCGTTCGTGCCGCCGAAGCCGAAGGAATTGGACAGGACCGTGTCGATCTTGGCGTTGTCGATGCGCTTGCGCACGATCGGCACGCCTTCGAATTCCGGGTCGAGCTCGGTGATATGCGCGCTCTCGCCGATGAAGCCGGCCTGCATCATCAGGAGGCCGTAGATCGATTCCTGCGCGCCGGCCGCGCCGAGCGAGTGGCCGGTCAGCGACTTGGTCGACTGGATATGTGGCATCTTCTCGCCGAAGACCTCGCGGATCGCGCCGATCTCCTTGCTGTCGCCGATGGGCGTCGAGGTGCCGTGCGTGTTGATGTAGTCGATCTCGCCCTTCACGGTGGAGATCGCCTGGCGCATGCAGCGCACCGCGCCTTCGCCCGACGGCGCCACCATGTCGTAGCCGTCCGAGGTCGCGCCGTAGCCGACGACCTCCGCATAGATCTTCGCGCCGCGGGCCTTGGCGTGCTCCAGTTCCTCCAGGACGAGGACGCCCGCGCCGCCGGCGATGACGAAGCCGTCGCGGGAGATGTCATAGGCGCGCGAGGCCGTGGTCGGCGAGGTCTCGTTGTACTTGGAGGACATGGCGCCCATGGCGTCGAACAGGTTCGACATGGTCCAGTCGAGGTCCTCGTGGCCGCCGGCGAACATGATGTCCTGCTTGCCCCACTGGATCATCTCCGCGGCGTTGCCGATGCAGTGCGCCGAGGTCGAGCAGGCCGACGAGATGGAATAGTTGACGCCGTGGATCTTGAACCAGGTGGCGAGCGTCGCGGAGGCCGTCGAGGACATCGCCTTCGGCACGGCGAAGGGGCCGATGCGCTTGGGCGAGTTGTTCTTGACGGTGATCTCGGCCGCCTCGATCAGCGTGCGGGTGGACGGGCCGCCCGAGCCCATGATGATGCCGGCGCGCGGATTGCCCGAATATTCGGCCTCCTCAAGGCCCGAATCGGCGATCGCCTGCTTCATGGCGACGTGGTTCCACATGCCGCCCTGCGAGAGGAAGCGGGCCGCGCGGCGATCGACGAGCTCGGTCGTGTCGATGTCCGGCGAACCCCAGACCTGGCACCGGAAGCCGTGGTCGGCGAAGTCCTGCGAGAAGCTGATGCCGGAGCGCGCGTCGTGCAGCGACGCCGTCACCTCGTCCGCATTGTTCCCGATGGAGGATACGATCCCCAGACCCGTGACAACTACCCGTCTCATGTTCCTGACCTTTTCTTGAACGTCTCGTGGTGGGGGCGGTGCGCCGCCCTCAGGCGTCCTTGTCCTTCGACAGGCCGACCCTGAGGTCGCTCGCCTGGTAGATGGTCTCGCCGTCGGCCTTCAGCCAGCCGTCCGCCGTGCCGAGCACGAGGCGGCCGCGCATGACGCGCTTGAAGTCGATGCCGTATTC
>JBDHSZ010000265.1:0-3822 GCA_039812945.1 Shinella sp.
GCACGCGGATGTCGGCGTCGCCGTCTCCATCCCGGGCGGCCTGATCACGCCGATCATCCGCAGCGCCGAGCTGAAGACGCTCTCCACCATCTCCAACGAGATGAAGGACCTCGGCAAGCGGGCGAAGGAACGCAAGCTGAAGCCCGAGGAATACCAGGGCGGCACCACGGCGGTCTCCAACATGGGCATGATGGGCGTGAAGAACTTCGCCGCCGTCGTCAACCCGCCGCATGCGACGATCCTGGCGGTCGGCGCGGGC
The DNA here is from genome assembly GCA_039812945.1 of Shinella sp. GTDB lineage: Bacteria > Pseudomonadota > Alphaproteobacteria > Rhizobiales > Rhizobiaceae > Shinella. The sequence continues at coordinate 260 of JBDHSZ010000265.1, forward strand.
GAGGAGCGGGTCGTGGTCAGGAAGGGCGAGATGGTCATAGTCAACGCCATGACCGTGACGCTTTCCACCGACCATCGCTGCGTCGATGGCGCGCTCGGGGCCGAACTGCTCGGCGCCTTCAAGCGCTACATCGAGAACCCGATGGGGATGCTCGTCTGATAGCGGGGTGCGGCCATGAAGACGGTTCTCTGCTACGGCGACAGCCTGACCTGGGGCTATGACGCGGAAACGCTCGACCGGCATTCCTTCGCGGACCGGTGGCCGAGCGTTCTCGCCAAGGCTCTCGGACCGGACGTCACCGTGATCGCGGAGGGCCTCAACGGCCGCACCACCGCCTATGACGACCATCTGGCGGATTGCGACCGCAACGGCGCGCGCATCCTGCCGACCATCCTGCACAGCCACGACCCGATCGACCTCGTCATCCTCCTCCTCGGCGCCAACGACATGAAGCCGGCGATCTGCGGGACGGCCTTCGGCGCGGTCCAGGGCATGGAGCGGCTGGTGGAGCTGGTGCGCCATCACGCCTGGTCGTTCGACACGCAAGAGGGGCCGGAGGTGCTGATCGTCTCCCCGCCGCCGCTCTGCGAGACCGCCAACACCGCCTTCGCGGCGATGTTTGCCGGCGGCGTCGAGCAGTCGGCCATGCTGGCGACGCTCTATGCCGATCTTGCGGACGAGGCGGGCTGCGGCTTCTTCGACGCCGGCTCGGTGGCGAAGACGACGCCGCTCGACGGGGTGCATCTCGATGCGGCGAACACGCGGGCGATCGGCAAGGGTCTCGAGCCGGTCGTGCGCATGATGCTCGGGCTTTGACCCGGATCAAGGAGGACGGGCGCGGGCGCGCTAGGCTGTCACCATCAACCCAGCAAGGAGATGGACATGCCGAACACCCCGCACCAGTTGGCAGAGGAATTTCCGGAACACGTCGCCACGATCCGCCATCTGCGCGAGGTCGACGGCCACTTCCACCGGATTTCCGAGGAATATCAGGCGGTGAATCTCGCGATCCACCGCGCCGAGACGGATATCGAGCCCGTCGACGACTTCCACATGGCCGACATGCGGAAGGAGCGGATGCGGCTCAAGGATGAGATCTACGGGATGCTGACGCGGCCGGAAAAGGCCGACCAGCTTCCCTGAGGGGCGGGGCGCCTTCGCTCCTCGTCAAGGCCGCGGCGGCGCAAGCCGGCCGCGGCGGAGAAGAACAACAGAGGAGTGGAAGCGCTCATGTCGAATGCCTACGACGTCATCGTTATCGGTTCGGGTCCGGGCGGCTACATCGCCGCGATTCGCGCCGCGCAATTGGGCCTGAAGACGGCCATCGTGGAGCGCGAGCATCTCGCCGGCATCTGCTCCAACTGGGGCTGCATTCCCACCAAGGCGCTGCTGCGCTCGGCGGAGATCTTCCACTACGCCCAGCATCCGGGCGACTATGGCGTGAAGATCGACGGCCCGGTCACGCCGGACCTGAAAGCCATCGTCGCCCGCTCGCGCGGCATCGCCCAGCGCATGAACGGCGGCGTCGGCTTCCTGATGAAGAAGAACAAGGTCGACATCATCTGGGGCGAGGCCAAGCTGACCAAGCCCGGCGAGATCGTCGTCTCCAAGACGGCCAAGGCCATCCAGCAGCCGCAGGCGCCGCTGCCGAAGAACGTCCTTCCCGAGGGCGCCTACACGGCCAAGCATATCGTCATCGCCACCGGCGCGCGCCCGCGCGCCCTGCCGGGCATCGAGCCGGACGGCAAGCTGATCTGGACCTATTTCGAGGCGATGAAGCCGGAAGAGATGCCGAAGTCCCTGCTCGTCATGGGCTCGGGCGCCATCGGCATCGAATTCGCCTCCTTCTACCGCACGCTCGGCGTCGAGGTGACGGTGGTCGAGGTGATGAAGACGGTGATGCCGGTCGAGGACGTGGAAATCTCGGCGCTCGCCAAGAAGCAGTTCGAGAAGCAGGGCATGAAGATCCATCTGGAGGCCAAGGTCGCCAAGGTGGAGAAGGGCGCCAACTCCATCACCGCCCATGTCGAGATGAAGGACGGCAAGGTGGAAAAAATCACCGCCGACCGCATGATCTCCGCCGTCGGCGTGCAGGCCAATATCGAGAATATCGGCCTCGAGGCGCTGGGCGTGAAGACCGATCGCGGCTTCATCGCCATCGACGGCTACGGCAAGACCAACGTGCCGGGCATCTACGCCATCGGCGACGTCGCCGGCCCGCCGATGCTCGCCCACAAGGCCGAGCACGAGGCGGTCATCTGCATCGAGAAGATCGCCGGCCTGCCGAATGTCCATCCGGTGGACAAGTCCAAGATCCCGGGCTGCACCTATTGCCACCCGCAGGTCGCCTCCGTCGGCCTCACGGAAGCCAAGGCCAAGGAACAGGGCCGCGACATCCGCGTCGGCCGCTTCACCTTCGCCGGCAACGGCAAGGCCGTGGCGCTCGGCGAGGATCAGGGCATGGTCAAGACGATCTTCGACAAGAAGACCGGCGAGCTCATCGGCGCGCATATGGTGGGCGCGGAAGTGACCGAGATGATCCAGGGCTTCGTCGTCGCCATGAACCTGGAGACGACCGAGGAAGAGCTGATGCACACGATCTTCCCGCATCCGACGATCTCCGAGACGATGAAGGAAAGCGTGCTGGACGCCTACGGGCGTGCACTGAACGCTTGAACGTGCTAAAGCCCGCCTCCACATGAGGCGGGCTTGAAGCTTTCGGGTCCGCAGGACGGGCGCAGAAGCCTGCTAGAAAGTGGAATCGACATGGTCACCATCCTCGACCGCACCAATCCCGACCCCAACGCCCCGCGGGCGCGCCATCCGGAAAAGGCCCACCGGCCGGATACGGAAGTGCTGCGCAAGCCGGAATGGATCCGCGTCAAGGCGCCGGTCTCCAAGGGCTATCAGGAAACGCGCGATCTCGTGCGCAGCCACAAGCTGGTCACGGTCTGCGAGGAAGCGGGTTGCCCGAATATCGGCGAGTGCTGGGACAAGAAGCACGCCACCTTCATGATCATGGGCGAGATCTGTACCCGCGCCTGCGCCTTCTGCAACGTGGCGACGGGCAAGCCCAACGCGCTCGACATGGAGGAGCCGGAGAACGTCGCCAAGGCCGTCAAGCAGATGGGCCTCTCGCATGTCGTCATCACCTCCGTCGACCGCGACGACCTCGATGACGGCGGCGCCGAGCATTTCGAGAAGGTGATCTGGGCGGTCCGCGCCGCGTCGCCCTCGACGACCATCGAAATCCTGACGCCGGACTTCCTTAAGAAGCCGGGCGCGCTGGAGCGCGTTGTCGCCGCGAAGCCGGACGTCTTCAACCACAACATGGAAACCGTGCCGGGCAATTACCTGACGGTCCGCCCCGGCGCGCGTTACTTCCACTCCGTCCGCCTCCTGCAGCGCGTGAAGGAACTGGATCCGACCATGTTCACCAAGTCGGGCATCATGGTGGGCCTCGGCGAGGAGCGCAACGAAGTGCTCCAGCTCATGGACGACCTGCGCACCGCCGACGTCGACTTCCTGACCATCGGCCAGTATCTCCAGCCGACCCGCAAGCA
>JBDHSZ010000266.1:0-3787 GCA_039812945.1 Shinella sp.
GAGCTGACATGGATCATCAGCGGCACGCGACGGCGGCCCATGGCCTCCACCAGGACCTGCGTGCCGAGCGCATTGGCCACCGTGAAGCGCTCCGGCACGGAGAAGGCGCGCTCGACATGGCTTTCGCCGGCCGCATGCACGACGAGGTCGGCATCCTTCAGCATCTCGGTCACGAGGTCGAGATTGCCGACGTCGCCCTCCTGGATCGTCACGCGGCCGGTGCGCAGCGCCGCGTCGAGATGGGTCATGTCGGCGGCATAGGTGAAGGCGTCGAGCACGCGGATCTGGGCGTTCGGGCAATGGGTGAGGAGGTCGTCGACGATATGCGAGCCGATGAAGCCCGCGCCGCCCGTCACGACGATGGTGCTGATCCGGTCGAGGGCGAGCGAGGCCATGGTTTACTCCGTTCAATGCAGGCGGTCACGGGCCGCCTGACGCGACCCTCGCCTTCACAGATCGGACGTCCTGCGCGCGGGCGCAACGGCGCGGGCGGATAAATGCCGCATTAACCTTACGGGGCGTGGTTAACGTGCCGGAACGGCGCGAGGCGGCCTTCTCGCCGCTCCCGGAAAGGAGCGGAACCGTGCCGGAACGCTACTCGTCGTCGTCGCGGCGCACGCGGTATTCGCCGGTCTCGGGGTCCTTCACCAGCGTGCCCGTCGCGCCGGTGCGGCGCTCCTCCTCGGTGCGCTTGCGCAGCCGGCTCACCCGCTCGGCATCCGCCACGAAGCGGCGGTAGCCCCACCAGGCAACGCCGACGACCAGCAGCAGAAAGATGATCTGGGCCATCGCCCCTCCCCCCGTTTTTCCTTTTCCTCACCCCGAAAGGCCGAAGCGTCCCCACAGCGCCTTCTCCTCGGCAAGGCCGGCCACCGCCGCAACGCCTGCGGAGCCTATACGCTCCGCCATGCCTTCGGAAAGCCCCCCGGCAACACCCGGCGACTTGCGGCCGAACAGGCTTTTCGGCCCGGAGACCAGCTCGAGCCGCGTCTTCGGCCCGTAGCGGCGCCTGAGTTCGGAGCGCATGTCGGAGAGGCCGTCGACGAGGCCGAGCGCGCGGCCCCGCGCGCCGGTCCAGAACAGGCCGGAGAAGAGATCGGGATCGTCGGCGAGCCTCGCCCCCCGGCGCTCCTTCACCATGTCGATGAAGACCGCGTGGATCTCGAGCTGCAGGGATTTCAGGTATTCGATCTCGTTCTCCCGCTCCGGCTGGAACGGGTCGAGGATCGCCTTGTTGGTGCCGGCGGTGTAGACGCGCCGCTCGACGCCGATCTTCTTGAGCATTTCCGGAAAGCCGAAACCGCCCGACACGACGCCGATGGAACCGACGATGGAGGTGGGGTCGGCGAAGATCTCGTCGCCGGCCAGCGCGATCATGTAGCCGCCCGAGGCCGCGACGTCCTCGACGAAGACCAGCACATGCTTGTTGCCTTCGGCCGCGAGGTCGCGGATGCGCTGGAAGATCAGCCGCGACTGGACCGGCGAGCCGCCGGGCGAATTGACGGCGATGGCGACGGCGGGCGCGTCCTTGTAGGCGAAGGCCTTTTCCAGCGCGGGCGCGGCGGCGGCGAGGTTCAGCGCCGGGCGGAACTGGCTGCCGCCCGCCATGATCGCCCCATGCAGCCGCACGACCGGAACGACGACGCCCTCCTTGCGGAACTTCTTCGGTATCAGCCTCTTCAAAAACCCGGCCATCGCGCGTCACGTCTCCTGTTCGGTTGCCCGGCTGATGTATGCATGGCCGGGGAAAACGCAAGATCGGCGGGCGAAATCACTCACCGCCCTCGTAGTCCGCATCGTCATCGACCGGCAGGCCAGGCTCGGCCTGGCGCCCATGGCGCACGAGGAGAACGAGCACGGCGTCGTCCGTCAACTCGTAGTCTATGCGATAGTCGCCGAGGACGATGCGGTACAGGCCGGCAAGAGGGATGTCCTGCCGCGGGAAACCCGAATGGGGAAAGCGTGCGAGTTGCCGGCCCAGCCGTGCCACGCTCGCGCGGAAGGCAAAGGCCGCCGCGGGATTGCGATCGCGAAGATAGCGGATTTCCTGCTCGATGAAGTGTCTTGCCGGCGGCGCGAAGAGCACCTTGCGCATCAGGCGGCATTGCCCGGAAGATTGCGATCCATCTCGGCGAGGAGATCGTCAAGCTCCGTCACCCCCTCCCCGGCCGCGGCCTGCCGCGCCGCGTCGAGATCGAGGATGTCCCGCCCTTCGCCCGCCAGATAGGCCTTCATCGCCCGCACCATCACCCAGCTCCGCGACCGGCCGGAAATGCGCGCGACATTCTCGATGTCGGCCAGCACGTCGCTCGGCAGCCGCAGCGTCAGGGGATCGGAGAGGTTTCTTTGTTTTTCCATGGGAATCTCTTGATTTTGTAATACAGATTCCTTGAAATTCGAAGAATTGTCAACGCGACTGGCGCGGATAGGCGGCGCGGCCGTTGTTGAGGTCGTCGACGAAGGGGGTGAAGTCGTGGCGGCCGGGCTCGTGCATGACGAGGGGCATGCGCAGGACGAGCCGGGCGCGCGAGCCCTTGACCGCGGTGACGAGGATGCGCAGGGCGTTCTCGCCGGCGCGGGCGTGCAGCGCGGTGATCTCGATGCCGCCGAAGCGGCGGCCGCAGGCGGCGAGGATCTCGGCGACGGAGTGCGGGCGGGCGATGAGCGAGAGCTGGCCGCCCGGCTTCAGGATGGCGCCGGCCGTCTTGATCCAGCGCTCGAAGAGATCGTGCTCCATGGCGTGGGCCTCGGCCTTGAGGGCATCCGGCGTGCGGCTGTCGACGCGGTCGTTGAAGGGCGGGTTCATGATGGCGTGGTCGTAGGCGTCGTCGGCGAGGCCGGCCGCGATGCGCGCCTTTCCCGAAAGGGAGACGTCCGCCTCCAGCACCGAGACGCGGCCGGCGAAGGCGGCGTTGGCGGGCAGCACCAGCGTCTTGCGGGCAAAGCCGGCCATCAGCGGCGAGCGCTCGACCAGCAGCACCTCGGCCGTCTCGATGCGCGCGGCGACGGCAAGGCCGGCGGCCCCGGCGCCCGCGCCGAGATCGGCGACGCGCATCGGCCCCTCGCCCGCCACCAGCGCGGCGAGCAGCATCGCGTCCATGCCGGACCGATGCCCGATGCCCTTCGGCTGGACGAGATGGAAGCGGCCGTAGTGGAAGGCGTCGATGGTTTCGGTGACGGTCATCGGCGGGGGGCCTTTCGTGCGGCGATGACCGTTTCCCGCGCTTGAAGACCCCCTCTGCCTGCCGGCATCTCCCCCACAAGGGGGGAGAAAGACAAAGGCTTGCTCCTTCTTCCCATTTTCCCTGCAAGGGAACGGCAGGCTGAGCCCCTCCCCCTTGTGGGGAGGGGTTGGGGAGGGGTCTTCGCGCCAAACGCAATCGCCCCGCCGGAAAGGCACGCCCTCATCCCCGCAACTCCGCCCCGAGCCCCGCGTCCTGCAGGATGCGCCGCGCCTCGTCCTCCCGGCCGCTTTCCACCAGGAAGCGGCGCGGCAGCATGCCGAGGGAGCCTTCCAGGATGCTCATGCCCTGGTCGGCGATCAGGCAATGGATGCCGGCCTCCTTCATCAGGCTTTGCGCGAAGGAGAGCAGGACGGCGTCGTTGGTGCGGATCAGTTCGATCATTCCGGTCTTTTTCCAGCCTTAATTCCGAGGACGGGACAATTCGCCTCTTGCCGCAGAAGGCCCCGCTTTCTATTGTCTTTCAATAAAAATGAACAGGAGTCCGGGCATTTGGGCGTCGTGATACCGCTTGAAGAAGGCAAAAACAAACAGGCATCGGTGAA
>JBDHSZ010000267.1:0-3785 GCA_039812945.1 Shinella sp.
CGCGCCCGCTCGCTGCTGACCGGCTTCGCCATCGCCATGATCTTCGGCTCCGTCGTCGCCGTGCTCTGGTTCGGCGCGCAGGACGTGCTGTCCGGCACGCTTTCCGCCGGCACGCTCGGCCAGTTCCTGCTCTACGCCGTCTTCGCCGCCGGCAGCCTCGGCGCGCTCTCGGAAGTCTGGGGCGAGCTCTCGCAGGCCGCCGGCGCCGCCGAGCGCCTGACCGAGCTGCTCGCCGAGCCGCCGGCCATCACCGCGCCCGCCAATCCCGTCGCGCTGCCCGTGCCCGCCCGCGGCGAGCTGGCCTTCCGCGACGTGCATTTCTCCTATCCCGCCCGCCCCGGCTATCGCAGCATCAACGGCCTCAGCTTCACGGTGAAGCCGGGCGAGACCGTCGCCGTCGTCGGCCCCTCGGGCGCCGGCAAGAGCACGATCCTCTCGCTGGTCCTGCGCTTCTACGATCCCGACACCGGCAGCGTGCTGCTCGACGGCGTGGACCTTCGCGCCGCCGATCCGCAGGAGCTGCGCCGCCGCATCGCGCTCGTGCCGCAGGACGTGACGATCTTCGCCGCTTCGATCCGCGACAACATCGCCTTCGGCCTTGCCGATGTGAGCGACGAGGCGATCCGCGCCGCCGCCCGCGCCGCGCAGGCCGAGGAGTTCATCGACCGCCTCGACAGGGGCTACGACACGATGGTCGGCGAGCGCGGCGTGACGCTGTCCGGCGGCCAGCGCCAGCGCATCGCCATCGCCCGCGCCATCCTGAAGGATGCGCCGCTGCTCCTGCTCGACGAGGCGACCTCCGCGCTCGACGCGGAAAGCGAGACGCTGGTGCAGAAGGCGCTCGACGGCCAGATGGGCAAGCGCACGACCATCGTCATCGCCCACCGCCTCGCCACGGTCCTGAAAGCCGACCGCATCCTCGTCATGGAGGACGGCCGTGTCGTGGAGGAAGGCACGCACCCGTCGCTCATCCGCCAGGACGGCCTCTATGCCCGCCTCGCCCGGCTGCAGTTCGACCACGGCGGCCAGGCCTTCCTCGACGAGGAGCGCGCCGTCGGCTGACCGGCGCCTCAGGCGCCGGCCGCCCGGCCCGCGATGCGGCCGGAGAACAGGCATCCGCCGAGGAACGTCCCTTCCAGCGCATTGTAGCCGTGCAGCCCGCCGCCGCCGAAACCGGCCGCCTCGCCCGCCGCATAGAGCCCCGGCACCGGCTTGCCGGACAGTTCCAGCACCCGGCCGGAAAGGTCGGTCTGCAGCCCGCCCAGCGTCTTGCGCGTCAGGATATTGAGGCGCACCGCGATCAACGGGCCGGCCTTCGGATCGAGCAGGCGGTGCGGCTTTGCCGTGCGCATCAGCCGGTCGCCGAGATAGGCGCGCGCGCCGTGGATCGCCGTCACCTGCGCATCCTTGGAGAACGGATTGGCGATCTCCCGGTCGCGCGCCTCCACCTCGGCGCGCACCTGCGCGATATCGAGCAGCGGCTCGCCGGTCAGCGCGTTCATGGCGGAGACGAGGTCGCCGAGATCGCTCCGCACCACGAAATCCGCGCCCCTGTCCATGAAGGCCTGCACCGGGCCGGGCGGGTTCCCGCCGAGCCGCTTGAGGAGGAGCGGAATGTCCTTGCCGGTGAGATCGGGGTTCTGCTCCGAGCCGGAAAGGGCGAATTCCTTCCTGATGATCGCCCGCGTCAGGATGAACCAGCTATGGTCGTGGCCGGTGGCGCGGATCGCCTTCAGCGTCGCCAGCGTGTCGAAGCCGGGCATGGCCGGCGCGGGGAAACGCCGCCCGCGCGCATCGAGCCACAGCGATGACGGGCCGGGCAGGATGCGGATGCCATGGCCGGGCCAGATCGGGTCCCAGTTCCTCAGGCCCTCGGTATAGTGCCACATGCGGTCGCCGTTGATGACGGAGCCGCCGGCCTGCTGCGCGATGCCGAGCATGCGCCCGTCGACATGGGCGGGCACGCCGCTCACCATGAAGCCCGGCGGCTCGCCGAGGCGGTCGCGCGGCCAGTTCTGCCGCACCAGATCGTGATTGCCGCCGATGCCGCCCGAGGCGACCAGCACCGCCCCGGCGCGCAGGCTGAAATCGCCGACGACCGTACGGGAGGTCGGCCGGCCCCGCGCCGCGCCGTCCGGCTCCAGCACCGCGCCATGCGCGCCGACGACCGCGCCGTTCTCGACGAGGAGCCCGTCGACCCGGTGGCGGAAGCGGAAGGCGAGCGCGCCGGAGACCCGAAGCTCCTGCGCCCGGCGGATGAAGGGCGCGAGCACGCCGGGGCCGGTGCCCCAGGTCACATGGAAGCGCGGCACGGAATTGCCGTGCCCGGTGGCCAGCCCGCCGCCCCGCTCCGCCCAGCCGACGACCGGGAACCAGCGCATGCCCATGGCATGCAGCCAGGCGCGCTTCTCGCCGCCCGCGAAATCGAGATAGGCCTCCGCCCAGCGGCGCGGCCAATGGTCCTCCAGCCGGTCGAAGCCGGCCGAGCCCAGCCAGTCCTGCCGGGCAAGCTCGATACTGTCGCGGATGCGCATGCGCCGCTGCTCGGGACTGTCGACGAGGAACAGCCCGCCGAGCGACCAGAAGGCCTGACCGCCGAGCGTCTGCTCCCCTTCCTGATCGAGCACGATCACCCTGAGGCCGCGCCCGGCCGCCTCCGTCGCCGCCACCAGGCCGGCAAGGCCCGCCCCGATCACCAGAAGATCGCACTCCACCCGCAAGGCCTCCCCGTCGTCACGCCGCGAAAACTTACGCTGACGTCCACGTCAAATCAAGCAGCGGCGGCGTGACCGCTTCGGCCGGGCGGACGCGGCCGGCTGTCACCGCTCGGTGAGCTTCAGCTCGATGCGCCGGTTGGTGGCGCGCGCCCTGTCGTCCTCGCCCTCGGCGATCGGCTGGAACTCCCCGAAGCCGGCGGTGGCGAGGCGGTTCGCCGGCACGCCCCTCGAAATGAGGAACTTCACCACCGATGTCGCGCGCGCGGAAGAGAGCTCCCAGTTGTCGCGGTAGCGGCCCGTGCCGGAAAGCGGCACATTGTCCGTATGCCCGTCGACGCGCAGCACCCAGTTGATCTCGGCGGGGATTTCCCGGGCGAGATCGAGCAGCGCGGTGGCGAGCTTGCCCATCTCCGCCTGCCCCGCCTCGTTGAGATCGCTGCCGCCCGAGGGGAACAGCACCTCCGACTGGAAGACGAAGCGGTCGCCGACGATGCGGATGTTCTCCCGGTCGGAGAGGATCTCGCGCAGGCGTCCGAAGAAGTCGGAGCGATAGCGGTTGAGCTCCTGCACGCGCTGCGCCAGCGCCACGTTGAGGCGGCGGCCGAGATCGGCGATCTTCGTCTGCGAGGACTTGTCCTTGGCCTCCGAGGCCTGCAGGGCCTCCTCCACGGCCGCGATCTGGCTGCGCAGCGCCGCGATCTGCTGGTTGAGCAGCTCGATCTGGCTCATCGCCCGGGCGCTCACCTGCTTTTCCGAATCGAGCTCGCCTTCCAGCGTCGCGACGCGGGCATTGGCGGCGTCCGAGGCGCCGGAGCCGCTGTCGAGCAATTGCTGGAGCCGCGTGCGGTCGCTTTCCGACTGGGCGAGCGAGGCCTGCAGATTGGCGAGCGCGTCCTCCAGGTCCTGCTTGCCGCTCTTTTCCAGCGCCAGAAGCTGCGTCAGCTCGTTGATCTGGCTGGTCAGCCGGTTCAGCACGTCGTCCTTGCCGGAGATCTCGCGGCTGAGGAAGAACTGCGCCAGCACGAAGACCGTCAGCAGGAACATGATGGCGAGCAGCAGCGTCGACAG
>JBDHSZ010000268.1:0-3707 GCA_039812945.1 Shinella sp.
CAGTTCCCTTGGGCGTGCATGACGCGCGCCTTCGGCAAGGAGGTTCCAGTGACGGCCCATATTCTTGTCATCGATGACGATCCTGTCCAGCGCAGGCTTTTGAAGAACATGATCGAGCGCTTCGGTCATGTCGCCCATATGGCGGAAAACGGTCGCGCCGGCCTCGACATGCTCGATCGCAAGGGCGGCCTGATCAATGTGATCCTGCTCGACCTGATGATGCCGGAAATGAACGGCTCGGCCTTCCTCGACGCGCTCGCCGAGCGGGAGAACACCATTCCGGTGATCGTGCAGACGGGGCAGGGCGGCATCGAGACGGTGGTGATGGCGATGCGCGCCGGGGCCTTCGATTTCGTCGTCAAGCCGGTCTCGCCGGAGCGCCTCGGCGTCGCCGTCGGCAATGCGCTGAAGATGGACCAGCGCGAGGGCCGCGCCCGCAGCGGCCGGCGCGGCCGCCCGGAGGCGGTGGATTTCGACGATATCGTCTCGGCGAGTTCCGAGATGCTGCGCGTCATCGAGCTCGGCCGGCGCGCTGCGCAGTCGAACATCCCCGTCGTGCTGGAAGGCGAATCGGGCGTCGGCAAGGAGATGGTCGCGCGGGCCGTCCAGGCGGCGAGCGAGCGGGCGAACAAGCCCTTCGTCACCGTCAATTGCGGCGCGATCCCGCACAATCTGGTGGAGAGCATCCTGTTCGGCCACGAGAAGGGCGCCTTCACCGGCGCGATGGAGCGCCATGCCGGCAAGTTCATGGAGGCCGACGGCGGCACGCTGTTCCTTGACGAGATCGGCGATCTGCCGCTCGAGGTGCAGGTGAAGCTGTTGCGCGCCGTGCAGCAGGGCGAGATCGAGACGATCGGCGCGCGCTTCCCGCAGAAGGTCAATGTGCGGCTGATCTCGGCGACCAACCGCGACCTCATCAACGAGGTGCGCGAGGGGCGTTTTCGCGAGGACCTCTACTACCGCCTCAACGTCTTCCCGATCACCATTCCGGCGCTGCGCCGCCGCAAGGAGGACATTCCGGTCCTCGTGCGCGCCTTCGTGCAGCGCTTCGCCGGCGAGCAGAAGCTGGCCCGCCCGCTCGGCGTCTCGGCCGGGGCCATGGCGCTGCTGACGGCCTATGACTGGCCGGGCAATATCCGCCAGCTCGAGAACGCCATCTTCCGCGCCGTCGTGCTGTGCGAAGGGGCGGAGCTGACCGCCGCCGACTTCCCGCAGATCGCCGCGCAGGTGCCGGGCTATGGCCTCGAGGACGGCGGCGCGGCCACCTGGGAGGCGGCGAGCGCCCGCGTGCCGGACCCGGCGGCGGACACCCGCCTGCCGGGCGTCTATCCGGATTTCCGGCCGGCCGAATCAGTCGAGGCCGCGGCCCCGGAAAACGCCATTTCCAGCGTCGACAAGGGCGGCCATGTGCGCAAGCTGGCGGAGGTCGAGGAGGAGCTGATCCGCTTCGCCCTGAAATTCTATCACGGCCAGATGAGCCAGGTTGCCCGCAAATTGGGCATCGGACGCTCGACTCTCTACCGAAAATTGAAGGACTATGGCATCGATCCGGACGATCCGATGAAGGAAGCTGCGTAAAAACCCCTGGAATCCCGGCCACTTGGGATTTCTCGATTGCCGTTTATTCCCTGTTAGTGGATTGTTCACTATAACGGGGTCGCGGGGAAGAGTGTGGCGGATTTGCCATGCTCTCACCGCATTTGGCAGTCATCTGGGACAGCGGACGCTCGTTGTCCTTCGGACGGGGAAAGAGTTGGCAAATTTGTTCGCATCGATGAAGCGCCAGGGGGCCTGCCTGAGCGCACTTTGCAAGACAGTGCTGCATAAGCTGCCGAGGGCGCTGACCACGGCCATGCTTTCCGCCGCGCTGATCCTGCCGACCGCGATCCCCGCGACCGTTCAGGCCGAGAGCGGCAACCGCACGCTCAGGCTCTATTTCATCCATACCAAGGAAAAGGCCGAGATCACCTTCAAGCGCAACGGGCGCTACGATCAGCGCGGCCTCAAGCAGCTCAACACGTTCCTGCGCGACTGGCGCCGCAACGAGCCGACGAAGATGGACCCGCGCCTCTTCGATCTCGTCTGGGAAGTCTACCAGAAGGCCGGCGGCACGGGCTACATCAATGTCGTTTCCGCCTATCGCTCGCCGGCCACCAACGGCATGCTGCGCTCGCGCTCCAAGGGCGTCGCCAAGAAGAGCCAGCATATGCTCGGCAAGGCGATGGACTTCTACATTCCGGGCGTCAAGCTGTCGACGCTGCGCGCCACCGCGATGAAGTTCCAGGTCGGCGGCGTCGGCTATTATCCCACCTCCGGCTCGCCCTTCGTGCATCTCGATGTCGGCAGCGTGCGCGCCTGGCCGCGCATGAGCCGCCAGGAACTCGCCAGCCTCTTCCCCGACGGCAAGACCATGCATATCCCGACGGACGGCAAGCCGCTGCCGGGCTATCAGCAGGCGGTCGCCGACTACAAGCGCCGCGTCGGCGCGAACACGATCGAGGTTGCCGGCGGCGGCTCGAACCCCACGGCGTCCAAGCGCAAGGGCGGCTTCCTCGCCGCGCTGTTCGGCGGCGGCGGCGACGAGGACGAAGAGCCCGAGATGATCGCCAGCAACGCTGCCATCGCGGACGATTTCGACGAAGGCGGCGCGTCGGCCAAGTCGCTGCAGGCGAAGAAGCCGGCTGCCGCCGTCGAGGCGGAGACGGAACTCGCCTTCACCGCGCCGGTTCCGGGTAGCCGCCCGGCCTTCAAGGCCGCCGAGACGGCGAGCGAGCTTGCCCTCGTGGCGCCCGCCTCGAGCGGTGCGGTCGCGGCCCTCGAAGCCGCCACGGCCGAGGGGCAGAAGCCCGAATACGAGGATCTCGCCTCCTACAGGATTCCGCTTCCCGTCATGCTGGGCGCACGCACGCAGGCCGGCGACGCGCAGCCGGGCGATGTCGCGATGGCGGAAGCTGCCGCCGAGGACGGCGAGGAACTGGCCATGGTGCCGGTGCCGGGCCTGCGCCCGCAGGTCGAGCTCGACCAGTCGCAGACGGCGCTGATGGCGGCCGCGGAGGCCGAGGTGGCGCTGCCGTCGACGGCCGACCGTTCGGGCCTTGCCGCGCTCGCCGATCCGATGACGGAAGACGGCGCCGGCGATACGGTGGAGATGGCCGCGCTCCTGCCGGCGGACGGCAGCCGCGGGCTTTCCGGCGCCGATGCCTTCGACGGCAGGTCCGCCGAGGAGACGCCGGCCAAGGGCGGCCGGCCGAAGAAGAAGGACGCCGTCGCGGCCAGCCGCGGCGCGATCCGCACCGAGCCGAAGGCGACGCAGAAGATCCTGTCGCAATGGGCGCTCGCCCAGGACAGCGTCTCGACGCTGTCCAAGCCGGTCAAGGCGCCGCGCTTCGTCAGCCGCACGCTGCGCGCCGCGCCGACGACCGTCTACATGGCCGGCTTCCAGTCCGAGGGGCGGTCGATCGATGCGGGCCGGTTCAGCGGCACGGCGGTCAACTTCATGGAAGTGCGCAAGTTCGAGCGCGCGCAGAACTGAGCCGCCGAACATTTCCAATAAAAAACCCGCCGGAGCGATCCGGCGGGTTTTTCGTTGGGGGCTGATGGAGGCTTATTCAGCGTCCGGCGGCAGCTCGATCATGCCGAGGGCCTGCAGGTAGGTGTCGAGGATGGCTTCCTGCTCCATGCGCTCGTCCTTGTCCTGCTTGCGGATC
>JBDHSZ010000269.1:0-3688 GCA_039812945.1 Shinella sp.
CGTTCCGCATCGATCCAGAGCCCGTAGAGCTTCGGAAGCTCGGCGAGCGCCTGCACAAGAGTAGCGCCGCCGGCATCGGCAGCTTGCGCCAACGCTTCCATGCCGAACGTCACGCGCGCTTTCAGCTCTGCGTCCTCGTTGGGCGCAACGCGCTCAACTTCGGCCGTCGGCAGCGGATCGGTCCAAACTCGCGTGACTGGACCATTCGCGTCCTCGTGGGTCTCCCAGCCCGCGGCTGCGTTGCGCCCCACCGCCCACTCGAAGACGTCGCGGTAGTGAAGGTCCGCGATCCGCAGATCCCAATCTTGCGCGCGGTATCCCGACAAGTCGCGACGCGGCCGGAAGCCGTGCTCGCAATGAAGTTCGAGCCGCGCCTGAAAGGCGTAGCTGACGTCGGAGTAGAACCGATGCACCGTCGCGCGGCGATTCACCAGGAACACGGTCAGCGCCCGAACCTGCTCGGTATGGCCTTCCGGCGTCTCATAGCTAAACAGCCGAGAATGCGTTTCCAACGTCAGCCCGCCACCGCGCCGCTGCGCAGCAGCACTTTCGGGGACAAGCACGGACTCGCCTCGACCATCGTAGATTTGCAGCCGGACGGTCCGCTCCTTGGGTGTGCGCACCCAATCCACCATCGGCCGTGTCGCCCGCTTCGGCTTTCCGTCCTCACCGATCTCCTCGGGAAGCGGCTCCGGCAGCAGCACAGTCTCCGGTAGCGGAGGCTCCGTCCGGTAGTCTCCCCAGGAAACGCTGGCCTCGATCTCCGTGACGTCGGGCGAGAGCAGCACCGTCAGTCCGACGGACGACGGCAGGAATCGGCGCCTGGTGTTCGGCGTCTCCGGCTCCTCATTGTCGCCGGCCGCGCCTCCGGCGCCGTCGGTGTCGGACTCCTCGACGTCGATCTCCATCTCCTCCTGGGCCGATGGATCGTCGTCTTCATCCTCGCCTTCCAGGCCGAGCGGGTCTTCGGCCGGCGCGAGAAATCCGGTCAGATACCAGCGCGAGGGGCTCTCATTCAGCCGCTCGGTCGCAAGATCGGCATCCTGCGGACCGGGACCGATGAGATCGCGGCGAAACAGATCGACGAGGTGGGCGCGAATATCGACCGAGCTTGTCATGGCCGGCCCGCTCCTTCCGAAAGGACGAGCTCGCCGAGGGTCTTCTCCAGCCACTTGCTCGTATACGCCAGCTTCAGGGACTCCTTCGGCCGGTAGCCCGCTTCCTGGAGAAGCCGCTCCAGTGCGACGAGCCGATCACGATAGCCGAGGCGGACGCCGAAGCGCAGGCTAGCCTTGTCCGGTCCGCACAGAACCCAACCGTCGGTCCGCGTCAGCGTATGCGCCCAGAGCGAGCGCTCGCCGATGTCCAGCGCAATATCGGGCGCTCTGACGACCGCCGCCGCGATCTCGAGGTCTCCGGGCGCATGAACCGCTCTCAGCGACGCACGCAAGGCGGTCGCATCAATCTGCTGCTCCGCCCGTCGACGCTGGAAGCCCGTCTGGGTTTCGATCACGCAGTCCTCCACCGTCTCGACCGGATAGCCGCCCGCGAGCGCCGCCCACGCCCCGATCCGGTGGGATTCGAGAATGACGTTCGTGTCGACCAGAACGGGGCCGCGATGTCGCGCCATGGCCGCCTCATAGCTCGGCCGGGGGCTCGACCCCGTGCGCAACGAAGAGGTCCGTCAGATCCTCGACAGTAAGATCAAGCAGACCTGCGGCGCGACGGGTGGATATCCGGCCTTCGTCGACCGCGAGGCTGATCACCTCCAAGAAAGGCTTCGAGAAAAGAAGCGGCGGAACTGCCTTGGGCGCTTCGCGTCCGGTGTGTCCGTTGTTCCGCAGTGCGGCATCAGAGATCGCACGCGCGCGCGCCGGCTTCAGCCAATCGAGCGCGACCAGCCGCCATTTCAGCGCGGACGCCGTGACCAGCAATTCATCGGCGGCGGCGTTGAGCCGGGCGATGAGGTCATCGTCTCCAAGCTCCGCCCATTCGCCATAGCGCGCGAGCGCGGCCTTCGGCATCAGCACTGCCGACGCGAAATTGTTGGCGAGCTGCTCGATGCGGTTGCCGCCGACCTCCTTGGCCTCCTCCGTATGCTCCGGCGGCATCGCGTCCCAGGTGAGGATGTGGAACAGCTCGTGCGCCAGGTCGAAGTGGCGCCGGCCCGCCACCTCGTGGCGATTGATCAGCACGACATCCAGCTCCGGCAGACGGCAGGCGGCGCCCGAGATTCCCTCGAACGCGTCGACCATGAGCACGAGAATTCCCAGCTCGCGCTCCATCCCCTTGGCCAGACGCCGGGCCGGCACCTCACCAAGATCGAACTCGGCGGCGAAGCGTTCGCCAGCCTCCATCGCATCCTCGAAACGCGAATGGCGCGTCAGGCCGAGGGCGCGACGCAGCAGCGGGCTCGCCCGCCCGACCTGGGGGGCGATCGCCCGGAAAGCCGCGATCCATCGGCCTGCATTGCGCTCATAGGCGCCGAGGACGCCCGAGCCGACACTGGTCTGTCGCCAGGAGAAGCGGCCCTCTCCGACCAGCAAGAAGGGGTCGGTGAAATAGTCGAGCGGCGCCCCGAGCTTCTCGACGGCGAGCAGAAGCTCGTCCGCCGTGACGCGGCGCTCCCCGGTCTCGATGGCGGAGACCGTCTGCCGGTCCTTGAAGCCAAAAAGGCGAGCAAGGTCGTCCTGGGAGAGCTTGCGCTCCTCCCGCAGGGCCTTGATCCGCGCACCAATGAGTTGCGTCGCCATGGGAACCTCCACGGCGCAGATATAATCTTGCGGATTGCCATTTGCAAGATTTTATTGCGGGGAACCCACCTACCCCGTCTAGGCCGTCTCCTCGATCCGCGCCGTACCCGCCTCCTGCTCGAAATAACGGTCCCCACCGCTCAGCGCCTTGCAGAAGAGATCGGCAAGGGTGCCTCCCATCCGGCGCATGTCGGCGTGGAAAAGGTCGAGCGTCAGTCTGCGCGCCGCGCCTCGTTCGGCCTCGAACACGATACGAAAGCCGGCAAGCAGCGTGTTTCCAGTGCGCGGCGACACCTTGTGCATGGGACGGATGGTCCAGCCGTCGCCGTGCGCGAGCGCATCGCGAAGCCATTTGAAGAAGTCTTCCGCCGTCATGGCCTCGAAGTCGCCGTTGACCCACCGCTGGCGGCTGGCCGGACCATCATCGTCGTCGACCAAGGCGATCCGTGGCGTGACCTGCGTGAGGCTCCAGGGCGCTTCCGTGATTAGCTTCCCGCGCACCGCCTCGCGCACATCGTGCGCAAGATGGTCAGCCGGATTGTCCCAGTCACCCCGCTCGCCACGATGGCCCGCCACCCATGCCCGGTTCTTGGTCCACAACAACACGCTGCTGAAGAGTGCGAAGCTCTGCGTCACGTTGAACGTCGTCTTCGGCAGCTCATCGAGCATCGCCTTCAGACGGTTCACGATTGCCCATTCGAGGTGCTCGTCAGAGATGCCCCCCATGCGCCGCTTCCATCATGACGCTTCTTCTTCGCTTTCAATTTCGTCCTCCCCCTCGTCATCGGTCACGGTCAGGCCGGCAGCGCGCTCGGCTTCGGCGCGTTCGGCGTTGAGCGCGAGGAGACGGGCAAGGACTTCGTCGCGGAAGTCGGAGGGCCAGAACAGGTGGGCCTGATAGGTGTGGTCGTCCTCGTTGCTCTCGTCGAGGAAGA
>JBDHSZ010000270.1:0-3684 GCA_039812945.1 Shinella sp.
TTCGCCGGAGCATTATTCGCTAGCGCACGCGCTGGCCCGGCCGTTTTCGTCCCTCAAAATCCCCGGATGACAACGACCCGGCCAGCCGGGTGCATGCATTTGGGAGATTCCTATGACCGAAAAGCCGGTCCTGACGCTGTACAACACGCTCACGCGCTCGAAGGAGCCTTTCGCTCCCATCGACCCCGACAATGTGCGCATGTATGTCTGCGGCCCGACGGTCTATGACTTCGCCCATATCGGCAATGCGCGGCCGGTCATCGTCTTCGACGTGCTGTTCCGCCTGCTGCGCCATGTCTACGGTGAGGATCACGTCACCTATGCGCGCAACATCACCGACGTCGACGACAAGATCAACGCCCGGGCCTTGCGCGATTTCGGCGCGGAGATCGCCGGCGGCGCGCTGTCGCTGAACGAGGCGATCCGCCGCGTGACGGAGAAGACGGCGAACCAGTTCCATTCCGACGTCGCCACGCTCGGCGCCCTGCCGCCGACGCACGAGCCGCGCGCCACCGAATTCGTGCTGCCGCGCGAGGACGGCAAGGCGGATATGACAAGCCTGATTCAGCGTCTCATCGAACGCGGCCATGCTTATGAAACCAATGGCGAAGTGCTGTTCGACACCGGCTCGATGGCCGATTACGGCCAGCTCTCGAAGCGCAATCTCGACGAGCAGCAGGCCGGCGCCCGCGTCGCCGTCGACGTCCACAAGAAGAACCCCGGCGACTTCGTGCTCTGGAAGCTCTCCTCGCCGGAGGAACCCGGCTGGGAAAGCCCGTGGGGCCAGGAGGCGTGGAAGGCCGCAGGCCTGACAGGGAAGCCAAAAGGCCGGCCGGGCTGGCATATCGAGTGCTCGGCCATGTCGGCCGCCTATCTCGGCGAGGTCTTCGACATCCATGGCGGCGGGCTCGACCTGATCTTCCCGCATCACGAGAACGAGATCGCCCAGTCGCGCTGCGCCCACGGCACCAAGGTCATGGCGAATGTCTGGATGCATAACGGCTTCGTGCAGGTCGAAGGCCGCAAGATGTCGAAGTCGGAAGGCAATTTCGTCACGATCCACGAACTCCTGCACGAGGAGAAGTTCGGTGGTCGCAAATGGCCGGGCGAGGTGCTGCGCCTCGCCATGCTGATGACCCACTATCGCGAGCCGATCGACTTCTCCGTCAAGCGGTTGGAGGAGGCCGAGCGCCTTCTGTCGAAATGGCCGGCCGGCGGCGATCCGGCCGAGGGCCGGGTGGACCAGAGCGTGCTCGCCCCGCTCCTCGACGACCTCAACACGGTCGGCGCGGTGCAGGCCCTGCACGCGCTCGCCCAATGCGCCAATGCCGATCCGTCGATGCTGCCCGTCTTCGCCGCCAGCGCCCGGCTTCTCGGCGTGCTGCCGAAGAAGGTCGAGGTCTCCAAGGCGCTGGAGGAAAGCATCGATTCGATCATCCAGCTCCGCCTGGAAATGCTGAAGGCGAAGAACTTCGCCGAGGCCGACAGGATCCGCGACGACCTTTCCGCCAAGGGCGTCCAGCTCAAGGACGGCAAGGACCCGGCGACGGGCGAGCGCGTGACGACGTGGGAGGTGAAGCGGTAAGGCTTGCTACGGTTCGGACTGGAGCGCAGACTGCCGCGAAGCGGAAGGAGACTTCGTTATGGGCGTTGAACGGCATGTAAGATTGTTGCGTGACGACGAAAGTCGCGCTCAGAGCGTGAATATCCCCGCCGATCTCGAATTGCCGGGGGATGAGGCGGTCATTCGCAAGGAGGGAGACCGGCTGATCATAGAGCCGGTCCGGACAAAGATGGCGAGTCTTGTTGAGTGGTTGTCTCAACTCGAACCATTGGATGAGGACCTGTCGTTCCTGGATGAAAATCTTCCTCCTCCGCGGGATGTCGATCTTTGACCGATTGGCGATACATGCTCGACACCAACATCGTCTCGGCGATGCTGCGCCGTCCTGTCGGCCGGCTTGCGGAGCGACTGGAGGCAACGAGAGCCGAGAGGCTTTGCGTGAGTGCCCTTGTGGCATCGGAACTGCGCTTCGGCGCGCGCAAGAAGGATTCGGCCCGGCTGGTCGGCCTGGTCGAGGAGATTCTGGGTCGCGTCGATATCCTGCCCTATGACGCGGGTGCTTCCGTGGCCTATGCGCAAATTCGCTCCAGCCTCGAACGTCGTGGAACTCCTATCGGGCTGACCGACCTCTTCATCGCCGCCCACGCCCTCTCGCTCGGCCTGACGCTGGTCACGGCCAATGCCCGCGAATTCTCCCGTGTGGAGGGCCTCAAGGTCGAAAACTGGCTGGAGCCCGCGCCATGACCGCCCCCTTCTATACCGGCGGATGCCAGTGCGGCGCGGTGCGCTTTCATGTCGAGGGCGCGCTGGGCGATGCATCGGTCTGCCATTGCCGCATGTGCCAGAAGGCGAGCGGCAATTTCTACCTGCCGCTCGTCGCCGTGCGCGACGCGAAGCTGACCTGGACGCGCGGCGCGCCGAAGCGCTTCCGCTCCTCCAACCACGGCTATCGCGGCTTCTGCGCCGATTGCGGCACGCCGCTGACCTATGAGGCGCCGGACGGCGTGGCGCTGACCATCGCCGCCTTCGACGATCCCGCCGGGATCGCCCCGCGCATCCAGTGGGGCATCGAGGCGAAGCTTCCTTACGTCGATGCGATCCCCTCCCTGCCGGGCGAGGAGACGATGGCCGACCAGGACGCCGCGTCCTTCCTCGCCGACCTCGTCTCCTTCCAGCATCCCGATCACGACACCGACCGATGGCCGCCGGAGGATCCCGCATGAACGAGACCCGACCCGAGCTCGGCTTTCCCCGCAAATGGCTCTATCTCATCGCCGGCAAGCTGATCCTCATCACGGCCGTGGTGATCGCCGTCGTCGTCTATTCCTCTTATCGCTGAAGGAGCCCGCCATGAGCACGCAACAGGAAAAGACGAGGACCGGCGGCTGCCAGTGCGGCGCCGTGCGCTTCCGCATCCGCGGCGAGCTCGGCCGTCCGTCGATCTGCCATTGCCGCATGTGCCAGAAGCAGTTCGGCGGCTTCTTCGGCCCGCTCGTCACCGCCAGGGGCGAGACGGAATGGACGCGCGAGGAGCCGGCCTACTTCCAGTCCTCGATCAATATCGCCCGAGGCTTCTGCAGGCATTGCGGCACGCCGCTGACCTACAAGCATCCCGGCGGTCTGGAAATCGCCATAGGCGCTTTCGACGACCGCAGCGATCTCGCCCCGCAGATTCAGGTCAATTACGGCTCGCGCCTGCCGTGGGTCGAGGCGATCTTCTCCGCTCCCGTCCATGACGACCCGGATTATTACAGCCAGCAGGAAAAGATTATCTCCTTCCAGCATCCCGATCACGAGACCGAAAACTGGCCCGCCCACGGAATGAAATTATGAGCGAATTGCGCAGCCTCTATCCCGAGATCGAACCCTATGCCTCCGGCCATCTCGATGTCGGCGACGGGCATGTCATCTACTGGGAACGGGCCGGCACGCCGGGCGCCAAGCCCGCTGTCTTCCTGCACGGTGGCCCCGGCGGCACGATCGCGCCGAGCCACCGCCGGCTGTTCGATCCGAAGCTCTACGACGTGACGCTGTTCGACCAGCGCGGCTGCGGCCGGTCGACGCCGCACGCCGGGCTGGAAGCCAACACGACCTGGCACCTCGTTGCGGATATGGAAAAG
>JBDHSZ010000271.1:0-3676 GCA_039812945.1 Shinella sp.
GAACGGCGGGCCTTGGCCTTGCCGTACTTCTTGCGTTCGACGACGCGCGAGTCGCGGGTCAGGAAGCCGCCCTTCTTGAGGATCGAGCGCAGGCCCGGCTCGAAGTAGGTCAGCGCCTTGGAGATGCCGTGGCGAACGGCGCCGGCCTGGCCGGAAAGGCCGCCGCCGGCAACGGTCGCGTCGATGTCGAACTGGCCGTCACGGGCCGCCGCGACGATCGGCTGCTGCAGGATCATCTGCAGGACCGGGCGGGCGAAATAGGCTTCGAACGACTTGCCGTTGACGGTGATCTTGCCGGAGCCCGGCTTGACCCACACGCGGGCGACGGCGTCCTTGCGCTTGCCGGTGGCGTAGGAACGGCCCTGGGCGTCAACCTTCTTGACGTGAACCGGGGCGGAAGCGGCCGGAGCTGCAGCGGCGACGCCGAGGTCCTTGAGCGAGGAGAGGTCGGCCATTATCAGGCGCTCCTTGTGTTCTTGCTGTTCAGCTTGGCGACGTCGAGGGCGACGGGCTGCTGGGCTTCATGCGGATGGTTGGAGCCGGCGTAGACGCGCAGGTTCTTCATCTGGCGACGGCCGAGGGGACCACGCGGAACCATGCGTTCGACGGCCTTTTCGAGGACGCGCTCCGGGAAGCGGCCTTCGATGATCTGGCGAGCCGTGCGCTCCTTGATGCCGCCCGGGTAACCGGTGTGCCAGTAGTACTTCTTGTCGGAGTACTTCTTGCCGGTGAAGACGACCTTGTCGGCGTTGATGACGATGACGTTGTCGCCGTCGTCGACGTGGGGCGTGAAGGTTGCCTTGTGCTTGCCGCGCAGGCGGTTAGCGATGAGGGTAGCGAGGCGACCGACAACGAGGCCTTCGGCGTCGATGAGGATCCACTTCTTCTCTACCTCGGCGGGCTTCTGTACGAAGGTTGCCATAGGAGTAGCTCTTTCTTTAGGGTCCCGAGGCCTTGGGGGCGACGGGCGTTTCTTGTTGCTTGGTTTGGCCCCTTGCGGATGCCAAAAATCGAACGTGGCCCGTGGGGACCGCGATCTGGAGCGGCTTATAAGCGAGCGCCGATTTGACGTCAAGGTGCGCGGTTCGAGCGGCGTGAAAGATGCTTCAATGAAAACAATGGTTTATGATTGAGGTATTTTTATACCACAAATTATCGCGGCGGAATCGAATAGGTCGCGGTCGCATGGGCCACCAGATCCTCGGCATTCGCGTCGAAGATCGAGGCCTCGATGACAGCCAGCCGCTTGCCGAGCTTGAGCAGCCGGCAGGTGCAGGAGAGGGGGCCGGGCTGCGGCTTGCGCAGGAAGTTGATGTTGAGACTGGTGGTGACGGCGAGCGCCACCGGGCCGATATGGGCGAGCACCGCGCAATAGGCCCCGACATCGGCGAGTGCGAAGAGCGTCGGGCCGGAGACGGTGCCGCCGGGCCGCAGGTGCCGCTCGTTCGGCGCGAGGCTGAGGACGACCGCGCCGGGCGTGACCGCCGTCACCTCGAACACCTTGCCGTCCGTGTGAAGCTGCGGGAAATCGGTTTCGAGGAAGCGGTTCAGCGCCTCGGGGTCCATCACCGGCGTCAGTTGCATGGCATATCTCCTGTCGTCTGGCTTTACAGACCGATTTGCCCGGCGCGGCAAGCCCTCTCAAAGTCTATGCCGGCGCGCTTGAAACCGGCCGGCCGGAGGCGTAGGACCGCAGGCGGACAGGATGAAGGAGACGGTCATGGCGGATGTGGTGTCGTTCAGGAAAGAGGAGCCGGCCGGACCGGTCCGCCTCGAGCGTTCCGGGCCCGTCGTCAGGATCACGCTGGACAATCCGCCCGCCAACGCCCTCTCCATCGCCGTCATGGAAGCACTCGGCGAGGCGCTGGACGCCGTCGCCGCGAACGAGGCCGTCCGCGTGGTCGTGCTCGCCTCGACCGGAAAGGTCTTCTCCGCCGGCCACGACCTCAAGGAGATGACGGCGCATCGTGCGGATGCCGATGGCGGGCGCGCCTTCTTCGAGAAGACGATGCGCATGGCGGCGGACATCATGCTGAGGATCGCCGCCCTGCCGCAGCCGGTCGTCGCCGAGATCGACGGCCTCGCCACGGCCGCCGGCTGCCAGCTCGTAGCGAGCTGCGACCTCGCCATCTGCACCGACACCTCCGCCTTCTGCACGCCGGGCGTCAATATCGGCCTGTTCTGTTCGACGCCGATGGTCGCCGTCACCCGCGCCGCCCATCCCAAGCAGGCGATGGAGATGCTGCTGACGGGCGAGACCATCGACGCCTCCACCGCCAAGGATTTCGGCCTCGTCAACCGCATCGTGCCGCAGCAATACCTGCGCCAGGTCGTCGACAAATACGCCGCCGTCATCGCCGCCAAGTCGCCGCAGGCGCTGCGCATCGGCAAGGCCGCCTTCCGCGCCCAGTCCGGCCTGCCGCTCGCCGACGCCTATGACCTGGCCGTCGCGACGATGGTCGACAACATGCTGGCGGACGACGCGAAGGAGGGCATCGGCGCGTTCCTGGGCAAGCGGATGCCGGAGTGGAAGTGACGTTTTCCGTTGGACGTACTCCGGAAAGCGGAGTATGTTTGACGTATGATCAAGTCCATTGCGGACACTCCGACACGGCAGTTCATCGAAACGGGGAAGTCCCGGTTTTCCGGGCTTGATCCAGCAAAGGCGATGGCGCGCCTGAACGTTCTGAACGCGGCGCGGAGCCTGGACGACATATCCCCCTTTGCGCTCGATCGGGCTTCACAAATTGACCGGCGACCGCAAGGGCCAATGGGCAATGACGATCAATGGACCGTGGCGCCTCTGTTTTCGTTTTGAGAACGGCGACGCCTATGACGTCGAGATCGTCGACTATCACTAGGGAGAAGGCGGATGTTCGAGGTTCATCCCGGTTCGATCCTGAAGGAGGAGCTTGAAGCGCGGCAGATGAGCGGCAATGCGCTTGCGCTCGCGCTGCGGATCAACTCCGGTCGGGTGTCGGAGATATTGAACGGCAAACGCGGGGTTTCGGCCGATACCGCGCTTCGTCTGGGCCGTTATTTCGGCAACGATCCGCAGTTCTGGCTGGGGTTGCAGGCAGCTTACGACCTCGCCGTCGCCAGGCGCGAGAGCGGAGAGCGGATTTTGCTCGAGGTTCTCCCGGCCCAAACCGCAGCCTGACCTACCCCAGCTTCAGCACCAGCACGCCGCTGGCGATCACCGCGCCGGCGATGTAGCGCCAGATGCTCGCCTTCTCCTTGAGGATGAAGACCGAGATGAGGAGGGCGAAGACGATGGCGGTCTCGCGCAGCGCCGCCACCGTGGCGACGGGGGCCTTGGTCATCGCCCACAGCGCAAGGCCGTAGGAGGCGATGGAGCCGCCGCCGCCGAGAAGACCGCGCGCCCAGTTGCGCCGCACGTGCTTCCAGACCGGCGCTGCGCCCCGCTGCCGGATCGCCCAGCCGAACAGCAGGAACGGCGGCAGCAGCGACATCCAGAGCGTATAGGAGATGGCGTTGCCGGAGGCGCGCGCGCCCGCGCCGTCGATGAAGGTATAGGTGGCGATGACGGCGGCGTTGGCGAGCGCATAGGCGATCGCGCGGCGGCTGCCGTGGCGCGATTCGAAGGCGAGCGTCAGCACGCCCGCCGAGATGACGAGCACGCCCGCCAACGCCGCGGCCGGCAGGTGCTCGCCGA
>JBDHSZ010000272.1:0-3663 GCA_039812945.1 Shinella sp.
CGCGCGCTCAGCCGCTCGGCGAGTGCCAGGACCTGGGCGAGCGCCGTCTCGTTGATGGTGAGCTCGCCACCGCCGCTGTCCCGCGCGACGTTGAGGCTGACGGACACGTTGCCGCGGGTGAGACGCGCGCCGATCCGCTCGCGCAGGCGCGGCTCGAGAGCCTCATGCCCGGGCGCCAGCCTGAGCCGCACATCGAGGCCCTTGCCGTTGACGCTGCGGATGTCCCAGCGCCATGCCACCGTGCCATGACGGCCTTCGTCGGCGCCGAAGCCGGTCATGGAGGGCACGGGGTTATCCTGTTTGGCCATGGGCGGGATTGTCTCTCGGTGGGCGCGGCGGACGAGTCGCTTTAGGTCTTAACTGTCCTGCCGTTCGCATTCGCGGGCAAGGGGATTTCAGGAGCTTCATAGCCCGGAAACCCCATTCTAGCGCTGCGCTGGACGCGGGCCGGTCTTCGCGGGCTGCTCATGTCTTGGACTGGCATTGACCGCCCTGTGCCGCTAGGTTGCAGCACATATCCGGACACGCACGAAATTTTCGCTGCGGCTCCCTGGCCGACAGCAAGAGCACGGGGAAACGAGACATGGTTCAACGGGGCCCCCACCGCGGCCTGATCTTCGGCATCTTTCTGGCGCCGTTCCACCGCGCCGGCGACAACCCGACGCTCGCCATGGCCCGCGACATGGATCTGATCTCGCACCTCGACCATCTCGGCTACGACGAGGCCTGGATCGGCGAGCATCACTCGGCGGGCTGGGAGCTCATCGCGAGCCCGGAGCTGTTCATCGCCGCCGCGGCAGAGCGCACGAAGAACATCCGTCTCGGGTCCGGCGTGACGAGCCTCCCCTATCACCATCCCTTCCTGGTCGCGCAGCGCTTCGTGCAGCTCGACCACATGACCAAGGGTCGCGCCATGCTCGGATGCGGCCCCGGCGCGCTGACGTCGGACGCCTACATGCTCGCGATCGAGGCCGAGACCCAGCGCCCGCGCATGATGGAGGCGCTCGATGCCATCATGCAGCTCCTCAAGTGCGAGGAGCCGGTCACCATGAAGACCGACTGGTTCGAGATGCGCGAGGCGCGCCTTCATCTCGCACCCTATACCGATCCGCATTTCCCGATCGCGGTCGCGAGCACGCAATCGCCGGCAGGCATGCAGGCGGCAGGCAAGTTCGGGCTCGGCGTGCTGTCGCTCGGCGCCGGCCTGCCGGGCGGCGTCGACGCGCTTCCCGCGCACTGGAAGATCGCCGAGGACGAGGCGGCTAGGCACGGGCGCACCATGAGCCGCAAGGACTGGCGCCTCGTCGTCAACATGCACTGCGCCGAGGACGACGAGCGGGCGCTGCGCGATGTGGCGTACGGCGAGCGCGAGGAAACGGTCACGTACTTCGAGGAGACGCTGGGTCGGCCACCAGGGCGGTCGCAAGACCCGCTCCGCGAGGGCGTCAAGGCCGGCAATACGCTTGTCGGCTCGCCGGAGACGATCACCAAGGGCATCGAGCGTATGATTGCCGCTAGCAAAGGAGGCATCGGCGGCGTCATGTTCCGCGCGCACGAGTGGGCGAACAGGGAGGACACCTTCCGCAGCTTCGAGCTGTTCGCGCGCTGGGTCATGCCGAAATTCCAGGGCTCGCTCGACACGGTCATCGCCTCGCGCGATTGGTGTCGTGATAACCGCGGCACGATCTTCGCCCCGAACGTCAAGGCGATCGAGAAGGCGTACGAGGCGGGCGGCAAGGCCCTCCCCGAAGGGTATCGTTCGCGCCTCACCGGCGCGCGCGACGACGGCAAGAGCTGATGGAATACACAACGATACGGACACTGAAACACTCATGACCACAAAGACCCGGACCTGGTCCGACGATGTCTTCGCCGAGATGAAAAAGCGGGATATCGCGACCGTCGCCACCATCCCGGACGGTGGGCTCACCCAGCTTCTGAACATGGTCGTCGCCGACAAGGACATGCGCCTCGTGACGCTCTCGACCGAGGAGGAGGGCATCGGCGTTGCGACGGGCCAATGGCTCGGCGGCAAGCGTGCCATGATCGCCATGCAGTCCTCGGGCGTCGGCAACTGCATCAACGCGCTCGGCATTCCCGTGACCATGCACGCACCCTGCCTGATGCTCGTGACGATGCGCGGCCAGTGGGGCGAGTTCAATCCCTGGCAGGTGCCCATGGGCCAGGCGACCCGCACGGTTTTGGAGGCCGTCGGCGTGCGCTGCTTCCCCGTCGAGCACGCAGACGAGATCGGAGAGACATTCGCCGCGGCGGCGGACATCACGTTTCATGGGCGCCTCTCGGCCGCCGTGCTGGTGAGCCAGCGCGTGATCGGCGCCAAAGGTTTCGGACAGAAATAAGGGCCAGCGACATGACCTCGACCACCAAACCCGCAAGCCCTGCGCCGAACAAGATCAAGCGGCGCCCGTTCGTCGCCGAGCTGCTCAAGCACCGCGGCAATGCGCTTGTCGTGCCGGGCCTCGGCAGCCCGACATGGGACATCTCCGCCGCCGGCGATCAGCCCGAGTACCTCTACTCGTGGGGTGGCATGGGCCTCGCCGTTTCGACTGCGCTCGGTATCGCGCTCGCCCAGCCGGACCGCCGCGTGCTCGCCATTACGGGCGACGGCGAGATGATGATGGGCATCGGCTCGCTCGGCGTCGTTGCCGATCAGGCGCCGCAGAACCTCGGCATTCTTGTCCTCGACAACGAGCACTTTGGGGAGACGGGCCGCCAGCACGGTCTCACGGGCGCGCGCACGGACATGTGCAAGGTCGCCGAGGGCTTCGGCATCCAGAAGACGCTGCTCGTGACCGAGGAGTCGCAAGTCGGCGCGCTCGCCGAGCTGATGTTCAAAACGCCAGGCCCGACGTTCGCGGTGGCCAAGATCGCGATCACCGAGGACCCATGGGCGCTGCCGGTGAAGGATGGCGCGGCGATTGCGCATCGTTTCCGCATTGCCGTCGGCGTCGAAAAACCCTGATAGACCGAACTGATCTGGGAGATCCGAAGTGACTGCCGTTGAGATGACCGATGCCCGCGCCGATCGTGTCGCAGGGCTCGACTATGATGCGATCGTTATCGGTGCCGGCATCTCCGGAATGTACCAGCTCATCAAGTTGCGCGACGAGCTGGGCCTCAACGTACGGGTTTTCGAGGCGGGCACGGATGTCGGCGGTACTTGGTATTGGAACCGCTATCCGGGCGCCCGCTTCGATTCCGAGAGCTGGTCCTACGGCTATTCCTTCTCCAAGGAATTGCTGCAGGAGTGGGACTGGACCGAGCACTTCTCCCCGCAGCCGGAGACGTTGCGCTATCTCCGGTACGTCGCCGACAAGTTCGACGTGCGCCGCAATATCCAGTTCAAGGCCCGCGTGAAAGCCGCGCATTACAAGGACCAGCTTCCGGGCTGGGAGATCACGCTCGAAGACGGCAGCAAGCACACGGCGCGCCTTCTGGTCACGGCCATCGGTGCTCTTTCAGTGCCCACCATGCCGCGTGTCGAAGGCATCGGGGATTTCAAAGGCCCCTCGTTCCATACCGCACAGTGGCCGCATGAACCCGTCTCGTTCGAAGGCAAGCGCGTCGCAGTCATCGGTACCGGCGCGACCGGCATCCAGACGATCCAGGAAGTCGCAAAGACCGTCGGCCATCTCACCATCT
>JBDHSZ010000273.1:0-3657 GCA_039812945.1 Shinella sp.
AACGTGAAGATCGCCAAGCGCGGCGTGTGGTCGCTGAAGGAGGCGCGCGGCGTGCTGATGCGCCTGATCGGCAGCGCCGCGGATTGGACCGCGCTCGACCGCTTCCTGATCGAGTTCCTGTCGCTGCCGGAGGAACGGGCGACGGCGATCGCCAGCTCCTTCGCCGCGAGCCTTGAACTGGTGCGCGAGGGCCGGCTGGAAGTGCGGCAGGAAGGGGCCTTTGCGGCGCTCTACATGCGGGCGAAGCGGCAGGACAAGACAGTGACGGAGGTGGCCGGTGGCTGAAAGCGGACATGCAGTGGTCGTCGCGTTTTCGGACGGCGAGCAGGCGATGCGCAACCCGGCGGAGCGGCTGCACCTTGCCGAAGCCGTGCGCATGGCGGAGGCCATCGTGTTCGCCTCCGCCGAGCCGGTGTCGGAGAAGGCGCTTGCGGCGCGGCTGCCCGAGGGCATCGACATCGCCGCGGCGATGCTGGAATTGCAGTCGCTCTATGAGAAGCGGGGGGTGAACCTCGTGCGCGTCGGCGATTCCTGGGCTTTCCGCACCGCCGGCGACCTCGCCTTCCTGATGAGCCGCGACGCGGTGCAGCAGAAGAAGCTGTCGCGGGCCGCGCTCGAGGTGCTGGCGATCATCGCCTACCACCAACCGGTGACGCGCGCCGAGATCGAGGAAATCCGCGGCGTCGAGACGTCGAAGGGGACGCTCGACCTTCTGCTCGAGACCAACTGGGTGCGCATGCGCGGCCGCCGCCGCACGCCGGGGCGGCCGGTGACCTACGGCACGACGGAAGCCTTCCTCGACCATTTCGGGCTGGAGGAGGTGCGCGACCTGCCGGGCATGGAGGAGCTGAAGGGGGCGGGGCTGCTTTCGCCGCGCATGCCGACGAACTTCTCCGTGCCGCTGCCGCCCGCCGACCCCGACCTTCTGGGCGAGGAAGAGGATCCGCTGACCGATATCGACCTCGAGGAACTGGGGCTGCTTACGCCGCGCGTCGAGGACTGAGAGACCGTTTGCGAACGCGTGATGGCGGGAACGTCAACCCCCTCTCCGTCGCGCTACGCGCGCCACCTCTCCCCCTTGTGGGGGCGAGGAAGGGAGCCAAGGCTTGCGGCCTTGCCTCCGGCCCTGCAATTTAGCCGCATTCGGCGGGAAGAATGGGGGTTGCCCCGGGCGTTGCCGGAAAATGGCGGGGCGGGGCGGTAGACAAAGCCGTTGCAGGCATGGCATGAGCGCGGGCCGCCCGTTGCCGGACGGCTCACTCCGCGTTTGAAAGATCGGACGAAAGCGCTTAGATCAACCCCGAGGGAAACCTTCGAGAGAGACAAGACATGGGCTCCTTTTCAATCTGGCACTGGCTGATCGTTCTGGTCGTGCTTCTCCTCCTGTTCGGCCGCGGCAAGATTCCGGACCTGATGGGCGACGTGGCCAAGGGCATCAAGAACTTCAAGAAGGGCATGTCCGAGGAAGAAGCGGCGGAAGCGTCCAAGACCGTGGAGCACCGGGCCGACGAGACCGTGAACCCGGCGGCGAAGGAAAAGGCCACGAAGTCCTGATCGGCTTCGGCCACGCCCGGTCCCATTCCTGACCGGGCCGCCGCAGGGAGCGTTCCTCATGTTCGATGTCGGCTGGAGCGAGATGCTGGTGATCGCGGTCGTGCTGATCGTGGTCGTCGGCCCGAAGGATTTGCCGCGCATGCTGCGCCAGTTCGGCCGCACGACGTCGAAGCTGCGCGCCATGGCCGGCGATTTCAGGCGGCAGTTCGACGAGGCGCTGAAGGAAGCCGACCTCGACGAGGTGAAGGACACGCTGAACTCGGCGCGCAACCTCAACCCGATGAACGAAATCCGCAAGCATCTTTCGCCGCTGGAGAAGGTCGGCGAGGAGGTGCGTGCGGGGCTGGAAAGCACGCTGAAGCCGACGCCGCCCAAGGCCGAGGCCGCCCCTGCCGTGACGGATACCGGCGCGGGAAGCGCCGCGGCGGAGAAGGCCGCACCGCCGGCCGCTCAAGCCGTTGCGGCTTCCACGCCGGCGGCGAAGGCGTCCGGCGCGAGGAAGGCGGCGGCGAAGGCTGAAAAGACGGCGCCTGCGAAGAAGGCGCCCGCGGCGAAAGCCCCGGCAAAGGCCGTGAAGGCGGCGGCGAAGGCACCTCCCGCAGGCAAGCCGGCGCGCAAGAAAGCCACGGAGCCGGCCCGGTGAGCGCCGAAGACGACGAGATCGAAAAATCCTCCGCGCCGCTGCTCGATCACCTGATCGAGCTGAGGCGGCGGCTGATCTGGTGCATCGCCGGCTTCTTCATCGCCTTCCTCGGCTGCTTCTTCGTCGCCCGGCAATTGTTCAACCTGCTCGTCGTGCCGTTCAAATGGGCGGTGACGTGGGCCGGGCTCGACCCGGCCAATGTCGAGCTGATCTACACGGCGCCGCAGGAATTCTTCTTCACGCAGATCAAGATCGCCATGTTCGGCGGCGGCGTGATCGCCTTCCCGCTCATCGCCGCGCAAATCTACAAGTTCGTCGCGCCCGGGCTCTACAAGAACGAGCGCCACGCCTTCCTGCCCTTCCTGATCGCCTCGCCGATCCTGTTCCTGATGGGCGCGTGCCTCGTCTACTTCTTCTTCACGCCGATGGTGATGTGGTTCTTCCTGTCGATGCAGCAGACCGGCACCGACGGGGAGGTGCAGATCTCGCTGCTGCCGAAGGTGTCGGAATATCTCAGCCTCATCATGACGCTGATCTTCTCCTTCGGCCTGGTGTTCCAGCTTCCCGTCGTCACCACGCTTCTGGCGCGCGTCGGCCTGCTCACCTCCGAGGCGCTGCGCAGCAAACGCAAATATGCGATCGTCATCGCCTTCGTGGTGGCGGCGATCCTGACGCCCCCCGACCCGCTGAGCCAGATCGGCCTTGCGCTGCCGACGCTCGTTCTCTACGAGATTTCCATCCTGACCGCCCGGTGGGTGGAGAAGAAGCGCGAGGAACAGAGGTCGGAAAACGCCGCCGAAGGCAGCTCCGAATCGACCGTGCCGGCCGATCTGGAGGACAAGCTCGCCAAGGGCGCCGACGTCTAGCCTGCACTTCTTCCCGCCACGGCGCGTCGACCCGATCCTTCCGCATCCGGAACCTGCCATGCACGACATCAAATGGATTCGCGAAAACCGGGAAGCGATGGCGACTGCGCTCAGCCGCCGCGGTGCCGACGCCGCTGCCGCAAGGCGGCTCGTCGACGACCTCGTGGCCGCCGACGAGGCGCGGCGCGCCCATCTGGTGCTCTTGCAGGAGAAGCAGGAGCGCCGCAACGCCGCCTCGCGCGAGATCGGCAACGCCATGCGCGGCGGCGACGCCGCGCGCGCCGAGGCGCTGAAGGCCGAGGTCGCCGAGATCAAGGGCTTCATCCAGTCGGGCGAGGAGGAGGAGCGGCGGCTCGACGCGGAGCTGCGCGAGGCGCTGGCGAGCCTGCCCAACATCCCGCTTCCCGACGTGCCCGACGGCCGCGACGAGCACGACAATGTCGAGGTGCGGCGCTTCGGCGAGCCGAAGCTGTCGAATGCCGCAAGGGAGCATTTCGAGATCGGCGAAGGGCTCGGCCTGATGGATTTCGAGCGCGCGGCGCGGCTTTCCGGCGCACGCTTCACGATCCTCAAGGGCAGGCTGGCGCGGCTGGA
>JBDHSZ010000274.1:0-3655 GCA_039812945.1 Shinella sp.
AATTCGCCCGTATGAACGGACTGGGAAACATGATCCTCGTCGTGGACATGCGCGGCCGCGCCGATGCCGTGACGCCGCAAGCGGCCGTCGCGCTGAACGCCGATCCCGCCACCCGCTTCGACCAGATCATGGCGATCCACGACCCGCGCACCGACGGCACGGACGCCTTCATCGACATCCTCAATTGCGACGGCACGCGGGCGCAGGCCTGCGGCAACGGCACGCGCTGCGTCGTCCAGGCGCTCGCCGCCGAGACGGGCCGCAAGGCCTTCACCTTCCAGACGGTCGCCGGCATCCTCAACGCCACCGAGCATGCGGACGGCACGATCTCCGTCGACATGGGCCGACCGGTCTTCGCATGGGACCGCATTCCGCTCGCCGAAGAGTTCTTCGACACGAGCCGCATCGAACTGCAGATCGGGCCCATCGACGCGCCGGTGCTGCATTCGCCTTCGGCGATGTCGATGGGCAATCCGCATGCGGTGTTCTGGGTCGACCGCGACCCGATGGAGTTCGATCTCGACCGTTTCGGCCCGCTCCTGGAAAACCACCCGATGTTCCCGGAGAAGGCCAATATCACGCTGGCGCAAGTCACCTCCCCGTCCTCCATGACGACGCGGACCTGGGAGCGCGGCGCGGGCCTGACGCTCGCCTGCGGCTCGGCCGCCTGCGCGGCCGGCGTCTCCGGCGCGCGCACCGGCCGCACGGGCCGCAAGGTCGCGATCACCGTCGCCAGCAGCCCGAACCGCGGCACGCTGACCATCGAGTGGCGCGCCGACGATCACGTCGTCATGACCGGGCCGGCCGAATGGGAGTGGTCGGGCGTGCTCGACCCCGCGACCGGCGCCTATCGCCGCGACGAGACCGGGGCGGCCGCCCTTTGAGCGGCGTCACGGTCATAACCTTCGGCTGTCGGCTCAACACCTACGAATCGGAAGTGATGCGCGCCGAGGCCGAGAAGGCGGGGCTGAACAATGCCGTGCTGGTGAACACCTGCGCCGTCACCGGCGAGGCCGTGCGCCAGGCGCGCCAGGCGATCCGCCGCGCTAGGCGCGACAATCCGCATGCCCGCATCGTCGTCACCGGCTGCGCCGCGCAGACGGAAAGCGCCACCTTCGCCGACATGCCCGAAGTGGACGCCGTGCTCGGCAACGAGGAGAAGCTGAACAGCGCCTCCTATCGGGCGCTGCCGGATTTCGGCGTCTCGGGGCAAGAGAAGCTGCGCGTCAACGACATCATGAGCGTGCGCGAGACCGCGCCGCAGATGGTGAGGCTGATCGACGGCCATGTGCGCGCCTTCGTGCAGGTGCAGAACGGCTGCGACCATCGCTGCACCTTCTGCATCATCCCCTATGGCCGCGGCAATTCCCGCTCGGTGCCGATGGGCGCGGTGGTCGACCAGGCGCGAAAACTGGTCGAGAGCGGCTACTCCGAGATCGTGCTGACCGGCGTCGACGCGACGAGCTACGGCGCGGACCTGCCCGGCAAGCCGAGCCTCGGCCTGCTCGCCAAGACGCTTTTGAAGCAGGTGCCGGAAATCCGCCGCCTCCGGCTCTCCTCCATCGACAGCATCGAGGCGGACTTCCATCTCTGGGACCTGATCGCCGACGAGCCGCGCTTCATGCCGCATCTGCATCTTTCGCTGCAGCATGGCGACGACCTGATCCTCAAGCGCATGAAGCGCCGCCATTCGAGCGCGGACGCCCGCGATTTCTGCGCGCGCGTGCGCGCCGCCCGGCCCGACGCCAGCTTCGGCGCGGACATGATCGCCGGGTTTCCGACGGAGACGGAGGCGATGTTCGCCAATGCGGCGCGGCTGGCGGAGGACTGCGGCATCGCCCATCTCCATGTCTTTCCCTACAGCCCGCGCCCCGGCACGCCGGCCGCGCGCATGCCGCAGCTCGACCGCGCGCTGGTCAAGGAGCGCGCCAGCCGCCTGCGCGAGACTGGAAAACGGCTGCACGAGGCCCATCTCGTTTCGATGATCGGGAGGCGGGAGACGATCCTCGTGGAGAACAACGGCCTTGCCCATACGGAGAACTTCACGCTCGTCGATGCCGCGGGGCTGAAGCCGCGCGACCTTGTGCCGGTGACGATCACCGGACACAATGGCAGGCACCTGACGATGCGGCCCCTCGATGCGGCCGGCGCCGCCCCCTTCGCAACCAGCGGATAGCTTCCATGGCCCTCGGCTTCATCAAGAAGATCTTCACTTTCGGAAAAGACCCCGCCACCGAGCCGAAGCCGGAGGCGGGCGCCCCCGTCGCCGGGCAGGAGATCGTCGAGGAGGAGCGCGACGCGCTGCTCGACGAGGCGGAGGCCGTCAATCCGGAAGCCGACTATCACATTCCCGAGGATATCGAGCCGGAGATCTACCCGCTGCCGCACGCGCCGGCCGAAGCGGAAACCGCCGTCGAGGAAGCCGGGCCCGAGCCGGAACCCGTCGTGGAGGAAGAGCCTGCCGTATCGGTGGAAGAGACCGTCGAGGCCGAAGAGGAGATCGCTCCGGTCGAGGAGGAGGCTGCGCCTGCCGAGATCGAGGAGACCGCCCTCGAAGAGCCGGTCCATGACGAGATCCCGGCGCGAGCCCCCCTCCTGCCGAAGGGGTTCTCGACGGCCGAGCGAAGCCCGGCGGAGGAAGCCGCGCCGGCGGCCCAGCCGAAGCGCACCTGGTTCCAGCGCCTGCGCGAGGGGCTTTCGCGCACCTCCTCGCAGCTCACCGGCCAGATCGCCAGCCTCTTCACCAAGCGCAAGCTCGACGACGACACGCTGCAGGACCTCGAGGACCTGCTGATCCAGGCCGATCTCGGCGTGGAGACGGCGCTGCGCATCACCGACACGCTCGCCTCCGAGCGCTACGGCAAGGACGTGACCGGCGCGGACGTCTCGCGCATCATGTCGGCCGAGATCACCAAGGTGCTCGCGCCGGTCGCCAAGCCGCTGGAGCTCGACCTCAGCCACAAGCCGCATGTCATCCTCGTCGTCGGCGTCAACGGCACCGGCAAGACGACGACCATCGGCAAGCTCGCCGCCAAGCTCTCGGGCGCCGGCCTCAAGGTGATGCTGGCGGCGGGCGACACTTTTCGCGCGGCGGCGATCGAGCAATTGAAGATCTGGGCGGACCGCACCGGCTCCGACATCGTCTCCTCCAAGCTCGGCGCGGACGCGGCGGGCCTTGCCTACGAGGCCTATGAACAGGCGAAGCTGAAGAAGAGCGACGTCCTGATCGTCGACACCGCCGGCCGCCTGCAGAACAAGGCGGAGCTGATGGCCGAGCTGGAGAAGATCGTGCGCGTGCTCGGCAAGCTCGATCCCGACGCCCCGCACACCGTTCTCCAGACGCTCGACGCCACGACCGGCCAGAACGCCATGAACCAGGTCGAGATTTTCCGCAACGTCGCGGGCGTCACGGGCCTGATCATGACAAAATTGGACGGTACGGCCCGTGGCGGCATCCTTGTGGGCATCGCCGCCAAGCACAAGCTGCCGGTCTATTTCATCGGTGTCGGCGAAGGGATCGACGATCTCGAACCCTTCGAGGCCAGGGATTTCGCGGAAGCGATCGCAGGAGTTGGAGCATGAGCAAGGCAACGCTGGACACACCGGCCAAGGCGGAGGAGAAGGTCAGTCCGCTCCTCAAGATGGTGCTGGAGCT
>JBDHSZ010000275.1:0-3653 GCA_039812945.1 Shinella sp.
CATCTCGTCGGGCAACCTCGGCGCGAACGGCATCGTCGGCGCGGGCACGCCGCTCGGGGTGGGGGCCGCGCTCGCCTCGCAGGTGCGCGGCAGCGATGCCGTCACCCTGACGTTCACGACCGACGGCGCCACCAACAACGGCACCTTCCTCGAAGCGCTCAACCTCGCCGCGATCTGGAACCTGAATTTCATCCTGGTGATCGAGAACAACCAGTATGCCGTGTCGACGCCGATCGGCGAGGCGACGCGCGAAACCGACCTTTTCAAGCGGGGAACCGCGATCGGGGTGGAAAGCCACCTGGTCGACGGCAACGATCCGCTTGCCGTCTACAACCTGACCGTGGAGGCGGCCAAGAAGTGCCGCGCCGGCCAGGGCCCGATCCTCATCGAGGCGCGGACCTTCCGCCATATGGGCCACCACGTCAACGACCCCGGCAAGTACATGCCCGAGGATCGCCTCGCCTACTACAAGGAACGCGACCCGGTCGACCGCGCCCGGAACTATTTCATCGAACTGGGCGGTGCCTCGGACGACGAGATTTCGGCGATCCAGAAAGAAGTCGACGACGAGTTCGTCGCGGCGGTCGAATTTTCCAGGAACAGCGGCGAGGTCGGCGTGGAGGAATTCCGCGCCTTCGCGGAAACGTACTGATCTCGCCGGAAAACAAGAAAAGAATTTCAAAGGGAGTCGGCGATCGCCATGCGGGAAATCATGTATCGCGATGGGTTGCGAGAGGCCATCGATGAGGAGATGGCGCGCAACCCCGAGGTTTTCATCATCGGCGAAGGCATTGCCGAGCGCGGCGGCTCCTACAAGGTGACGGAAGGGCTGCTTGCAAAATATGGCTCGAAACGTGTGCGCGACACGCCGATCGCCGAGGCGAGCATGATCGGCGTCGGTGTCGGTGCCGCGATCGCCGGGGCGCGGCCGATCGTCGAAATCCTCTATGTCGACTTCGCCATGCTCGGCATGGACATGATCGTCAACCAGGCAGCCAAGTTCCGTCTCATGACAGGCGGCGACGGCCGCGTTCCCTTCGTGTTGCGCACCCAGGGCGGCACCGGGGGCGGCGTCGCGGCCCAGCACTCGCAGAGCTTGGAGGCGCTCTTTTATTCCGTTCCGGGCCTGCGCGTGGTGATGCCGTCGACGCCGGCCGACGCCAAGGGCCTGCTGAAATACGCGCTGCGCCAGCCGGACCCTGTCATCTTCCTCGAGCACAAGCACCTCTACATGACCAAGGGGCTTGTTCCCGACGGCGAGCATATCGTCGAGTTCGGCAAGGCCGACATCAAGCGCGCCGGCTCCGACGTCACCCTTATCGCCTGGTCGAACATGATCCCGCGCACGCTCGAGGCCGCGGAGGAACTGGCGAAGCAGGGCATCGAGGCCGAGGTGCTCGACCCACGTACGCTGGTGCCGCTCGACAGGCAGGCGATCCTTTCCTCCGTCGCCAAGACCAAGCGGGCCGTCATCGTTCAGGAGGCGGCGCGGCGCGGCGGCGTCGCTTCCGATATCGCCTCGATCATCCAGGAAGAAGTGTTCTATGAGCTTGACGCGCCGGTGGAGATCGTCGCCGGCCTCAACATCCCCGTGCCTTTCAACCTGACGCTCGAAAAGGCCAGCGTTCCCGGCAAGGACGACGTCGTCGCCGCCGCGAGGCGCGCGCTTCATCTCGACGCCGGCGGGTTTGCCGAGGCCGCGCAGTGATGGACCGGGTGGCCGCAGATAGTTTGCACGTCCTCGAACGGCTGGCCGCGACCAACCCCGATTGCGAGATCTGGTGGGATTCCTCGCCGCTGGTCTATGCAAGCTGGAAAAAGGCGATGCTGGCCGGCGCGCCGGCGGCCAAGCGCAAGGTCTGGGAAGCGCAGCTGACGCGCCTGTTCGACGCCGAAACGGCAAGCCGCGAGGGGGTCATGGGGTTTGCGGGCGTTACCACCAACCCGCCCCTTTCGCTCCAGGCGATAGAGAACGCGCCGGAATTCTGGATGCAGGAAATCGCCCGCCTCGTCGGCCAATCTCCGGATGCCGGCGTGGAGGACATCTACTGGCGCCTTTATCTCGACGTAGTGCGCCGGGGCGCTGAGATGATTCGCCCGGTGTGGGAGCGTAGCGGCGGCCGCCACGGCTTCCTTTCCGGCCAGGTCGATCCGCGCATCATGACCGACTACGACCTCATGCTGGCGCAGGGCCTTCAAATCGCCGCACAGCATCCGAACGTGATGGTAAAGATACCCGGGTCGAAGGAAGGTTACGCGGTCATCGAGGAACTGACGGCGCGCGGCATTTCCACCAACAACACCACCTCGTTCACCGTGCCGCAATATGTCGCCTGCATGGACGCCGTCTCGCGCGGCCTCGTGCGCGGGCGGGCGGCCGGGGTCGATTATTCCCGCTGGCGCTCAGTCATCACCCATATGTCGGCGAGGCTCGGCAATGTCGGCGACCTCAAGGCACAGGCCGAAGCGCGCGGCATCGCCCTTTCGCCGCAGGAAATCCTCGAAGGCGAACTGGCGGTGCTCAAGCGCGCCTACCGTCACGGCAAGGAAACGGGCCATCCCAGCAAGATGCTGCAATGCTCGATGCGGGTAAGCGACGATCCGGCCGCCGGCCACGCCTCCAGCTGGCATATCGAGAAGATCGCCGGCGGCGACTTCGTCTATACATGCCCGCCCGGCTATATCGGCCAGCTCATGGCCGCCGAGGACCGCATGGCGCCTTTCGACGCCGGGGCGATCGACGAGGATGCGCCGGCCGCCACGATCGAGAAGCTTCGCCGCATCCCCTATTTCCGGCAGGCCTACGATTTCGATGGCATGCAGCCGGAAGAGTTCAGCCGCTTTGCCGCTTTCGTCGCCACCGGAGCCGAGTTCGCGGCGGCGACGCGCAAGATGGTGGATTTCGTGGCCCGCGCCATGGAGCCCTTGCAGCGGCGCGTCGCCTGACCGATCGGGATTGAGCCATGTCAGAAGTCATTCTTGTTCCTCAAGTCGGCCAGGACCTCACCGAAGCCAAGGTCGTGGCGCTTTTCGTGAAGCTTGGCGACCCGGTGAAGCGCGGCGACATCGTGGCGGAGGTCGAATCGGAGAAGGCGACCTTCGAGGTCGAGGCCTTCAGCGCCGGCGTCGTCATCGATCTTCCCTACAAGGCGGGCGACACTGCAACGGTCCTCGAACCGCTGATGGTGCTGGGCGAACCCGGAGAGGCGGCGGCCGACGCGCCACGGACGGACGCCAGGGCCGAAAAGCAGGCGGAAAAGCTCGGTCCGGGCAACGGCGGCGCTCGTGCCGCCGACGGAGCCTCTCCCGGACCTTCGGGGGCGGTGCCGTCCGGAGGGCTTCGTTCCTCCCCGCTCGCCCGCCGCATGGCGCAAGCGAACGCCATCGTCCTTGCCGACATCGCAGGCACCGGTCCGCGCGGCGCGGTCGTCCTGCGCGACGTCGAGGCGCGCATCAGGCAGGGCGCTGCAAAGCCGGGCAAGGAGCGCTCGTCGGCAGCCGGCGCGGGCGCGATCCGTACCCTGCGCGAGGGAAGCCGGGCGCCGGTGCTGTTCATCCACGGCTTCGGCGGGGACCTTTCGACCTGGCGCGCTTTCGTCGCCGCGCTGGATTTTCCCAACGCCATACTGGCGCTCGACCTGCCCGGACATGGT
>JBDHSZ010000276.1:0-3621 GCA_039812945.1 Shinella sp.
TTCATGGTCGTCTTCCTCGAAGTGTCTCGCCGGGAGGTCCGCCTCACCGGTTCATGGCGCCTGTATACGCGAGGTCCGTGTCAATGTGCAGTGCAAAGAAGATGCACCTGCTATGCATTTGTGCAATAAGACGGCCATGAAAAAGGCGGAAACGCTTTCGTCTTCGAAATAGGAAGCAGATTCAGCGCCTTAGGAAGGCTGGAAACTGCCGGAACTGGAGGACCCGGAAGGTGCGTTTTGTCGCAGATGAGGATTTGCGACATTGTGCGCCGCAAAATGACGCGCAAAGAAAAACACCCTCCGGCGGGAGCCGAAGGGTGTTCGAAATTCGTGTGTCCGTGAGGACCTGCCGGCTTAGATGGCAGCCTTGCGGGCGATATACGGGATATCGCTGCGGCCGATGCCGAGGTCGCGCAGTTCGCGGTCCGTCATGCGGCCGAGTTCGTTTACGGTCTGACGGTACTTGCGCCAGTTGTTGAAAGAGCGTGCCAGGTTCATGTCTTTACCCCTTTCTCGGGCTACGTGCTGAGCGGCCGCTCGTCCTTGGCGCCGCCCTGATCTGATGAACCGGAATATACGCTGCACCGCCGAAAAGAACAGCGCTGGAATAGCACGGCACCCATGCGTTTCGTGCATGTCAAGTGGAAAATCAGGCAGGATTCGGGCTAAAATCCGGCTTGTGCCACAAAGGCCGGAGGCTCCTTTGCGACGATGTGCGGTTGCAGCGCAAAAAAACGACGCCCGCCGGGGGAGGAGATCCGGCGGGCGTCGCTGATGTCGATCGGCAGCTTGGGAGGAGGAGGGGCCGCCAATCCAGTCGGGGGACGCTGGGAGGAGGAGTGCGTCGCCCGATCGATGGATGCTGTATAGCGCCCGCCGCCGAAGCGCGGTAGCGCCGGAACGGAATGGCACCCATGCGCTGGCCGCATGCGTCGCGCACAATCCGGTGCGGCGGGAAAGATCGCGCTGGATCAAGGCGTTGTGGCGGGAAGTAGAATCAATAACGCCCGCTGGGGGAGGAGGTCCAGCGGGCGTCATATTGAGGATTGGCAACTGGGAGGAGGAGTGTTGCCAATCGTATCGGAGAGACGCTGGGAGGAGGAGTGCGTCGCTCCGAATTCCTGTCGATCCCCGTTGCCGGGGCGTCGGGTCTGATGTCGTACCGGGCGTTCGACCATTTCGCCCCCCGTTCCTCGGTCGCCCCGTGGCGCCTCGATTTCCGGGCTGGATCATCTCTGATCCGATGTCTGCACTATAGCCTGCTCACAAATATTGTGCAGTGCAATATAGACATGGATGCTATGCGCTTCCTGCATGACCATGTCCGGGAAGCCGTACGGCTTCGTTATCACCAGATATGCCATGGATTTCTTTATTTCTCGTTAAGCCTCTTGGGCGTTGCCGTGCTTTTGCGGATTTCCGCCCCGATTGCGAATTTCTCGCGGCCCTATATCGTTCCGTTGACGGGGCCGGGATCGGCCGAAGGAAATGTGGAGCGGGAATAGATGTACAGGGGCAGGCTCGAACGCGATCTCACGCTCTGGACGACGCAGGGCCTCATCGACGCCCGGACGGCAGCGCGCCTGCTCGAGGAATACGATTCGCGCGAAAGCGCCTTCAGCCTCGGCCGCGTGCTGATGATCATCGCCGCGCTTCTCGTCGCCGCCGCCGTGCTTCTGCTCGTCGCGGCCAATTGGGATGTCATTCCCCGCCTTGCCAGGCTCGTCGGCATCCTCGGGCTGATCTGGGGCGCCTATCTTGCCGGCGGCGCCCTCATCATGCGCGGGGCGGAGCGGCTGGCCGCGGCCTTCCTCGTGCTCGGCACGCTGGCCTTCGGCGGCGCGATCGCGCTGGTCGGGCAGATGTACCACCTTTCCGGCGATGCCTTCCAGGCGGCGCTGGTCTGGTTCGCCGGCGCGGCGGCGGCCGCGGCGCTCTTCCGCTCCGGCGCGGTCACGGCGATCGCCGGCTTCCTCGCCTTCGTCGTCGCGGGGGCGGACTGGAGCCAATCCTACAGCATCAACGATACGGTGCTGCTCTGGCTGATGCCGCTGATGGCCGTGATCGTCATCCTGCTGGTGCGCTATACCGGGGCCGGCCGCGCCCGACACCTTGCCTATCTGCTGCTCGTCGCCTGGCTTGCCCATATCTACGGCGAGAACGAGACGCCCGGCACGGCGATCGCCATCGCCGCCTTCGGCGCGCTCGCCTATCTCCTCGCCGCCGTGCCGCAATCGCCTCTCCATGCGCTGGCCCGCAGCGCCGGGGCCGCGCCCGCCTTCTATTCCTATCTCGTGCTGCTCCTCGGCCTCCTCGCGCTGCATTCCGAATTCGGCGGCGTGGCGGACCGGATGGCCGTCGGCATCGTCACGCTGGGCGCGGCGATCGCCGGCATCGCGCTTTCCGGCAAGCAGAACGGCGCGGTGCGCTATCTCGGCTATGCCGCCTTCGCCGCCGAGACGCTCTATCTCGCCTCGGAGACCATCGGCTCGATCATCGGCACCTCCGGCTTCTTCCTCGTCTCGGGCCTGGTGGTGGCGCTGATCGCCTGGGCGGTGATCGCACTGGAGCGGCGTCTTGCCAGGAACGCAACGAAGGCGGAGGCCTGAGCCATGAAGTATTTCCGCCTCCCGCCACTCGTCGCCGCCATCATCGCCGCCGCGCTGCAGACGGCCGTCATCGGCTATATGGTCGAAAGCCGCGCCTCCATCCTGCGCAGCGGCGCGGATATCAGGCTGAAGACGCTGCCCGTCGATCCGCGCGACCTGCTGCGCGGCGACTACGTGATCCTGTCCTACCCGATCTCGACGATCGCGAAATCCATCGTCACCGGCGCGGGGCCGAAGAGCGGCACGCGGACGAGCCTCTCCGTGCGCCTCAGGCCGGGCGCGGACGGCCTGTGGACCGCGACCGAGGCCGGCTTCGGCGAACTGCCGGCGCAGGAAGGCAGCGTGGTGCTGCGCACGCTGCCCTTCGATTACTATGCCGCTTGGGACGGCGGCGTTCCCGAGACGCTCTTCGTCCAATACGGCATCGAGCGCTATTATGTGCCGGAAGGCGAGGGCAGGGTGCTGGAGGACGCCCGCAACCAGGAGGAGCTGGAGGTCGAGGCCCGCGTCGCCAGGGACGGCACGCCGCAGATCGCCCGGCTGATCCTCAGGGGCGAGCCCATCTACGACGAGCCGCTCTATTGAGGCGGGAGAGCAGCGGAAAGCCAGCATTTTTCCTTTGATCCGCCGGAAACGGATGATATAGAGACGCCGCGCTCGGAAGACGCCATGAGCAGCGGCTTGAAGCCGCCGTGGCAAAGCGGTTTCTGAGGCGCGGGTATGGTGAAATTGGTAGACGCACTTGGTTTAGGTCCAAGCGCCAAAAGCGTGGGAGTTCGAGTCTCTCTACCCGCACCAGAGCCACAAAACGCGGAATCGACAGGTTTGCGCGGGCGTGGAGCATTTCAGCGCGCCATTTTGCTTGCCAAAAGGCCATCGAATTCAGTAAAGCCACTGCCGGACAATGGACCGGCGGGGTGTTCGCCATAACCGGCAGGCCGGTTTGAGCACCGCCAACTCGAAATGAAGGTTTGAACATGCAGGTTATCGAAACGCTCGCTGAAGGGCTGAA
>JBDHSZ010000277.1:0-3495 GCA_039812945.1 Shinella sp.
TTTCGGCTGAGGAGGCCGTTCGCACCGCGTCCGGCGATTTTGTGATCACGGGCTCGGGTGTGCCGGTCATGCCTGGCCTCTCGACCAAGATCGCGGCGGGGAAGGACACCCTGCTCACCGGATATGTCCGC
Organism: Shinella sp.; assembly: GCA_039812945.1. Lineage (GTDB taxonomy): Bacteria > Pseudomonadota > Alphaproteobacteria > Rhizobiales > Rhizobiaceae > Shinella. The sequence continues at coordinate 132 of JBDHSZ010000277.1, forward strand.
GACGTCAACACCAGCTACGGCGAGGTGGATCGCACCCTGTCCGTCAGCTTCGTGTCGCGCACGGTGGACCTGGTGGAGGCATCGGCGGATCACCCGACCGGCGAGATCCTCAACAAGGACCTGCTGGCGATCGCGCGGGAGCTTGACACGGCCGGCGTCGGGATCGAGAGCGACGGAACCACCTTTCCGGTCGAGCGCAGGCACAAACTGATCGAAGGGGAAAACCTCTTTTCCTCCGTAGCGCGCCGTGCACGCGGCCGGGGCGTGCTCATCCACGACACGGAAAAGGGGAGGCTGAAGCTTTCGACGCAGCCGGGCGGCATCCACGCGGGAACGCTGAGGCGCGGCGCCAATATCCTACCCGGCGCGAGTGCGAGCTTCACCGAGAAGGGCCGGTTTTCCGAGGTCAAGGTGCGTGGCCAGCAGACGGACGGGACGGAAAAACAGCACCTGCGGCCGGAAACGAAGGTCCGGGATACCGGCGTTTCCCGCAATCGCGTCCTTATCCTGCCGCACGAGGGCGAGGCTACGATCGACCGCATGCGCAAGCGCGCGGTCTGGCAAGCGAAGCGGGCCGCCGGCAACGGCATCACGGCAACCATCCCGGTGACCGGATGGCGGGACGAGGCGGGCAGGATCTGGCAGCCGAACTGGCTGATCCCCGTCGAGGACGACTGGCTTGGGATAGAGGGGCTCATGATCATCAAGAGCGTGCGGTTCGCGCAGAGCGGCGACGACAAGACATTCGCTACGCTGTCGCTTGCCGACCCGCGCGCGCTCGGCGGGGAGAACCCGCGCGGCAAGACGGCGTCCGGCTATGCGGCGCCCGGCGCCGTCGAAGCGGACTACGAAGACGAATGAGACGGATCGAATTCGACGGCCGCGTCGTGGAGCGCGGCGGGCAGCAGTTCGTTTCAGGTCGCGGCTCGAAATCCGATGCCTGGACGGAAATCCACCGGATCGAGCCGCACGGCTTCGCGTCCCATCCGATCAAGGGCGGCAAGGGCCTGCTGCTACCGATGCCGGGCAATCCGGACATGGCCTATGTCGTCGGCGGGGAGAACCCGGCGAACCGTCCGGCGGGCCTGCCGACCGGTGGAACCGCCATCTACGATTCGAGCGGCAACATCATCAGCCTCGTCGGGAGCAAGGTGCGCCTGGTGGCGCCGCTCTTCGAATTCGTGGGCGACATTACGATTGACGGCAGCATCGACATGACCGGCGGCATTGTTGCCGGCGGCTCGATCGTCGATGGCGACGGCGACGGGGGCGCATGATGGTTCGGATCATAGCCATCGATGAAACCGAAGAGCCGTATCGCGCCCCGGACCTCGGCTGGGACGGCATCGTCGGGGATCTGCTGATCAACGGGCTGGACCATCCGGACGCGCCTGGAGACTTCCGTGCCGAGCAGGGCCTTGCGACGCAGGTGCTGATCCATCTGATGACCGACCGCCGCGTCGAGGAAAGCGAGCTTCCGTCCGGTGAACAGAACAGGGGATGGCTCGGCGACAGCTTTGATCTCATGGGCGGTGAGCGGCCGCTTGGCTCGCGCCTCTGGCTGCTTCGACGCCGCGCCATCTACGAGGGCATCGAGGTCGATGTCGAGGACTATGTGCGCGAGGCGCTGGAACCGCTGATCGAGCAGGGTGCGGTCGCATCGATTGCCGTCGAGGTCAGTGTCGACCGGCCCGCGAACCGCGTCGGCTACATCGTGACACTGACCGGTCGTGACGGCCTTCGTGTCTATGAACGGAATTTCGAACTACTCTGGAGGCAGATAGATGGCGTGGCCCATCCGCTCGCTCGATGAACTTTCCCTGCGCGTGCGCGGGGCGTTTCGCGCCTATCTTCCGGGCACGGATTCCGCGCTCGCCAACAATACGGTCACGATCATCGGCAAGGTCGTCGCGGCGCTCGCGTTCGAATTCGAATTGCGCATGGCGGCGCTTTCCCGCCAGATGTTCCTGACGACGGCGACGGGCCGCTTCCTGGCGCTGCACTGCGCCGATGTCGGGATCTATCGCAGGCCTGCCGCAACCGCCTCCGGCGCGCTCACCGGAACCGGCATGCCCGGGCAGACCTATTCGGCCGGCCTCCGCTTCGTTTCCGGATCCTCGACCTATGTCTCGACCGCTCCTTCGACGGCCGACGGTTCCGGCGCGATGGTGGTTTCGGTTGTATCCGAGATGGCGGGTGCAGCGCAGAACAGGGCGTCGGGCGGGCTCTTCAGTTTCGCGGATCCCGGCCTTGAGCCGACGCTCGCGACGGAATGGATTGTCGATGAGGCGGGTCTCGGCGGCGGTGCGGATATCGAGAATGACGATTCCCTGCGCGAGCGCGGGCTGCAGCGCAAGCGCAATCCGCCCGGCGGCGGCACGCTGACGGATTACGAGCGCATCGTGCGATCCGTGCCCGGCGTGATGAAGGCATGGGCCTATCGGGTGCCGACGGCTCCAGGCGCGGTGACCGTATTTTTTCTCTTCGAGGGGAGAGACGATTTCATGCCGGAGGCAGGAGACGTCGCCGCGGTGCAGGCCGTGATCGACGCGCAACGGCTGATCCGCGTCGACGACAGCGTGGCGACGGCGCCGGTCGCCCGGCCGATCGACATCGATATCGAGGGCTTGTCCTACGATACGCCGGAGATCCGCGCAGGGATCGAGGCAGCCATCAGGGCGATGTTCCTCACCCGTTGCCGGCCGGGCCTTCCGGGCGACACCTTTTCCGTGTCTCGTTCATGGATATCGGAAGCGATCTCCGGCGTTACAGGCGAGGATCGTCACCGGCTGGTGAGCCCGGCCGGGGATACTCTCCTGACGGACGGGCAGTTTCCGACGCTGGGAATGGTCGATTATGGCCCGTGATCCCGGCCTTAACACCGTTACCACGTCGGCCTCCACTGTAGAGGATCGCGCAAGGCTGCGCGCCCCCTATGATGCCCTGTCCGATCCGACCGTCGACGATCTCGCCCAGGCCGCGGCAGCAATGTGGCCGCCCGGCCCGGCATGGGGGACGCCTGACGGAGAGGCCCTGCGCCTCGATTCCATTCTGGGCCGTTTCACGCGCGTTCTCGCCGATATGTTTGCGCTGCTCTATCAGCGGGCGTGGCGCCTGGCACGCAATGCGACCGTCCAGGGAGTGGACGCGCTCCTTCCCGACTGGGAAACGGACTACGGTCTCCCGGACGACTGCACGCCAGGAGCGACCAGCGTCTCCGAGCGCCTTCGCTCGCTGGAGGCGAAGGTGATGGGGCTCGCCGTCATCACGCCGGAGGACTTCATTCAGCTCGCCGACAGCTACGGCTTCGCCATCACGATCGAAGAGCCCGCCATGTTCGAATGCGGCTTCTCCGAATGCGGTG
>JBDHSZ010000278.1:0-3465 GCA_039812945.1 Shinella sp.
TTGACAACGAAGGTCCTCTTTTGCTTAATCCCGGAAACTCAGTGCTTTGCGTATGACGGGCAAGACGAAATGCTGGTTTGTAGCTGCAATTTCATCACCGAAAAGGAAATCGTGGACGTGATCAACGGCCTCCTCGACGAGGACTGTTGGCAGCTCATCGTGCCCGCGAAAGTCTACCACGCGATGCAGAAGCGCGGCCGCTGCTGCGGCTGTTTCCCCAACGTCGTCGACATCATCGTGCGCACCACGGAACAGTATCACGCCGGTCGCGACTCGACGGACGCCGAGATATTTGATTTCATGACCCGCCTCAAACAATTCCATGAAGAAAACAGGAGAGCGGACCTTGAAAGGCGACAAAAAAGTCATCGAGCAGCTTAACGAAGCGCTCTATCTCGAGCTGGGTGCTGTCAACCAGTACTGGCTCCACTACCGCCTTCTCGAAGACTGGGGTTACACGCTTCTCGCCAAGAAGGAGCGCGCCGAATCCATCGAGGAGATGCAGCACGCCGACAAGCTGGTCGCCCGCATCATCTTCCTCGAAGGCCATCCCAACCTCCAGACGGTCGCGCCGATGCGCATCGGCCAGAACGTCAAGGAAGTGCTGGAAGCCGACCTCGCCGGCGAATACGACGCCCGCACGGCCTACAAGAAGTCGCGCGACCTCTGTCACCAGGCCGGCGACTATGTCAGCATGAAGCTTTTCGAGGAGCTGCTGATCGACGAGGAAGGCCATATCGACTTCCTCGAGACCCAGCTCGAACTGCTCGGCAAGATCGGCGAGGAGAAATACGGCCAGCTCAACGCGGCCCCGGCGAACGAAGCCGAATAGGCTTCCACCCCGTAGAATGCGAAGATCCCCGGCCGTGCCGGGGATTTTTGTTCGTCACGGCGCCAGATGCGCGAAGGTGGCGACCACCTCCTCATAGACCTTGCGCTTGAAGGGCACGATCAGCTCCGGCAGGTCGCGCATCGCCTTCCATTCCCAGGCGTCGAATTCCGCCTCGTGGCCGCCGGGCGGCGGGTTGATGGCGATCTCGCTCTCCGCGCCCGTGAAGCGGAAGGCGAACCAGCGCTGGGTCTGGCCACGGTATTTCCCCTTGAGGCCGATGCCGATGAGATGGGCGGGCAGGTCGTAGTCGATCCAGCGGCCGGCATCGGCGATCAGCGACACGCTTTTGATGCCGGTCTCCTCGTAGAGCTCGCGATAGGCGGCCTTCAGCGGATCCTCGCCCTTGTCGATGCCGCCCTGCGGCATCTGCCAGAGCTGCGGCGAGCCGTCATATTCCGAATTGCCGGCGGCCAGCCGCCGGCCGGCCCAGACCCGGTTCTCGGCGTTCAGCACCATGATGCCGACACAGGGGCGGTAGGGCAGGTCCTCGGCCCTGACCACCTTGTCCTTTTCCTTGCCCATCGAAATGTCCTATTTGCTGGCGGGAACGGCTGCGAGCGAGGCGATGCCGACGATCTCGATGCCGCGGGTCCCCGCTTCCTCGCACCATTTGCGGATGGCGTCCACACTTTCGTCGAAGGCCGAGGCGATGCCGATCGCCGTGCCGTTGCGCCGCGCGATCCGCTCCAGCTCGTCGAGCTTCTTCAGCACCGCCGCCTCCGAGAGATCGGCGTCGAGCTGGAGATCGGCGAAGGCATGCGGCGCCTCGATCGCGCCGGCAAGCGTGCCGGACAGCGACTGCGCCGTGCTGCCGTCGTCGAGGAAGAGGAGGCCGCGGCTCGCCACGTCGCGCATCACCGGCTCCAGCGCGCCGGCATCCGAAAGGAAGCGGCCGCCCATGAAATTCACGATGCCGGTATAATTGGTGATCTTCGCCATGGCGCGGTGCAGCTCGGCAAGGTTCTGCGCCTCGCCGGCATCGGTGCGCAGCGTGAGCGGGCCGGGATCGTTCTGCGGATAGTCGAAGGGCTCCAGCGGCATCTGCAGCAGGATCTCGTGGCCGCCGCGGCGCGCCTCCTGCATCCAGCGGGGCAGGCTGTTGCCGGAGGCGGCGAAGGCGAGCGTCACCTCGCCCGGCAGTTCCTTGATCGCGCGCTGCGTGCCCGTCTGGCTGAGGCCGAGGCCGCCGACCACGATGGCGATGCGCGTGCCGCGCGCGCCGGACCACGGGCGGGCATATTGATCCATCGGCCGTGTCCCGTCGAGGCCGATGACCGGGATCTTGCCGTCCGAGGTCTCTTCCAGCAGCTCCTCGTTGGGGAAGGCGGCCGAGCGGGGGTCCTGGCCGATGCGGCTCGCCTCGATGATCAGCGGACCGGCCCCGTCGCGGGCGCCGGGCGAATATTTGCGCACGACGGTGCCGTCATCGGTCCGGGTCTCCTCGACGCGGGCGCCGGAAAGCCCCTTGGCACGGCGCACGCCGTCCCTGGCTTCCGCGACCTGCCGGCCGGGCTTTGCTTCCGTGACGGCCTGTTCGGCGGGAAGGACGAGCGGCGTCGTGCGCAACCCGCTCGGCGCCAGCGCCGTCCAGCCCGAAAAGCCGATGAGGCCGGCGATCGCAACGGCGAACACGACCGTGCCGGCGGAGAACCGGGACGGTCCCGCCGGTTTTGGCCTTGCCTTGCGGTCCTGGCCGAGCGGTGCGTGAATGTCAGTGCCCAAGGTCAGTCCGCGCTGGCCGGAAGGTGCGAAAGGAGAAAGGGCCCGCGCGACGGCGGGCCCCGTCGAAGGCGGGTTACTTCTTCAGCTCGGCCTTTTCCGGATTGGCCGGGAAGGACGGGTCGGTCTTCTGGCCGCGCAGCAGTTCCAGCGCATACTGGAGCTGGACGTCGTCCTTCGGCTCCGGCGGCACATAGGCGGAGGAGCCCGAGCCGGTCTCCGTCTCGCTCTGGCCCTGGATATGGCCGCGCAGGTTGGATTCGCCGGCATTTTCCAGCTTGCCCTGCAGTTCCGGCGGCAGCGGCTGCTCGACGGTGATGTCGGGCGTGATGCCGGTGCCCTGGATCGACTTGCCCGACGGCGTGTAGTAGAGCGCCGTCGTCAGGCGCAGCGCACCGGCATCGCCCATCGGAATGATCGTCTGGACGGAGCCCTTGCCGAAGGACCGCGTGCCGAGCACGGTGGCGCGGCGCAGGTCCTGCAGAGCGCCGGCGACGATCTCCGAGGCCGAGGCCGAGCCGCCGTTGACCAGGACGATGACCGGCTTGCCGTCGACGATGTCGCCCGGCGTCGCGTTGAAGCGGCGGGTCTCGTCCTCGTTGCGGCCGCGGGTCGAGACGACCTCGCCGCGCTCGAGGAAGGCGTCGGAGACGTTGATCGCCTGGTCGAGCAGGCCGCCGGGATTGAGGCGCAGGTCCAGCACGTAGCCCTTCAGCTTGTCGGCCGGGACCTCTTCCTTGATCTTGGTGATCGCCGCTTCCAGGTCGTCATAGGTCTTGTCCGTGAAGGAGATGACGCGCAGGTAGCCGGCATCGAGGACCTGGACGAACGCTGCTACTCTGCCTCCTACTTCA
>JBDHSZ010000279.1:0-3456 GCA_039812945.1 Shinella sp.
AAGAGACCCGCCGCATCGCCCCCTACCAGAACGCCACCGGCCTGCAGGTGACCTCGGCCGTGCTCGCCGGCATGGTCTGGGCGCTGGAGAACCCGAAGGCCGGCATCGTCGAGGCCGACGAGGTCGATTACCGGCGCTGCCTCGAGGTGCAGAGGCCCTATCTCGGCCCGGTCGAGGGCCACTATACCGACTGGACCCCGCTCGACGGCCGCCCCGGCCTCTTCCCCGAGGACCTCGACACCAAGGACCCGTGGCAGTTCAGGAACATCCTGGTGCGCTGAACGGCGGGGAACCCAAACATCGAGGACGCCCGCGGCCGAACGGCGGGCGTCTTCGCTTTCAATGGGATAATGCTCGTTCGCCCCGCGGCATATCTTGCTTTCGACTTTTCTTCGCGGCATGGTTCTCGCCAATCGCACGGGGGCTTCACGCCGCCGTGACCTTGGGAGACTTGAGATGAAGCCAATCGCAGTCCTGGGCCTGCTCACCGCCGCCGTGGCGCTCGCCTCGTGCCAGTCGGAACGCGCGCCGCGCGAAATGCCGGTGGCCCACCAGCAACGCCCCGTGCCGACGGGCGTCGAAGGCGCCTGGGTCGACCCGAACGGCATCGTCTCCACCTTCGCGGCGGGCACGTTCACCACGCGCACCACCGACACCAACCAGCTCCTCGCCTCCGGCACCTATGTCAACACCTCGCCGACGCTGGTCGAGATCAACATGACCTCGCTGGTGCGCAACACGCAGTCCAAGGTCAATTGCGCGCTGATCAACCAGAGCCAGCTCAACTGCACGACCGCCGAGGGCGCGCAGTTCTCGCTCGCCCGCCGCGCCTGAGCGCGAGGGACAGCCGAACGAAGGGCCGCAAGGCCCTTTTTTCGTCTCGCCCGCAAGACGCGCCGGCTTTCCGGGCAAGGGCGGCGCCGCCAGATCCCATAGGGACAATTTGTCTCCCCTTTTCCGCCGGTCCGGGCTTTTCCGGGCTGGCATTTCTTTTTAGAACCGTTCTGAACGAAACGGCCCCGCCCGCGCACAGAACGACAACCAGCACGCACAGGACCCATCATGGACATCGTCGCCAAGCCCGCCGACCATAAGCCCGTCAAGCATGGCAAGGTCGGCGTGCTGCTCGTCAATCTCGGCACGCCCGACGGGACGGACTACACCTCCATGCGCCGCTACCTGAAGGAATTCCTGACGGACAAGCGGGTCATCGAATGGCCGCGCATCGCCTGGTATCCGATCCTCTTCGGCATCGTGCTCAACACCCGCCCCGGCAAGGTCGGCAAGGCCTATGAGACGATCTGGAACAGGGACCGGAACGAGAGCTACCTGCGCACCTATACCCGCAGCCAGGCCGAGCTGATGGCGAAGGCGCTCGGCGACCATCCCGATGTCGTCGTCGACTGGGCCATGCGCTACGGCCAGCCCTCCATCGCCTCGCGCATGGAGCATCTGCAGCAGGAAGGCTGCGAGCGCATCCTCGTCTTCCCGCTCTATCCGCAATATGCGGCGGCGACCACGGCGACCGTCAACGACAAGGCCTTCGAGACGCTGCTCAAGATGCGCTGGCAGCCGGCGCTGCGCACCGTGCCGCCCTATCACGACGACCCGGCCTATATCGACGCGCTGGCCGTCTCCATCGAGAAGCACCTCGCCACGCTCGACTGGGAGCCGGAAAAGGTCCTGGCCTCCTTCCACGGCATCCCGCATAGCTATTTCGAGAAGGGCGACCCCTATTATTGCCAGTGCCAGAAGACCGCGCGCCTGCTGCGCGAGCGGCTCGGCTGGTCCGGGGAGAAGCTGATGGTCACCTTCCAGTCGCGCTTCGGGCCGGAGGAATGGCTTCAGCCCTATACCGACAAGACCGTGGAGAAGCTGGCCGAGGAGGGCGTCAGGCGCATCGCCGTGCTCAATCCCGGCTTCGTCTCGGATTGTCTGGAGACGCTGGAGGAGATCGCCGAGCAGGCCGCCGAGAGCTTCCTGCACAAGGGCGGCGAGAAATTCGCCCATATCCCCTGCCTGAACGATTCGCCCGAGGGCATGGCCGTTCTGGAGAAGGTCGTGCGCCGCGAGCTTTCCGGCTGGGTGTGAGCGGGAGGATAAATCTTCTTCCCGCCCAAATAGACTGGCATCGAGGCGCGTATTCCTTACAGTAGCGCCGCAGAGACCTTCGGGGAGAAGAACATGGATTTTGCCGGACTGGACATCGTCGTCATCGCCCTCGTGGTGCTGGTCATCCTGATCCTCTTCGCCGGGATCAAGACCATCCCGCAGGGCTACCAGTATACGGTGGAGCGCTTCGGCCGCTACACGCGCACGCTCCAGCCCGGCCTCAACCTGATCGTCCCCTTCATCGACCGCATCGGCTCCAAGCTGAACGTCATGGAACAGGTGCTCGACATTCCCACGCAGGAAGTCATCACCCGCGACAATGCCAGCGTCTCCTCGGACGCCGTCGCCTTCTACCAGATCCTCAACCCGGCCCAGGCCGCCTATCAGGTGGCCCATCTGGAGCATGCCATCATCAACCTCACCATGACCAATATCCGCTCGGTCATGGGCTCGATGGACCTCGACGAGCTGCTCTCCAACCGCGACAAGATCAACGACCAGCTCCTGCGCGTCGTCGACGAGGCGGCCAATCCCTGGGGCGTGAAGATCACCCGCGTCGAGATCAAGGACATCGCCCCGCCGAAGGACCTGGTCGACGCCATGGCGCGGCAGATGAAGGCCGAGCGCGAGAAGCGCGCCCAGGTGCTGGAGGCCGAGGGCTCGCGCAACGCCCAGATCCTGCGCGCCGAGGGCGCCAAGCAATCCGCGATCCTCGAGGCCGAGGGCCTGCGCGAGGCCGCCTTCCGCGACGCCGAGGCGCGCGAGCGCCTGGCCGAAGCCGAGGCCAAGGCGACGAAGATGGTCTCGGAAGCCATCGCCGCCGGCAATGTGCAGGCGATCAACTACTTCGTCGCGCAGAAATACACCGAGGCCATGGCGGCGATCGGCAAGGCGCCGAATTCCAAGATCGTGCTGATGCCGATGGAGGCCTCCTCGCTGGTCGGCTCGCTCGGCGGCATCGGCGCCATCGCCAGGGAGGTCTTCGGCGACGGCCCGGCGCCGGCGGCCGGCGGCCAGCGCGCGCGCCAGTCGACGCCGGCCACCACCACCGCGACCCCCGCCTTCCGCAACCCGTTCGATACGTCGCAGGGAACCTGAAGCATGATCCATCGCATCGTCGCGGAGCTCGGCCCCTGGGCCTGGTGGGTGCTCGGGATCGTCCTGCTGATCCTCGAAGTGCTGCTGCCCGGCGTCTTCCTCGTCTGGATCGGCATCGCCGCGATCGTCACCGGCGCGCTCTCGCTCCTGCTGTGGGAGCAGGCGCTCTGGTCGTGGCAGGTGCAATGGCTGGTCTTCGCGGTGCTCTCGCTGATCGCCGCGCTCGCCGGCCGGCGCATCGTCCGC
>JBDHSZ010000280.1:0-3443 GCA_039812945.1 Shinella sp.
TTCCGCCCCGGCCGGCGCGGGCCGATCCACGCCTCCGGCATCGGCAAGGCGATCCTCTCGACCTGGCCGGATGCGCGCATCGAGGCATTGCTTGCCGGCCGGACGCTGCAGCATTTCACCGACAAGACGCGCGACAGCCTGCCGGCGCTGCTCGGCGACATCGCAGAAATCCGCGCCCGCGGCTTTTCCATCGACGACGAGGAGCATACGCTCGGCATGCGCTGCGTGGCCGCGCCGATCTTCGACGAATATGGCGAGGCGGTCGCCGGCATTTCCGTCTCGGGACCGGCGGTGCGCCTGCCCGACGCCAAGGTGGAGGCGCTCGGCCCGGTGGTGCGGGCGGCGGCGGAAGGCGTGACCAAGGCGATGGGGGGGCGACTCAGGTAAAGTCTCTCATCCCCCTTGAGCGAGGAGCCGGCACACCCTCTCCTCCGTCATCCTCGGGCTTGACCCGAGGATCCACCAATACGGTAGGCGCGGAATGCGGGGCATGGATCCTCGGGTCAAGCCCGAGGATGACGACAGTGGGTGTATTGAACTTTCACATTCTTTCCACCGCGCGCTGCCCGGCGGTATCGGCCTTGCCCTTGGCCTTCATCGGCCTGCCGGCGACATAGGCCTCGGCGACGCAGCGGTCGTCGCCCATGGTCTGGAGCACGAACAGTTCCTCCAGCAGCGATCTGGCCGTGCGCATGCGGTATTCCATGGCCGGCTTGGCCGAGGAATCGAGCACGACGATATCCGCATCCGCCCCGGCATGCAGCGAGCCGATATGCTTTTCGAGGCCGAGCGCCCGGGCATTGCCGAGCGTCATGCGGTAGAAGGAATTGAACGGCGTCAGCTTCTGGCCGCGCAGATGCAGCACCTTGTAGGCCTCATCCATCGTCTCCAGCATGGAGAAGCTGGTGCCCGCGCCGACATCGGTCGCCACCGACCAGCGCGCGCCGGCCTTGTCGAAGCGGTCGCGGTCGAAGAGGCCCGAGCCGAGGAAGAGGTTCGAGGTCGGGCAGAAGACCGCGACGCTGCCGGTCTCGGCGAGGACCCCGATCTCGCGGTCGCCGAGATGGATGCAATGGCCGAGCAGCATGCGCTCGTTGAGAAGGCCGTAGCGGGCATAGATGTCCGTATAGTCCTTCGCCTCAGGATAGAGCGAGGTCGCGAAGGCGATCTCGTCGTGGTTCTCCGAAAGATGGGTCTGGACGTAGCAGGTGGGGTTTTCCGCGACGAGCGCCTGGCTCATCTCCATCTGCTCCGGCGTCGAGGTGATGGCGAAGCGGGGGCTGATCGCGTAATGGGCGCGGCCGCGGCCGTGCCATTTTGCGATGAGCGCCTTCGTCTCGTCATAGCCCTTCTGCGGCGTGTCGCGCAGCGCGTCGGGGGCGTTGCGGTCCATCATCACCTTGCCGCCGACCATGCGCATGCCGCGCGCCTCGGCCGCCGAGAAATAGGCGTCGACGCTCTCGGGATGCACCGAGCAATAGGCGACGGCGGTGGTGGTGCCGTTCGACAGGAGTTCGTCGAAGAACCGGTCCGCCACGGCGGCCGCATGGGCCGCGTCGGCGAACTTCTGTTCCTCGACGAAGATGTAGGTGTTCAGCCATTCGAGGAGCTGCGCACCGTAGGAGGCGATCGCCTGAGTCTGCGGGAAGTGCAAATGCGTGTCGATAAGGCCCGGCAGAACGAGGTTCGGCCGGTGATCGGCCACCTCGACATCCGCGCCGGCGAGTTTGCCGATGACGGCAAAATCGCCTGTGTCGACCACCTTGCCATCGCGTACGAGGACGGCGCCGTCCTCGAAGTAGCGATAGGCGGCCGTATCGTCGATGCCCTGGGGCTCGGCGACGAAGGTGAGCACCCGTCCGCGGATCAGGCGCTCGCTCATTGCGTCTTCTCCCCGCTGACGGCGCTCTCGTACCAGGCGACGAAGAGCTTGCGCTCCTCGTCCGAGACAGCCGTGACATTGGCCGGCGGCATGGCGTGCGAGCGGCCGGCCTGCAGGTAGATCTCGCGGGCATGGGCGGCGATCTCGCCGTCCGTCTCCAGCACCACGCCCTTCGGCGCGGTGACGATGCCCTCCCAGCCCGGCTCCTTGGCATGGCACATGGCGCAGCGGCCGAGGATCGTGTCACGCACCTGCGGGAAGGCGTCCGCCGAGATGAAGCTCTGCTGGACGGCGGAGACCTTGGTCTCGGCCGGTTCGCCCGTCAGCACCTTCGGCACCGTGGAGAGCCACATGATGATGACGAAGAGCAGCGCGGTGGCGAGCCACGTCCAGGTCGGGTTGCCGGCATTGGCGTGGGTGGTGTTGAAGTAATGGCGGATCGTGACGCCCATCAGGAAGACCAGCGAGGCGATGATCCAGTTGAACTCCGTGCCGAAAGCCAGCGGATAGTGGTTCGACAGCATGAGGAACAGCACCGGCAGCGTCAGGTAGTTGTTGTGCGTGGAGCGCTGCTTGGCGATCTTGCCGTATTTCGGATCGGGCGTGCGGCCGGCGATGAGGTCGGCGACGACGATGCGCTGGTTCGGCATGATGATGAAGAACACGTTCGCCGACATGATCGTGGCCGTGAAGGCGCCGAGATGCAGGAAGGCGGCGCGGCCCGTGAAGAGCTGCGTGTAGCCCCAGGCGACGGCGACCAGGATGAAGTAGAGCGCCACCATCAGCCGCGTGTTGTCGTTGCCGAAGGGCGACTTGCAGATCAGGTCGTAGATGATCCAGCCGAAGGCGAGCGAGGCCAGCGAGATGGCGATCGCCACCGGCTTGGACACGTCGAGCACGCTCGGATCGATCAGGTAGAGGTCGGCGCCCGCATAATAGACGAGACAGAGCATGCCGAAGCCGGAGAGCCAGGTGACGTAGCTTTCCCATTTGAACCAGACGAGGTGCTCGGGCATCTTGGCCGGCGCCACGAGGTATTTCTGGATGTGGTAGAAGCCACCGCCATGAACCTGCCATTCCTCGCCATGGGCGCCCGGCGGCAGGTCGGGATGCTTCTTCAGGCCCAGGTCGAGGGCGACGAAGTAAAAGGATGAGCCGATCCAGGCGATGGCCGTGATCACGTGCAGCCAGCGGACTGCGAACATTACCCAATCCCAGGCTATGGCATATTCGTACATAGGGTCCTCCACCCATTTTCCATAAGCTTGTTTGCCATCAAGTTATTTACCCGGAAATCCCGGGGAATCCCCAAGTCTTTCAAAAAAATCTAAAAGATGGCCGCCCACTTTGCTCCGCACGCCAATGTGGTAGAAAGAATCATGTCCTATCTCGATAATGTACGCGTCTTCGTTCGCGTGGTCGAACTCGGTACCCTTTCGGCGGCGGGCCGCGACCAGCGCGTCACGCCCGCGGTCGCCAGCAATCGCATCAAGGAACTGGAGCGCCATCTCGGCGTGCGGCTGTTCAACCGCACGACGCGCAAGCTCTCGCCCACCGAGCA
>JBDHSZ010000281.1:0-3425 GCA_039812945.1 Shinella sp.
CGCACCCGTAGCTCAGCTGGATAGAGCACCAGACTACGAATCTGGGGGTCAGGAGTTCGAATCTCTTCGGGTGCGCCATTTCTTCCCACTTTCACATATCCATCCACCAGCGGATAATCTGTCCGTTTGCTGACCTTCGCCGTGGCCGATATGCCACGCGGCGGATGCTGTCATGCGTCATCCTTCCCGCCTTCCGCACGGCTTCTCTTCAAAACCTCTGCCGCCTCGGTTAAGCAGGAACGAGCGGCGCGTTTCCGGCGCCGGCGGAACAGGGAAGCGGAAGGAAGCGGGACATGACGAACCGCGAGAGACCGCGCGTATTGCCTCGCGTGATCTTCGCCGGATTGCTGGCGCTGGCCGGTTGCGCCGGCCGGCCGGAAGGCGTGTTGGTGCCGGGCGGGCCTGCGCCGGCGGGCGTGTCGACCGTCGACCTGCTGGTGGCGACGACCCGCGCCCCCTCCGACCAGCCCGGCGTGCTCTTTTCCGGCGAGCGCGGCTCGCAGCTCGAGATGCGCGACATCGCCGTCTCCATTCCGCCCGACGGCAAGCGCAAGGTCGGCCAGGTGCAGTGGCCGAAGAAGCTGCCGGCCGATCCGATGAAGGATTTCTCCACCGTCAGCGTGAAGCCGATCGAAAGCGCCAAGGCGGGCCGCGCATGGCTCGACCATAACCTGCCGAAGAGCCGGCGGGTGCTCGTCTTCGTGCACGGCTTCAACAATCGCTATGAGGACGCGGTCTACCGCTTCGCGCAGATCGTGCACGATTCCAAGACGGACGCCGCGCCGGTCATCTTCACCTGGCCCTCGCGCGCCAGCATCTTCGATTATTCCTACGACAAGGAAAGCACCAACTATTCGCGCGATGCGCTGGAGGAGCTGCTGCGCGCGGCGGTCGACACGCCCGAGGTCGGCGAGATCACCATCATGGCCCATTCCATGGGCACCTGGCTCGCGGTGGAGACGCTGCGCCAGATGGCGATCCGCGACGGGCGCGTGCCGCGGAAGATCCAGCAGGTCATCCTCGCCTCGCCCGACCTCGATGTCGACGTCTTCGGCCAGCAGCTTCGCGCCATCGGCAAGGACACGAAGGACCGGCCGCAATTCACGCTCTTCGTCTCGCGCGACGACCGGGCGCTGACGCTGTCGCGCCGCATCTCCGGCAATGTCGACCGGCTCGGCCAGATCGATCCGGCCGAAGAGCCCTATCGCAGCATGCTGGAGAAGCAGGGCATCACCGTGCTCGACCTCACGGCGCTGAAATCCGGCGACCGGTTGAACCACGGGAAATTCGCCGAAAGCCCCGAGGTCGTGCGCCTCATCGGCAACCGGCTGATCGACGGGCAGGCCGTGACGGATTCGGAGGTCGGCCTCGGCGAGCGGCTCGGCGCGGTTGCGCTCGGCACGGCGCAGACGGTGGGCAGCGCGGCGAGCATCGTCGTCTCCACGCCGATCGCCGTCTTCGACCCGGTCACGCGCAAGAATTACGACGACCAGTGGCGCCGCCTTGGCAATTCCGTCGAGAACACGACGGTCACCGCCGTCGGGCAATGAAAAAGGCGGCCCCTCGGGGCCGCCTCTCGTTTGCCGTCGCGCGTGTCAGCGCACCCAGATGATCTGGCGGCTGTTGCGGTCCACGAGGACCGGGCGCTGATCGACATAGATGTAGCCGTAGCTCGGGCTTTCCGGCACGTCGACGATCTGCACGGTCTGCGGGATCACCGTCCCGGCCTCGACCGGCCCTTCCAGGACGACGGGCTCCAGCGGATGGCGCTCCACATAGGTGATCGTCGTTTCGGGAATGTCGGGCGAGATGCTGGCCGTCGCGTCGACCTCGGGTGCATAGATCACCTGGCGGCTATCGGTGCGCACGATGACCGGGCGGTTGTCGACATAGACATAGGCGAGGTCCGGATGGTCGGGAATCGGCGTCAGCACGACGGTGTCGTCGAAGCGCGTGTCGGCGGTCACCTGCCCCTCCAGCACGACGGGCGGCGTCGGGTTCTGCAGCACGTAGACGCGGGCGTCTTCCGGGACGGCGGCCTCCGCGCCGATGGCGAAGCCGGCGACGCCGCCGACCACCGCGCCGATGGGCCCGCCGACCACGGCGCCGGCCGCGGCGCCTGCGGCTCCGCCGGCAGCGCCGCCGAGGGCTTCCTTGTCACGGTCATCGGCATGGGCGGCAGCGGCGCCGATGAGGGCGAGGGCCGCGCCGGCGATCAGGATCTTACGCATGTTGTTCTCCTTCGAACGTTGGGTTTTCCACCCCTTCGGCGAAGAGAACGTCGCTCGGCCCGGCCGGTTCCCGGCCGGTCATCACGATCCGTAACACCCGTTGACGGGCGTCTCAGGCGATAGTGGGATCGCGCCGTGCGATCTCGTAGTCCTCATTGTGCACCTGCAGGCCCTCCTCGGTCACCACGACGATGCCGTAGGCGCCCGGCTCGTCCACCGCCAGCGAGGGGTTCGGCGTGTCGAAGGGCATCGGCTGCTGGTGCACCGGGCTCTTGAAGATCGAGAAGGGGATGCCGCGATGCGAACCGCCGATGGTGCGATGCACATGGCCGGCGAAGATGTGGCGGACATTGCCGTGCTCCAGCACCTTTTCGTAGAAGGCGTCCTCGTTGCTGAGGCGGATGGCGTCCATGCCGGTAAAGCCCGTCCGGTGCGGCGGATGGTGCATGAAGACGAGGACCGGCAGGCCGTTCGCGCCGGTAAGCGCCCGGTCCAGCCAGGCGAGGCGCCTGTCGCACAGATAGCCGGCATGGCTGAGCGGATAGTCGTAGGGCGGGGCGAACAGCGTGTCGAGCAGCACGACCCGGCAATCGGCAAAGTCGATCGCCTGCTGCACGAAGCCGTCCTCGTCCGTCTCGACATCGGGGAAGGTCTCGAGGAAGCGGCCGCGCTGATCGTGGTTGCCGATGGTGATGGCCGCCGGCGGCGCCAGCCGCGACAGGAGGCCGCGCAGCCGCTCGTAGGACAGGGTGTCGGCGCGGTGCGTGAGGTCGCCGGTGAAGATCACCCGGTCGGCGTCGGCATGATAGCGGTTGACGTGCTCGATGCCGGCGCGCAGCCTCTCATAGGGATCGAGGCCGATGATCTTCGTGCCCTCGGGCACCATATGCAGGTCGGTGAAGACGATGAGCTTGGTCATGGAATTGTCTCGTGGCGGGATGTTCCTTCGTAGCGCGCAAACCTGTCGCATGAAAAGCAGTTGGAACCCATGGCGATCTGATATATCAGTAAGCCACCAGCCGGGAGGCCGGCGAGAACGGAGCAAATCGACATGAGATGGAAGCGCACGATCCAGTTGCTGGACGTTCACTGCGAGGGCGAGATCGGCAAGGTGGCGATCGGCGGCGTGCCGAAGATCCCCGGCAACACGATCGCCGAGCAGCTCAACCACATCAACACGGTCGACGACAGCCT
>JBDHSZ010000282.1:0-3411 GCA_039812945.1 Shinella sp.
GCCGAGACCAAGAAGATGCTCGACCCGAAGATCAAGGTGACCTGCACAGCCGTGCGCGTCCCGGTCTTCATCGGCCATTCCGAATCCGTCAACATCGAGTTCGAGAAGGAGATCACCGCCGAGGAGGCGCGCGAGATCCTGCGCGAGGCGCCCGGCTGCCAGGTCATCGACAAGCATGAGAACGGCGGCTACATCACGCCTTACGAATCGGCCGGCGAGGATGCCACCTACATCTCGCGCATCCGCGAGGACGCGACGGTCGAGAACGGCCTCAACATGTGGGTCGTCTCGGACAACCTGCGCAAGGGCGCGGCGCTCAACGCCATCCAGATCGCCGAGCTGCTCGTCGCCCGCGGCCTGATCAAGGCGAAGAAGCAGGCCGCCTGACCGGGCAGCGGACAGGCCGCATTTCAGTGAAAAGCGGCAACGATCCGTTAACCGATTCTAAATAAAAGTTCCGGTTGTTCCGTCAAGGAGCAATCGGGGCTTCGCCTCGGACCGGAACGGTTCACGGCATGGTGCGATGACAGGAACAGGGGAGCATGGCATGTTCCCGCAGCGGTATTGACGAGAGATCACGAGGTTTTTCATGGGCATGACAAAGAGTGTGGCCAAGATGCTGGCTGCATTGATCGCCACGGCAGCGGTGCCGGCGGCCGCGCACGCAGCCAGTTGCGGCAACGATGCGGGCGGTTTTCCGGGTTGGGTGGAAGCCTTCAAGGGCGAGGCGGCCAGCCGCGGCATCAGCCGCTCGACGCTGGACAAGGCTTTTGCCAATGTCAGCTACGCCCGCGCGACGATCCGCGCCGACCGCGGCCAGAAGAGCTTCAAGCTCTCGCTCGACCAGTTCATGCAGAAGCGCGGCGGCCAGGCGATCATCCGCCGCGGCAAGAGCCTGAAGCAGCAGAACGCCGCGCTCTTCAAGCGCATCGAGAGCCGCTACGGCGTGCCGGCCGGCCCGCTGCTCGCCATCTGGGGCATGGAGACCGGCTTCGGCGGCTTCCTCGGCAAGGAGCACACGATCTCCGCCGTCGCGACGCTCGCCTATGACTGCCGCCGCTCGGACTATTTCACCAACCAGCTCTATGCGACGCTGCAGCTCGTGCAGAACGGCACGCTCAGCACCTCGGCGCGCGGCGCGGCGCATGGCGAGATCGGCCAGACGCAGTTCCTGCCGGCCAACGTGCTCAAATACGGCGTCGACGGCGACGGCAACGGCCGCATCGACCTCGTCGGCTCGAAGGCCGACGCGCTCGCCTCGACGGCGAATTTCCTGCGCGGCCACGGCTGGAGCGCCGGCGGCGGCTACCAGCCGGGCCAGGCCAATTTCGGCGCGCTGCAGGGCTGGAACGCGGCCAGCGTCTACCAGCGCGCGATCGCCATCATCGGCGCCGAGATCGACGGCAACTGATCGCCTGAGACCTCGCCCTCCCCGGCGAGCCGCCGGGGACGGAGCGGCCTTCGGGCCGCATGTCCTTACAGACGCGCGCCGGCAAGGTGCGCGATCTGCGCGCCGAGCTCGTAATAGCCCTCGCGAAGCGTGCGGAAGGACTGGGCTTCCGGCTCGCTGACCGGCAGGGGCAGGTCCGTCTCGGCGATCTCGCCGGAAACGAGCCGCGCGAGGGTGCGGCCGAAGACGGTGCCGGGCGCGATGCCGCGGCCGTTATAGCCGGAAAAGCCGATGACGTTGTCGCCGAGGCGGTGGAAGCGCGGCAGGTTGTCCGTCGTCATGCCGATCTTGCCGTACCATTCCGCTTCGAAGGCGACATCGCCGATCTCGGGGAACAGCTTCTTCAGCGCGCGGCGCGCCCAGGCCTTGTGGATGCCGGCGCCGGTGCCGCGCAGCGCCCCGACGCTGCCGAAGACCAGCCGGCCGCGCTTGTCGAAGCGGAAGGAGGAGAGCACCTCCCGCGTGTCCCATGCGCCCTGCCGCTCGGGCAGGATCTTCGCCTGCATCCCGGCCGGAAGCGGCACGGTGGCGAAATTGAAATAGGGAAGATGCACGAGCTCGGCGCGCACCTCGTTCCACGGCGCGACCGTATAGGCATTGGTGGCGACGACCACCCAGTCCGCCGTCACCGCGCCGCGCGCGGTGTTGACCGTCCAGCGCCGGCCGTTCCGCTCCGCGCCCGTCACCGGGCTGCCGGTGAAGACCTGCGCCCCGGCGGCGATGGCGGCGCGGGCGAGGCCGCGCGCATAGGCGAGCGGCTGGATCGTGCCGGCGCGCATGTCGAGCAGCGCGCCGGCATAGGCCTCGGTCCCGACCTTCGCGGCCGTCTCGGCGGCGTCGAGCAGGCGCACCGGTGCGCCGCGGCGGGCCCATTGCTCGGCGCGCTGCTTCAGCTCGTCGAGGCCGGACTGGCCGACGGCGCAGTGCAGCGTGCCGGCCGGGTTGATCTCGCAGTCGATCCCGTGCCTCTCGACGAGGTCGAAGACGAGGCGCGGCGCATCGCCGAGCAGTTCGAGCAGGCGGCCGCCATAGAGATCGCCGAGCACGCCGGGCAATTCGTCCGGCATCACCCACATGCCCGCATTGACGAGGCCGACATTGCGGCCCGAGCCGCCATAGCCGATCTCCGCGCCTTCCAGGAGGATCACCCGCGCGCCGCGCTCGGCAAGGTGGAGCGCCGTGGAGAAGCCGGTATAGCCGCCGCCGATGATCACCGCGTCCGCATCCGCCCCGCCGGAGAAGGCGGTGGTTTCGGGCGCGGGCGGGGCGGTCATCTCCCAGAGGCCATGGGAGCGCGGGTCGTTGAGCATGGGGGTCGGTCTTTTCGGAAGGAGGATCGTCGCCGCACCATCGGCGATGCGGCGTCGTCACTAAAGCAAAAAATCAGAACCGGGTCATGCCCGGCCCGCATGAAGCGGCGCGGGCCGCTATTGCGGGACCTGCCTGGCGATCCAGGCGCGAAAGGCCTGGCTCAGCGGGTTCTCCAGCTTCCCCTCGGGCACGACGAGGTAATAGCTGTTCTCCGTCTCCATCGGCCGGTCGAAGACGACGGCGAGGCGGCCGGATGCGAGCTCCTGCTCGATCAGGTATTTCGGCAGCAGCGCGAAGCCGAGGCCGGCGACGGCCGATTCGATCACCATGGCGAACTGGTCGAAGCGGTGGCCGCGATAGGCCGTGTCGGCGCTGCCGCCGGTCAGCTCGAACCATTGCGCCCAGAGCTTCGGCCGTGTCGCGAGGTGCAGGAGCGGCGCCGTCTCCAGGTCCTTCGGCTCGGCGGGGTTCCAGGACTTCAGGAGCTCGGGGCTCGCCGCCGGCAATATCTCCTCGCTGCACAGATAGGAGCAGGCCGCGCGCGCCCAGACCGGCTGGCCGTAATGGATCGCGAGGTCGAAATTCTCCTCGTCGAAATCGAAGGGCGCGGAGCGCGAGGCGATGTTGATGATCGTGCCGGGATGCTCGGC
>JBDHSZ010000283.1:0-3408 GCA_039812945.1 Shinella sp.
CACCGCCCGCGGCCTCACCAACGTGCTGCGCACCTGCGGCCGTGACGACCAGCAGGCCGACGTCGCCGCCGCCTACGTGCTGGCGAACCTGAAGGACAAGAAGGTCGCCATCGTTCACGACAAGGGCGCCTACGGCAAGGGTCTGGCTGACGCCTTCAAGGCGGCGCTCAACAAGGGCGGCGTCACCGAGGCGCTCTACGATTCGATCACCCCGGGCGACAAGGACTTCAGCGCGCTGATCACCCGCCTCAAGTCCGATGGCGTCGAGGTCATCTACTTCGGTGGCTACCATCCGGAAGGCGGCCTGCTGGCCCGCCAGCTCAAGGATCTCTCGGTCAACGCCACGATCATCGGCGGCGAGGGCCTGTCCAACAGCGAATACTGGGCGATCGGCAACGAAGCGGCCGCCGGCACGCTCTTCACCAATGCGTCCGACGCCCTGAAGAGCCCCGACTCGCAGGCCGCCGTCGCCGTCCTCAAGGAAAAGGGCGTTCCGCCGGAAGCCTTCACGCTCAACGCCTATGCGGCCGTCGAGGTCCTTAAGGCGGGCATCGAGAAGGCCGGCAGCGCCGATGACGCCGCCGCCGTCGCCACGGCCCTGAAGTCCGGCGAAGCCATCCCGACCGCCATCGGCAAGCTCACCTATGGCGAGAACGGCGACCTTACCTCGCAGAGCTTCTCGCTCTTCAAGTGGGAAGACGGCAAGATCGTCGCCGCCGAGTAAGGTTCGGCTCATCGGAAATAAAGCGCCGGGGTTTTGCCCCGGCGTTTTTGTTCGTGAGGTTGGTGCTTGCGGTCGTGGATCCTCGGCTCAAGGCCGAGGATGACGAAAGAAGAGGCGTAGAAGGATATAGAGAGGCCCTGCATTCCGCACCGGTCGATGGGCAGAAGGCGGCTTCCTCCCCTCCGTCATCCTCGGCCTTGAGCCGAGGATCCACGACCGCAAGCACCGGCGCCCATCAGCGCCCCGCCCGGAACTTCTCCTTCAGCCGCGCGATATCCGCCGCGCTCCAGCCCTGCACATCCGTCACCGCGATCCACGGATCGATGTAATGCTCCCCGGCATAGACATGCCCGAGGCCCATGGGCGTCGTGGTCGCCATGGCCATGTCGAGGGTGAGTTGCAGGAAGGTGACGACGGGATACCATTGCAGGTCCGGCGAGACGTCCGGCCCGCGCGGCGCGGCCATCCAGGCGGGCTGGCGGTAGACGGCATAGGGGTCGTAGAAGACGATCGGGTCGCTGGCATATTGCAGATAGACGATGCGCATCGGCCCCCAATGGTCGCCGGCCTCCGGCAGCGCGTTGCGCTGGCTGGTGAAGCGCACATAGGAGCCGTCGCGGAAGCGCGGCAGCCAGGCCGGCGTGCCCGGATTGCGATCCGCCGTCATCTTGCGCCAGATGCGGCTGGGGAAGGGCGGGCCGGCCCACAATGCGCCCTGATAGGGATCGCCGATGACCTCGAAGAGCTCGGCCGATTGCTCGGAGGACAGCGCGCCGAGGCTGAGCCCGTAGAGATAGAGTTTCGGGCGGCTTTCCTTCGGCAGGCTCGTCCAGTGGCCGTAGACGGCGCGGAAGAGGGCGCGCGCCGCCTCCGCGCCGTAGTCCGGCTCGGCGAGCAGCGAGAGCCAGCTTGCGAGATAGGAATACTGGATGGCGACGCTGGCGATGTCGCCATGGTGCAGGTACTCGACCGTGTCGATCCCCTCCGGGTCGACCCAGCCGGTGCCGGTCGGCATGACGACGAGCAGCGTCGAGCGCTCGAAGCCGCCGACGCGGATCAGCTCGTCGAGGGCGATCCTCGCCCGCGCCTCCGGCGTTTCGGCGGCGTTGAGGCCGGCATAGACGCGCAGCGGCTCCAGCGCCTGTTTGCCGGTGAAGGCGGAGATATCCGCCGCCGTCGGGCCGCTCGCCACGAAGGCGCGGCCCATGCGGCCGAGCTCGTCCCAGCGCACCAGCGAGGCGGCGCTTCCCGATTTCAGCGGATCGGAGGGTTCCGCCGTATCCGGCTCGATCACCTGGTCGAGCCGCTGGAAGGAGGAATCGGCCGCATGCAGCACGAAGCGCACGAGCACCCCGTCCGCCAGCATCCAGAACAGCGTCGCGGCGAGCGCCGTGCCGATCAGCCAGGAAAGCCGCCTCGGCGCGGCGCGTCGCGAGGTGCGGGCGAAAAGCCGGGTGAGGAGGGCGAACAGCCGCCCGAGGCCGAACAGCACGAGGAACACCGCAAGCGCGATGAGGCCGACATAGAAGGGATGCGCCGTCTCGATCGGCGGCAGGTCCATCAGCGCGCGGATGGAGTTCTGCCATTCGGCCGTGCGCCAGAGGAAGAGAAGCACGACGACGCCGCAGACCCCCGCCGCCACCGCGACGATCCACAGCCGAGCGCGAGCCTTCGCCTCCGGCAGCTCCAGCCAGTACCACAGGGCGGCGAGCAGCACGCCGAGGCCGTAGCCGCAGGCCATGGCGACGCCAGAAAGCAGGCCCTGCGTGACATAGGTGCGCGGCAGCAGGCTCGGCGTCAGCGAGGCGGCGAAGAGCAGCGTGCCGAGCACGAGGCCGCTGGCGGAAAAGGAAAGGGCAAACCGCCAGAACCAGTCCCGCATCGTCATTCTCTCCTTCGCGCCGCTATGTCCATGAAGCCGGAACCTTGCATGGCGGAGGGGCCGAGACAACCGGGATGTTCCGCGCGATGGCGGCGAAAGCCTGCGATAAAAAATCTTCCCCCTTGTCGGATCGGCGTAGCGCCACACGTCCTTGTCCTGTCCGAACCAAAGGAGGAGACGAGCATGACCTATGTCGACGGATTCGTGCTGGCCGTGCCGAAGGCCAATATCGAGGCTTACAAGGCGATGGCCCGCGCGGCGGGCGATGTCTGGAAGGAGCTCGGCGCGATCGACTATGTCGAGTGCATCGGCGACGACGTGCCCTATGGCGAGCTCACCTCGTTCCCCCGCGCCGTGCAGGCCGGCGAGGGCGAGGTCGTGGTGTTTTCCTGGATCACCTACGAGAGCCGCGAGCGGCGCGACGAGGTCGTCGCCAGGGTGATGGCCGACGAGCGCCTGAAGGGCGAGGACTGGAAGGACGTCTTCGACGGCAAGCGCATGATCTATGGCGGCTTCCAGGCCTTCCTCGAGTTGTGAGCGGCGGGCGGGTGCGCTATCAACGCACCCGCCACCCGATGAAAGGAGACCGTCATGAACGATATCTATTACGCCATCGTCGGCACGACCACCGACACCAATGTGGGCCTCGCGCGCTTCCTGGGTGCGATCCTCGCCTTCATCCTGGTCGTCGGCACGCTGTTCTGGGCCATCGGCTGAGGCGGGCGCCGTGCCGCAGACGATCCTGACGGTCGCGACCGCCGGGCAGGGGCTCTACGAGTTCACCGCCGAGGCGGAGGCTTTC
>JBDHSZ010000284.1:0-3369 GCA_039812945.1 Shinella sp.
CTGCGCGACAAGATGCAGCGCACCATGCAGGAAGACGCCGCCGTGTTCCGCACGCAGGAATCGCTGGAAAGCGGCTGCAAGCGCATGAGCGAAATCTGGAAGGAACTGCCGGACATCAAGGTCACCGACCGCTCGATGATCTGGAACTCCGACCTCGTCGAGACGCTGGAGCTGGAGAACCTGATGGCCAACGCCATCACCACCGTCTACGGCGCCGAGGCCCGCAAGGAGAGCCGCGGCTCGCATGCCCGCGAGGACTATGCGACCGGCCCGCTCGGCGGCCGCGACGACGTCAACTGGCGCAAGCACACGCTCGCCTGGGTGAACGAGGCGGGCGACGTCAGGCTCGACTACCGCCCGGTCCATACCGACCTCATCGCCGACGGGATCGATCCCAAGAAGATCGAGCCCAAGGCCCGCGTCTACTGAGCCCGAGGAGAACAGGACATGGTTGAACTCGCTCTCCCGAAGAACTCGCAGATGACCGAGGGCAAGGTCTGGCCGAAGCCGGAAGGCGCCGCCAACACCCGCGAATTCCGCATCTACCGCTGGAACCCGGACGACGGGAAGAACCCGTCGATCGACACGTTCTACATCGATGTCGACGATTGCGGCCCGATGGTCCTCGACGCGCTGCTCTACATCAAGAACAAGATCGACCCGACGCTGACGCTGCGCCGCTCCTGCCGCGAGGGCATCTGCGGCTCCTGCGCCATGAACATCGACGGCACCAACACGCTCGCCTGCACCAAGGGCATGGACGAGGTGAAGGGCACGGTGAAGGTCTATCCGCTGCCGCATATGCCGGTGGTGAAGGACCTCGTCCCCGATCTCACGAACTTCTATGCCCAGCACCGCTCCATCGAGCCCTGGCTGAAGACCGTGTCGCCGACGCCGGCCAAGGAATGGAAGCAGAGCCATGAGGACCGCCTCAAGCTCGACGGGCTCTACGAGTGCATCCTGTGCGCCTGCTGCTCGACCTCCTGTCCGAGCTACTGGTGGAACGGCGACCGCTATCTCGGCCCCGCCGTGCTGCTGCAGGCCTATCGCTGGCTGATCGACAGCCGCGACGAAGCCACCGGCGAGCGCCTCGACAATCTGGAAGATCCCTTCCGGCTCTATCGCTGCCATACGATCATGAACTGCGCCCAATCTTGCCCGAAGGGCCTCAATCCGGCCAAGGCGATCGGCGAAATCAAGAAGATGCTGGTCGAGCGCCGTCTCTGACCTAGATAAGCGGCGTTTACGAAACGTGAGGCGGCGGCCCGGACAATCGGGCCGTCCCGTCTTGATTCGCGCGGGCGATTCACGTTAATTCGGCGGGAATTGCTGCAGGGCGGCAGTAGCGGGCAGAGATCGGGAGTATAGACATGCGGATTCATCATGTGGCAGGCGGACTGATGATCGCGCTTGCTCTGGCCGGCTGCCAGCGGACCGCCCCGATGGACAGCGTCAACACGCAGCCGAACCTCAGGCCGCTGGAAGCCCAGCCGGTCGGCACGGTCTCCTCGAGCCAGCTCCCCGATCCGACCACCAGCACGGCGGGCGGCCAGTTCCCGGACAAGCCGGTCACCACCGACACGGCGATGGCGACCGGCACCGGCGATGCGGCCCCCGCCGCGGCGCTCGACGTCAAGAAGGAATCCATGGTCGGCAACTGGCGCGTCTCGAACGGCCCGTCCTCCTGCGACATGTTCCTGACGCTGACCAATCTCGGCAGCGGCTCGCGCGGCGGCACGCGCGGCGGCGCGGGCGAGCTGACGGCGATGGGCTCCTGGGAGGTCGCCGGCAAGCAGGTCGTGCTGAAGGACCGCAACGGCAACGCCATCGCCCGCCTCTACAAGACGGCCGACACCCGTTTCGACGGATCGACCAATTCGGGCCAGCCCCTCAGCCTGTCGCGCTGACCGCATCCTTCAAAACAGAGACGGATGATCTGCGCCCATGGGCAAGGACTGGGACAGGGTATCGACGCATCCCGACCATGGCGTTTCGGATAGGCTGGCGGCCCTTGTCGCGAGCGGCGCGCTGAAGCCGGACCCGGCCCAGAAGGCGATGGCGGCGCGGTTCGACCGGCTGCTCGGCGAGATCCACGCCCAGCGTCCGGCGCGCAAATCCAGCGCGCTCGGCTGGCTCTTCGCCTCGCGCAAGCCGGAAAGCGCCGGCGCGCCGAAGGGCCTCTACATCCATGGCGGCGTCGGGCGCGGCAAGACCATGCTGATGGACATGTTCTTCGACCTCGCGCCGGTCCGGCGCAAGCGGCGGGCGCATTTCCACGAATTCATGGCCGATGTGCACGACCGCATCCACAAGCATCGCCAGAAGCTGAAGGCCGGCGAGACGAAGCAGGCCGATCCCGTGCCGCCGGTCGCCGCAAGCCTCATCGAGGAGGCGCGGCTGCTGTGCTTCGACGAGTTCTCGGTGACGGACATCGCCGACGCGATGATCCTGTCGCGGCTGTTCGGCGAGCTGTTCCAGCGCGGCTGCATCCTCGTCGCGACCTCGAATGTGGAGCCGGACGATCTCTATCGGGACGGGCTCAACCGCGGCCTGTTCCTGCCCTTCGTCGCCCTCCTGAAACGCCATGTCGAGATCGTGCCGCTGGATGCGCTGACGGACTATCGCCTGGAGAAGGACAGCGGCCTGCCGGTCTTCCGTCATCCGCTCGGCGAGGAGGCCGACAGGGCGATGGACGCGGCCTGGCGGCGCGAGACGGCCGGCAAGGCCGTCGGCGCCGAGACGGTGTCGTTCCGGGGCCGCAGCATTCCGGTGCCGCAGGCGGCGGGGCGCGTCGCGCGCTTCTCCTTCGCCGATCTCTGCGAGAAGCCGCTGGGCGCGGCCGACTATCTGGAGATTCTCACCCATTACGACACGCTCTTCGTCGACCATGTGCCGCTGCTCGGCGCGGAGAAGCGCAACGAGACGAAGCGCTTCATCAACCTCGTCGACACGATCTACGACCACCGGGCGCGGCTCTTCGCCTCCGCCGCCGCCGCGCCGGAAGAGCTGCTGGTGACCCGCAGGGGCACGGAAGGCTTCGAGTTCGACCGCACGGTCTCGCGCCTGATCGAGATCCGCAGCACGGAATATCTCGCCGACCACGAGGCGCGCTATGCCGCAACGTGACGGAGGCGTGACGGGATTTCTTACGTTTACGTAAGAAATTTTCTATCTAACCGATTGAAATAATTCGATCCGAAAGTATGTGTTGAATTTTTAACATAGGAAGCGTAAGCCCTTTCGCCGAAGGGTCCTGCAATGACGGCATTGGGGGCCTGTTGATCGGAGCAAGAGGAAGCTTTCATGGCCCGCAAGAAGATCGCACTTATTGGTTCTGGCATGATCGGTGGCACGCTGGCGCATCTGGCC
>JBDHSZ010000285.1:0-3349 GCA_039812945.1 Shinella sp.
GACGACCTCCGCCTCGGCTTCAAGACATGGTCCGGCACGATCGACGTGCTGCACGGCATCTCGCTGCATATCGGCAAAGGCGAGCGCGTCGCGCTGGTCGGCGAATCCGGCTCCGGCAAGTCGGTGACGGCGCGCATCGTGCTCGGCATGCTCCAGCAGCTGAAGACGGCCCGCATCTCCGGCACGGTGGAATTCGAGGGCATCAACCTCGAAACGCTGAAGCCCGCCTCGCGCCATGCGCTGCGCGGCACCGCCATGTCGATGATCTTCCAGGACCCGACCTCCTCGCTGAACCCGGTCTATACGATCTTCACGCTGTTCCGCGAGGTGCTGCAGCGCGCAGAACCCGGCATCGACGAGGAAACGGCACGCCGCAAGGCCATCGCCGCGCTCGCCGACGTCGCCATCGACGAGCCGGAGCGCGTGCTGGAATCCTATGCCTTCCAGCTTTCGGGCGGCATGAACCAGCGCGTGATGATCGCCATGGCGCTCGCCAACAACCCGGCGCTGCTGCTGGCCGACGAACCCGGCACGGCGCTCGACGTGACGGTGCAGGCGCAGACGCTGAGGCTGATGTCGGAGCTCGTCGAGAAGCACCGGACCTCGGTGCTGTTCATCTCGCACAATCTCGGCGTGGTGCGCGAATTCGCCGACCGGGTCTATGTCATCTACAAGGGCAACATCGTCGAGCAGGGCCCGACCGCCGCGCTGTTCGACGATCCGCGCCATCCCTATACGCGCGCCCTGCTGTCCGCCGTGCCGCGCATCACCGGCGGCGGCATTCCCGACCTTGACGACGACCCGGCCGCGTTCCTCGCGCCGCTCGTCGCGCATGAGGGCTTCAGCGAGAAGGAACTCCTCAAATGAGCACGCTTCTTTCCGTTTCCGGCGTCTCCAAGCATTTCGAGGTCAACGGCCGTACGGTGAAGGCGCTGGACGGCGTCTCGTTCGATGTCGAGACGGGCGAATGCCTCGCCATCGTCGGCGAATCCGGCTCCGGCAAGTCGACCATCGCCAATATCATCCTCGGCATCTACGGCGCTTCGGCCGGCAGCCTCACCTTCAAGGGCGAGGCGCTGCCGGCAAGGCGCACGCAGGAGCACCGCCGGGCGATCCAGCTCGTGCAGCAGAACCCGCTCTCCTCGCTCAACCCGCGCCGCTCGATCGGCGCGTCGCTGCGCCTCGCGCTCGACGTGCACGATATCGGCGACAAGGCGGGCCGCGCGGCGCGCACCGGCGAATTGCTGGAGGAAGTCGGCCTTCCCGCCGAATTCCGCAGCCGCGCGCCCTCCGCCCTGTCCGGCGGCCAGCGCCAGCGCGTCGCCATCGCCCGGGCGCTCGCCTGCCAGTCGGAACTCGTCGTGCTGGACGAGCCGACCTCCGCGCTCGACGTGCTGGTGCAGGCGCGCGTGCTGAAGCTCCTGAAGGCGCTGAAGGAAAGCCGCGGGCTGACCTATGTGTTCATCACCCACGACCTTTCGGTCGTGCGCAACATCGCGGACCGCGTCGCCGTCTTCGAGAAGGGCCGGCTCGTCGAGCTTGCCGCGACCGACGCGATCTTCACCCGACCCGCAAATCCCTACACGCGCCGGCTTATCGGCGCCGTTCCCGTCGTCAGCGCCGAGGAAGCGGCGCTCAGGGATCACATCATGGAGCAAGAGAATGGAAATGCCTGACTACACCGCCTTCGTCGAAGCCGTCGCCGCCGCCGGCGGCCAGCCGGACAAGGCCTATGCGGCGCTGGAGCAACTGGTGCGGGACGTCGTCGGCGTCAAGCTCTTCACCATCATGACCTCGGACACCGCCGACAAGCTTTCCGAGCGCATCTATTCCAGCATGCCGGATGTCTACCCGGTCTCCGGCACCAAGCCCTACAACGAGACCGAATGGTCGGAGATCACGCTGAACCGCAAGCAGACCTTCGTCGCCAACTCGATCGAGGATATCGCCAAGGTCTTCGACGACCACGAGCTGATCCTCTCGCTCGGCTGCCAGTCGGTCATCAACGTGCCGATCATCGTCGACGACGAGGTCATCGGCACGCTGAACTGCCTGCATGACCGCGACCACTACACCGAGGACCGCATCCGCGCCGCCGACGCGCTGAAACTGCCCGGCGCCGTCTGCATGCTGCTGCACGCCCGGCAGAAGAGGGAGGAAAACTGATGAGCCAGAAGACCATTCGCGTCGCGACCGATGTCGGCGGCACGTTCACCGATCTCGTCTGCTTCGAGACGGACCATGAAACGGGCCAATCCCGCATCACCACGGCCAAGTCCGACACAACCCCGCCGAATTTCGAGCAAGGCGTGCTGAACGTGCTCGACAAGGGCGGCGTCGATCCGAGGACCGTCGATTTCCTCGCCCACGGCACCACCGTGGTCATCAACGCGCTGACCGAGCGCAAGGGCGTCAAGGTCGGCCTGATCACGACGGACGGTTTCCGCGATTCGCTGGAGATCGCCCGCGGCAACCGGCCGGACTTCTTCAACCTGCATTATAAGAAGCCCGAGCCCTTCGTCCCGCGCTATCTGCGCCGCGAGCTGCCGGGCCGCTTCGACTATCACGGCACGGAGATGATGCCGCTCGACCTTTCGGGCCTGCCGGCCATCCTCGACGATTTCCGCGCCGACGGCGTCGAGGCCATCGCCGTCTGCTTCCTGCATTCCTACGCCAATCCGAGCCACGAGCAGGCGACCATTGCCGAGATCGGGCGCCTGTGGCCGGAGATCGCCACCGTCGCCTCGCACCAGATCACCCGGGAATGGCGCGAATACGAGCGCACCAACACGACCGTCATGTCCGCCTATGTGCAGCCGACGGCCGAGCGCTACCTGTCGCGCCTCAACGACGGCCTCGCGAACAAGGGCTTTGACGGCAACCTCTTCGTCATGCAGTCGAACTGCGGCGTGGATTCGCTGGAATCGGTGAAGAAGATTCCGATCACCATGGTCGAATCCGGCCCGGCCTCCGGCTTCTGGGGCGCGGCCGAGCTCGGCAAGCTGATCGGCGAGCCGAACGTGCTGGCGCTCGACATCGGCGGCACGACGGCGAAATGCTCGCTGATCGAGAACGGCCAGGTCCGCATCATGACCGACTACTGGATCGAGCGCGACCGCACCTCCGCCGGCTATCCGATCATGGTGCCGGTGGTCGATCTCGTCGAGATCGGCAACGGCGGCGGCTCCATCGCCTGGGTCGACGATTTCGGCAAGCTGCATGTCGGCCCGAAATCGGCCGGCGCCATGCCCGGCCCCGCCGCCTATGGCCGCGGCGGCACCAATGCCACCACCACCGACGCCAATCTCTGGCTCGGCCGCATCAACCGCGACTATTTCTGCGGCGGCTC
>JBDHSZ010000286.1:0-3347 GCA_039812945.1 Shinella sp.
CGCGCATGGGTCCGGGCTCGGTCGTCATCAACATCGGCTCGATCAACGGCCACCGGGCCATCCCGACGCATGCCAACTATGCCGTGTCCAAGGCCGGACTGATGATGCTGACGCAGTGTCTTGCGGTGGAGTGGGCGCAATACGGCATCCGCGTCGTGTCCGTCAGCCCCGGCATCGTCGATACGCCGATGAACCGGAGAGTGGAAGATCAGGCCGGCATCGACCCGGCTGCGGTGCAGGCAAAACTGCCGCTGCGCCGCTATGCGACAGCGGCCGAGATCGCGCGCGTCGTCGAGTTCCTGGCGTCCGCCGATGCGGCCTACATCTCCGGCACCGACCTTCTCGTCGATGGAGCCTGGGCCGCACAGGGCGTGACCTGAACCGGCCGGACGGACGCCGTGGACGAAAGACTCGCACGGACGGTAGAGGCGCTGCGTGAGATCGGCGCCGACTGGGCGGTGTTGAGCAGTCCCGATAGCGTCGCCTATGCTCTCGGTTATGCTCCGCCCGTCGAGACCGGCCCTTCCGCCTTCGGCGCGGGACCGAACGTAGCACTCGTGGGCCGCGACGGCTCGACAGGCCTGCTCGCGCCGGGCGGCGAGGCCGGCTCCGTGCGCGAAGGAGTGGTCCGGCGCTACGACGGCTACGGGCACCTGCCCCGCACGCCGCCCGACGACCGATATCGCGACAGCTTCGCAGGATTGCTCCGGCAGCTCGGCGTGGGCGGCCGGATCGCCACCGAGCCCGCCACGCTGCCGGCCGTGATCGACCCCTTGCTGCCCGGCGAGCGAACGGCCGGGCTGTCATCGGCGCTGCGACGCCAGCGCATGACCAAGACCGGCGAGGAAGTCGAGGCCCTGCGCCGCTCGGCCGAGGTTGCCGCCGCAGGGCAGCGCCGGCTGGTCGAATGCCTGCGCGCCGGAATGAGCGAACTCGCGCTGTTTTCCGAGCTTCGCCTTGCCATGGAGACCGCGGCCGGCGAGCGCATCGCAGTCGCCGGGGATCTGCTCTCTGGTCGCCGGCGTACCGCGGAAGTCTGGGGTTGGCCGGGTCTTCGGGCGATCGAGCCCGGGGACGCGGTGCTGGCGGATTTAGCGCCGCGTGTGGGCGCCTACTGGGGCGACTCCTGCGCCACCGTCGCCCTGGGCGTACCCGACGACGGACAGATGAGGCTCCTCGACGCCGTCCGCAGCGCGCTCGACCTTGCCGTCGCGGAGATCAGGCCCGGCATGACAGCCGCAGCGGCGCACCGCCTCATCCACGGCAGCATCCGCGGCGCGGGCTTCGACTACAGCCACCACACCGGCCATGGCATAGGGACCGCCGTGCACGAGCATCCGCGGCTCGCCGACAACGAGACGGAGATGCTGCGCGCCGGGATGGTGCTGATGGTGGAGCCGGGAGCCTACGACCCCGATCTCGGCGGCGCGCGTGTCGAATGGACACTGCTTCTCAACGAGACCGGCTGCACGCCGCTGGCGCCTTTTCCCCTGATAGCCCATGTCTAAGCATAGACGGCGACGTCGGCGTTCAGGCCAGACCAAGCCTGGCACGCAACGCCTGCATCAGGATCGGCGGGCTGGCAAGCACGGGAACCGACAGGCGCGCTCCGAGGGGTTCGGCAAGATGCGCCATCGATGCCTGGGCCAGGACGATGACGTCCACCCGCCGGGCGATGTCGACCGCCGCCGCCTGCACGAGGTCGTCATGGTCCGCAAGGTCGCCGCGCTGAAGCGCCGCGAAGGCATTGTCGACGAGCAGTGCGTCGACCGTCACCGTCCGACCCAGCCGTGCGGCATGATCGGCGACAAGCGCCGAACTCGGCGCGACCGTGCTGTTGGTCGTGCACAGGATGCCGATGCGCTCGCCGGAAAGCACCGCGCGCTCCGCCATCGGGTCATCGACCTTGAGGATCGGCACCTGATGGTGGCGCCGCGCCGTGTCGACCAGCGGCGACGTCGAGGAACAGGTGAAGACGACCAGTTCGGCACCGGCGTCCACTGCGAGGCCGACGAGGGTGATGAGCCGGCGGGTGATCCCCTCTACAGATTGGCCGCGCATCAGATCCTGGAGCAGGCTTTCGTCGAGCATATGGAATGCGTCGACGCCGGGGAGTTCCGTCCCTGCAAGTGTCCGGAACTTGTCGATGAGCGCGGCGACCGTATGAAGGAAGGCGACGCGCTTCATGACGGCCGCCTCTGGCGCGGTGACGGCCGGCCTTTGTCGGCATTCCTACCAGCAATCCACAGCCTCGCATGCTCATCCGAGCGGGGCATGCTATAGACA
Source organism: Shinella sp. (assembly GCA_039812945.1). Classification (GTDB taxonomy): domain Bacteria; phylum Pseudomonadota; class Alphaproteobacteria; order Rhizobiales; family Rhizobiaceae; genus Shinella. The sequence continues at coordinate 2,287 of JBDHSZ010000286.1, forward strand.
CCGTAAACGATCATCTTGCGAGACCCTCCTATTGACCTCAAGGCCGTCTCCCCCGAGCTTGCGCGACATAGCCAGACACGCCGGCGTTTCCGTCAACACCGTGTCGAGGGCGCTTACCGGCAAGCCCGACGTCAACGCCGAGACGCGCGCGCGGGTCCAGGACTTGGCCAAGGAACTCGGCTACATGCCGAACCTGCTCGCGCGCGCGCTGCTGCGGGGGCGTTCGTCGCTTATCGGGCTCGTTGTCACCGACTGCACCAACCCGTTCTATGCCGGGCTCATCCGGGCGATCGAATCCTCCCTCGCCCGCCTCGGCTACGGGATGCTGCTGGCAACCAGCAACGAGGATACCGGCAAGGAGGATCGGGCGCTCACGATCCTGCAGGAGCATAGGGTCGACGGCATCCTGCTGACCGCCGTCGATGTCGAGGCCGAGCATGTGCGCCGGCTGCTTTCGGGGCTGACCCCTGTCGTCCTTCTCGCGCGCCGCAGCCCCGTCTACGAGGGTCCCTTCGTCGGCACGGACAATGTTGCCGGCGCCGAGCAGATTATGCGCTACCTGATCGACCAGGGTCACAGGCGCATCGCTCATATCGGCCGTTCCGACGCCGCCACCAGCGGTGGCGAGCGCCTCAGGGGCTACCGGAGCGCGCTCGCCAAGGCCGGCATCGACGTGGACGAGAGCCTGATCTTTCCGACGCTCCCCAGTCTGGAAGGCGGTGAAGCAGCCTGCGACTGGCTTCTTGGGTTGCATCCTGCCCCGACGGCCGTGTTCGCCTATAACGACACCCAGGCCATCGGCCTCATGCAGGCGCTGCAGCAGCGCGGCAGGCAAGTTCCGCGCGACTATTCGGTGGCCGGGTTCGATGACATCCAGGTCAGTCACCTGATCAGCCCCCAACTGACGACCGTGGCGCAGCCGGTCGACGAGATCGGGGCGCGGGGCGCCTCCATCCTCATCGACCTGCTCAACGGCCAGCCCGCGCCGGCGCCAATGCTGCTCCAGCCGACGCTAGTGCTCCGGCAATCGACCGGCGCCAGCCATCCGCGGACCGCATAGG
>JBDHSZ010000287.1:0-3291 GCA_039812945.1 Shinella sp.
ACCACGTTGCCCTGCAGCTCGGAGGTCATCGCCTGTTCGAGATAGGTGGTGATCTCGGCGTCCTCGCCGCGGCCGATCAGGCCGAGCTCGGTGATGCCCGCCACTTCGGTGGTGAAGCGGACGCAGCGCGTGCACTGGATGCAGCGGGTCATCGCGGTCTTGACCAGGGGACCCATATATTTGTCTTCGACGGCGCGCTTGTTCTCGTGGAAGCGCGAACCGGAGACGCCATAGGCCATGGCCTGGTCCTGCAGATCGCATTCCCCGCCCTGGTCGCAGATCGGGCAATCGAGCGGGTGGTTGATGAGCAGGAACTCCATCACCCCCTCGCGCGCCTTCTTGACCATCGGCGTGGTCGTGAAGACTTCCGGCGGCTCGCCGTTCGGGCCGGGACGCAGGTCCCGCACGCCCATGGCGCAGGAGGCCGCCGGCTTCGGCGGGCCGCCCTTCACCTCGACGAGGCACATGCGGCAGTTGCCGGCGACCGACAGCCGCTCGTGGAAACAGAAGCGCGGAACCTCGGCGCCGGCCTCCTCGCATGCCTGGAGCAGCGTGAAGTGATCCGGGACTTCGATTTCTTTTCCGTCGACTTTCAGCTTTGCCATATCTCAATCCCGCGTCTGACGCGGGAAAGCCCCGCGCCCTGCCAGCGCCATTCCTCTGCGGCGTCCGGTCCGGGCCCTGCCCGTTCCTTCGGCCTTTGTCGTCTGCCGGTTCCGGCGGGTCATCCCCTGCCCTTCGCCAGCGCCCTTGCCTGCTCCACCCAGCCGTCGCGGGCGATGCGCCCGTCGAGGCCGAGCTCGGCTTCGATCCTTGCCGCCTCCGCGTCCGTCAAGGCCGCGATGTCGGTGTAACGCCGGAGCCCCATGCCGTTCAGCACCTGCTCCAGCTTCGGCCCGATGCCCGAGATCGCCTTCAGGTCGTCGGTCCCGGCGGCTTGCGCCGCCCGCGGTTCCTTCGGCACCACCCGCAGCGCCGGCTTGGCCCTTGCCGCCGCCACCGGACTTGCGGCCTCGGCCTCGGCGGCAAGTTCCGCCGCCTCGTCCAGCATCGCCCTCGTCCGCTCCGCCGCGCCCTGCATCATGCCCAGCATCGCCCCGGCCATCTGGCCCGCGAGGCCGAAGCCGATCGCGGTGGTGGCGACCATGGCGGCCATCGGATGCGCCATCAGCGGATGCAGCGGCACGTCGGGCAGGTCCTTCAGCCACGGCGCCAGGCCGAACGGGTCGTCGCCGGCAGCTTCGGCCGGCCGAATCTCGGTCGCGTTCGCATCCTGTCCGACCGGCTTGACCATGGCCCTACTCCGCCGCTTCCAGCACCGCACCATGCGCCATCGCATTGGCGGTGTACTGGTCGATGCGCGCCTCGATCTCGGGGCGGAAATTGCGGATGAGTCCCTGGATCGGCCAGGCCGCCGCGTCGCCGAGCGCGCAGATCGTGTGCCCCTCGATCTGCTTGGTGACGTCGAACAGCATGTCGATCTCGCGCTTCTGCGCATTGCCGCGCACCATCCGCTCCATGACGCGCATCATCCAGCCGGTGCCTTCGCGGCAGGGCGTGCACTGGCCGCAGCTCTCGTGCTTGAAGAAGGCCGAGATGCGCCAGATCGCCTTGATGATGTCGGTCGAACGGTCCATGACGATCATGCCGCCGGTGCCGAAGGAGGATTTCACCTCGCGCAGGCCGTCGAAGTCGAGCGTGACATTCATCATGTCCTCGCCCTTGACGACCGGGCAGGACGCGCCGCCGGGGATGACGGCGAGCAGGTTGTCCCAGCCGCCGCGGATGCCGCCGCCGTGCTTTTCGACGATCTCCTTGAAGGAGATGCCCATCGCCTCCTCGACCGTGCACGGCTTGTTGACGTGGCCGGACATCATGAACAGCTTGGTGCCGACATTGTTCGGCCGGCCGAACGAGGAGAACCAGCTTGCGCCGCGGCGCAGGATCGTCGGCGTGACGGCGATGGATTCGACGTTGTTGACGGTCGTCGGGCAGCCGTAGAGGCCCATATTCGCCGGGAACGGCGGCTTGAGGCGCGGCTGACCCTTCTTGCCCTCGAGGCTTTCGAGCAGCGCCGTCTCCTCGCCGCAGATATAGGCGCCCGCGCCGTGGTGGACATAGACGTCGATATCGTAGCCGAGCTTGTTGTTCTTGCCGAGAAGGCCGGCCTCGTAGCACTCGTCGATCGCCGCCTGCAGCGCCTCGCGCTCGCGGATGAACTCGCCGCGCACATAGATATAGGCCGCATGGGCGCCCATGGCGAAGGAAGCGACGACGCAGCCTTCGATCAGCGTATGCGGATCGTGGCGCAGGATATCGCGGTCCTTGCAGGTGCCGGGTTCGGATTCGTCGGCATTGACGACGAGGTAATGCGGACGGCCGTCGCTCTCCTTCGGCATGAAGGACCATTTCAGGCCGGTCGGGAAGCCGGCGCCGCCGCGGCCGCGCAGGCCCGAGGCCTTGACCTCGTTGATGATCCAGTCGCGGCCCTTCTCGAGAAGCTGCTTGGTGCCGTCCCACTGGCCGCGCGCCATGGCGCCCTTCAGCGACCTGTCCTTGGTGCCGTAGATATTGGTGAAGATGCGATCCTGGTCTTTAAGCATGGTTCACCCCTTTACCGCGGCTTCTTGCCGAAGACGCGGATATATTCCGCCTCGCCGCCCTTGGCGAGCGCCTCGGCCTGCCGGACCCAGTCGTCGCGCTCGATGCGGCCCTTGAAGTTCAGATAGAGATCGACCCATTCGCGCTCCGCGGCCTTCCACGACGCGACCTGCGCGAAGGTGAAGATGCCGAGCCCGTGCAGGATGCCCTCGATCTTCGGGCCGACGCCGGAGATCAGCTTCAGGTCGTCCGGGGCCGCCGGGCGCTCGATGGCGGCCGGGCGGTTCTCGTCCTCCAGCGACGGCTTGCCGGCGAGCGGCTGCTTGGCGGCGGGATCGCCTCCTTCGGCGCGCGTCTCGCCCTTCGCCCCGGCGTTGGCGGCGGCTTCCGCCTTGGCGGTCGCGGGCGTCTTCAGCTTCGGATCGGTCTCGTCGGCGTCCGTCTTCGCGCGCGCGGCGTTGGAGGGGGGAACGCTGACGCTCTCCTCGTCGACCTTCTTGGCGCGCGTCGTCTTCCTCGCGGCCGCTTCCGGCTCGGTCAGGCTGGTGAGGCCGCCGGCGGGAGCCGAATAGATGCGGTCGATCTGCGTGCCCGGCCTGACGTCGGCGCCGCGGCCGGCGTCGAAGCGGTCGATGATGTGCTCGAGCTGCGTCGGCGTCAGGTCCTCGTAGCTGTCCTTGAAGATCATGA
>JBDHSZ010000288.1:0-3286 GCA_039812945.1 Shinella sp.
CCCTCGCGGCCGACCGCCATCTCCGGGATGAGCGTCACGCCGTGGCCGTGCGCCACCATCTGCAGCAGCGTCGTCAGGCTCGTCGCGCCGTAATTGGCCATCGCCGCCGGCCGCACCCTGCCGCAGATCGCCAGCGCCTGGTCGCGCATGCAGTGGCCTTCCTCCAGCAGCATCAGCCGTTCCAGCAGCGGGCTTTCCGGCGGCACCGGCGGTTCGACCGGCAGTGGCTCGTCGCGCGGCACCGCGAGGAAGAAGCGGTCGGCAAACAGCGGCAGCATCGAGATCGACGGCCCGTCGAAAGGCGAGGCGGCCACGAAGCCGTCGAGGCGCCCCGCGATCGCCTCCTCGACCAGCGTGCCGGTCACCGCCTCGCGCAGCTCGAGCTGCAAGGCCGGGAAGCGGGCGCGGATGCGCGGCAGCAGGGCCGGCAGCAGGTAGGGCGCGATCGTCGGGATGATGCCCATGCGGAAGCGGCCCTCGAGCGCCCGCCGACCGCGCAGCGCCGCCGCCTCCAGCTCGCGCAGCTCGGCCAGGATGCGCTCGATGCGCGGCCGCGCCAGCCTCGCGTCCTCGGTCAGCCGCACGTCGCGCCCGCCGCGCTCGAACAGCCGGCAGCCGAGCCGCTGCTCCATCTCGGCGATCTGCGCCGACAGCGCCGGCTGCGAGACGCCGGCGAGCTCGGCCGCGCGGCCGAAATGCCGGGTCTCGGCCAAGGCCTCGAAATATTCCATCTGGCGGATTGTCAGCTTGATCATAATCCCTGATTATCAAATGCCTCAGAATTCGCAATTGGCGATTATCGCAGGCAGGTCGTAAGACTAGAACGATTCCAGGGTGGCACGGGGCTCGCGCCGCCCTCCCAGCGACGATGCGAGGAGAATTCGATGGACGCGAACAACGACGCCAAGAGCGCAGGCAAGTGCCCGGTGATGCACGGCTCGGCAGGGCCGAGCAACCGCGACTGGTGGCCGGACCACCTGGACATCGGCGTCCTGCACCGCAACACCTCCAGGTCCAACCCGATGGGCGAGGACTTCGACTATGTGAAGGAGTTCGAGAGCCTCGACCTCGACGCCGTGATGGCCGACCTGAAGGCGTTGATGACGGATTCACAGGACTGGTGGCCGGCCGACTTCGGCCATTACGGCGGCCTGATGGTGCGCATGGCCTGGCACAGCGCCGGCACCTACCGCATCACCGACGGCCGCGGCGGCGCCGGCGCCGGCCAGCAGCGCTTCGCACCGCTGAACTCGTGGCCGGACAACGTGCTGCTCGACCGCGCGCGCCGGCTGCTGTGGCCGATCAAGCAGAAATACGGCCGCAAGGTCTCCTGGGCCGACCTGATGATCCTGGCCGGCAACGCCGCGCTGGAATCGATGGGCTTCAAGACCTTCGGCTTCGCCGGCGGCCGCGCCGACGTGTGGGAGCCGGAAGAACTGTACTGGGGACCGGAGGGCACCTGGCTCGGCGACGAGCGCTACAGCGGCGAGCGCCAGCTCTCGGAGCCGCTCGGCGCGGTGCAGATGGGCCTGATCTACGTCAACCCGGAAGGTCCCAACGGCAATCCGGACCCGCTCGCCGCCGCGAAGGACATCCGCGAGACCTTCTTCCGCATGGCGATGAACGACGAGGAAACCGTGGCGCTGATCGCCGGCGGCCACACCTTCGGCAAGACTCACGGCGCCGGCGATCCGTCGCTGGTCGGTCCGGCCCCGGAAGAGGCGCCGCTGGAGAATCAGGGCCTCGGCTGGAGGAGCAGCCACGGCTGCGGCTTTGCCGGCGACACCATCGGCGGCGGCCCGGAGGTCACCTGGACCACGACGCCGACCAAGTGGAGCAACAACTTCTTCTGGAACCTGTTCGGCTACGAATGGGAGCTGACGAGGAGCCCGGCCGGCGCCCAGCAGTGGAAGCCGAAGCACGGCATGGGCGCCACCACGGTGCCGGACGCCCACGACAAGACCAGGCGCCATCCGCCGCAGATGCTCACCACCGACCTGTCGCTGCGCTTCGATCCCATCTACGGGCCGATCTCGCAGAACTTCCTCGACAACCCGGACCAGTTCGCCGACGCCTTCGCCCGCGCCTGGTTCAAGCTGACCCATCGCGACATGGGGCCGCGCGCCCGCTATCGCGGCAAGCTGGTGCCGCAGGAAGTGCTGATCTGGCAGGACCCGATCCCGGCCGTCGATCATCCGCTGGTCGACGAGAGCGACATCGCCGCGCTGAAGGCGAAGGTGCTGGCCTCCGGCCTGAGCGTGCCGGAGCTGGTCTCCACCGCCTGGGCCTCGGCCTCGACCTTCCGCCGCTCCGACAAGCGCGGCGGCGCCAACGGCGCCCGCGTCCGCCTCAGCCCCCAGAAGGACTGGGAGGTGAACCAGCCGGCGCAGCTCGCCGCCGTGCTCGGCAAGCTCGAGGCGATCCGCGACGCGTTCAACGCGTCCGCCGCGGGCGGCAAGAAGGTCTCGCTCGCCGACCTGATCGTGCTGGCCGGCGCCGCCGCGGTCGAGAAGGCGGCGAGGGACGCCGGCACCGAGGTGACGGTCCCCTTCACGCCGGGCCGCATGGACGCCTCGCAGGATGAGACCGACTTGGCGTCCTTCGCTCCGCTGGAGCCGGCCGCCGACGCGTTCCGCAACTATGTCAACGGCGGCAAGCCGCAGTTCATGGGGCCGGAGGAGGCGATGGTCGACAAGGCCCAGCTGCTGAACCTGACCGGCCCCGAGCTGACGGTGCTGGTCGGCGGCCTGCGCGTGCTCGGCGCCAATGCCGGCGATTCCAGGCACGGCGTGTTCACGGACAGGCCGGGCAGGCTGACCAACGACTTCTTCGTCAACCTGCTCACCATGGACACGGCCTGGGCGCCCGTCGCCGGCTCGGAGGGCCTCTACGAGGGCCGCGACCGCAAGTCCGGCGCGCCGCGCTGGACCGCGACCCGCGTCGACCTGATCTTCGGCTCGCACTCGCACCTGCGCGCCTTCGCCGAGGTCTACGCCCAGAGCGACTCGCAGGACAAGTTCGTCCGCGATTTCGTCGCGGCCTGGAACAAGGTGATGAACGCCGACCGTTTCGATCTCGCCTGATCGACGCGCATGCCGGGTTTCGGGACGGGCGCGGCGCGAGCCGCGCCCGTTTCGCTTGGGGCGCGGCTTGCCCTCGAGCGCGGCCGCCGCTAGCTGGAAGCATTCGGGTGGCCGGAGGATGACGGAATGCGACTGGGCGGGAAGCTTGCGGCGGCGATCGAGGTGCTGGACGACATCGGCCGGCGCCACAGGCCGGCGGCCGA
>JBDHSZ010000289.1:0-3226 GCA_039812945.1 Shinella sp.
CTGCAGGGCCTGCTCGACCAGATCGACCTGCCCGTCTGGCAGCGCGCCGCGGACGGTTCGCTCGCCTGGGTGAACGAGGCCTATGCCGAGGCGGTCGAGGCCAGGGACGCGGCCGGCGCCGTCACCGAGGCCCGCGAGCTGCTGCCGACCATCGCGCGTGAAAAAATCCGCGCCGCCGCGACCTACGACAACCCGTTCCGCGACAAGGTCTCGACCGTCGTGCACGGCGAGCGCAGCTTCTTCGACGTGGTGGAAGCGCGCAGCCCGACCGGCTCCGCCGGCATCGCCGTCAACGTCTCCGACGTCGAGGCGGTGCGCGAGGAGCTGGCGCGCACGCTGAAGAGCCATGCCGAGACGCTCGACCATCTGGCGACGCCGGTGGCGATCTTCGACGGCGAGCAGCGCCTGCAATTCTACAACCAGGCCTTCCAGACCATGTGGGAGGCCGACACGGCCTTCCTCGAAGGCAAGCCCGGCAACGGCGAGTTGCTCGATCGCCTGCGCGCCGCCGGCAAGCTGCCGGAACAGCTCAACTGGAAGCAGTGGAAGGAGACCGCGCTCTCCGTCTACCGCGCCATCGACACGCAGACCGACCTCTGGCACCTGCCGAACGGGCAGACGCTGCGCGTCTTCGCCACCGCGCGCCCGCAGGGCGGCGCGACCTGGGTGTTCGAGAACCTCACCGAGAAGGTCGATCTCGAGACGCGCTACAACACGCTCGTGCAGGTGCAGGACGAGACGATCGACCATCTGGCCGAAGGCGTCGCGGTGTTCAGCCCGGACGGGCGCATCCGCCTCTCCAACCCGGCCTTCCGGGCGCTGTGGGGCATCAGCGAGGCCGAGGCGAAATCCGGCACGCATATCCGCGCCATCGAGCAGGCCTGCGCGCCGTCCTACGACAAGCCGGACGGCTGGAAGCGCTTCGCGCATATGATCACCAGCTTCGACGACGAGCGGCCGTCCTGCCAGGGCGTGCTGGAGCTGCGCACCGGGCTCATCCTCGATTTCGCCGTCATCCCGCTCTCCAACGCCCAGACGATGCTGACCTTCGTCAACGTCACCGACAGCGTGCGCGTCAGCCGGGCGCTGACCGAGAAGAACGAGGCGCTGCGCAAGGCCGACGCGCTGAAGAACGATTTCGTGCAGCACGTCTCCTACGAGCTGCGCTCGCCGCTGACCAATATCATCGGCTTCGCCGACCTTCTGAAGACGCCGACCATGGGCGAGCTCAACGACCGGCAGTCCGAATATGTCGACCATATCGCGACCTCGTCGGCCGTGCTCCTGACCATCGTCAACGACATCCTCGACCTTGCGACCGTCGATGCCGGCATCATGGAGCTCGACTATACCGAGATCAACCTGACGGACCTCATCGACGACGTGTCGATGCAGTTCGCCGACCGGCTGCACGACGCGCAGGTGACGCTGGAGATCACCGCGCCCGACAATCTCGGCACCATCGTCGCCGACCAGCAGCGGCTCAAGCAGATCCTCATCAAGCTGCTCGGCAATGCCGCGAACTTCGCCCCGGCGGGCAGCGTCATCGGCTTCCGCTGCTGGCGCGAGGGCAGCGACCTCGTCTTCACCGTCTCCGACCGCGGACCGGGCATACCGCAGGACGTGCTGACGACCGTGTTCAACCGCTTCGAGAGCCACGGCCGCCACGGCGGGGCGGGCCTGGGCCTGTCGATCGTCGAGAGCTTCGTCAGCCTGCATCACGGCACCGTCAAGATCGACAGCCGCGAGGGGCGCGGCACGGACGTCACCGTGCGCATCCCCTCGGCGACCATGACCTCGTTCGCGGCAGCGGAATAGGCGCATGGCGCTCGACATCTTCCTCGCCGACGAAGCATCGACCATCCGCTTCGGCGAAGACATGGCGATCGCCCTGAAGCGCGGCGACTGTGTCGCGCTGTCGGGCGATCTCGGCGCCGGCAAGTCGACCTTTTCGCGCGCGGTGATCCGCGCCATCGCCGACGATGCCGGGCTGGAGGTGCCGAGCCCGACCTTCACCCTCGTCCAGACCTACGAGCTCAGGCTTCCCGTCGCCCATTTCGACCTCTACCGCATCGCCGATGCGGTAGAGGTCGACGAACTCGGCTTCGACGAGGCGCTCGCCGACGGCATCTGCCTCGTGGAGTGGCCGGAGAAGGGCGAGGGCGTCCTGCCCGCCGACGGCATCACCCTGACCTTCACCCATGAGGGCGACGGCCGGCGTGTCGCCATCGACGGCCCGGCGCCGGCGCTGGCCCGCATCGAGCGGTCCCTCGCCATCCGCGCCTTCCTCGATGAAGCCGGCTACCGGGATGCGGTGCGCCGGCACCTGACGGGCGATGCCTCGGTGCGCGCCTATGAGCACGTCACCTCCGGCGGTGTTCGCCATGTGCTGATGGACGCGCCGCGCCATGCGCCGGGCCCGATCCTCGCCCATGGCAAATATTACCAGCAGATCGCCCATATCGCCGAGGACGTGAAGCCGTTCATCGCCGTCGGCCGGCATCTTGCCTCCCGCGGGCTTCGCGCGCCCGCCATCCACGAGGCGGATATCGGGCAGGGCATCCTGCTGATCGAGGACCTCGGCAACGAGGGCGTCCTCGACGCAGCGGGCGCACCCATCGCGGAGCGCTATCTGGAGAGCGCGGCCTGTCTCGCCTTCCTGCATGGCCGGCCTTTCGACCGCGAACTTCCGGTGGCGGAGGGCATCATCCATGCCGTGCCGGATTTCGACCGGGACGCCATGCAGATCGAGGTCAGCCTCCTCACCGACTGGTATCTGCCGTGGAAGCGCGGCACGCCGGCAAGCGAGGAGGAGCGCCGGGACTATGTCGCCATCTGGGACGGGCTGATCGAAAGCCTTGCGGCCGCCGAGCACAATCTCCTCCTGCGCGACTTCCATTCGCCGAACATCATCTGGCGGCCGGAGGCGGCGGGCATCGACCGCGTCGGCATCATCGACTTCCAGGACGCGATGATCGGCCCCTCGGCCTATGACGTCGCCTCGCTGGTGCAGGACGCGCGCGTCGATATCCCCGACGACCTCGCGGACGGCATGCTCGCCCGCTACCTGTCGCTGCGCGGCAAGGAGGCCAGCTTCGACCGGCAGCGCTTCCTGCGCGATTGGCACGTCATGGCGGCGCAGCGCAATTGCAAGCTCGTCGGCATCTGGGTGCGGCTGATGCAGCGCGACGGCAAGCCGGCCTATATGCGCCACATGCCGCGCACC
>JBDHSZ010000290.1:0-3220 GCA_039812945.1 Shinella sp.
ATGTTTGATATCGGCTGGACCGAAATGCTGGTGATCGCGGTCGTCATGATCGTGGTCGTCGGACCCAAGGATTTGCCCAAGATGCTGCGCACCTTCGGCAAGACCACGGCGAAGCTGCGCGTCATGGCGGGCGATTTCCAGCGCCAGTTCAACGAGGCGCTGAAGGAGGCGGAGCTCGACGACGTCAAGAAGTCGGTCGACGATCTGCGCAGCCTCAACCCGGCCAACCAGATCCGCCAGACGCTCAATCCCTTCGAAAAGGCGGCGGCGGACGTCCGCGCCGGCCTGCAAAGCCTCAACCCGGCCACGCCGCCGAAGCCCGATTCGGCCGCACCGGCGGCCGAGCCCGCCAAGGACGGCACGGCGGCCGCCCCGGATGCCGCGGTGCCGATGGAATCTCCCGCTCCGCCGGCAGCGGCGGCCGCCGCCGTGGCGGCGGAGCCGCTGAAAAAGGGAGCGACCACCGGGTCGAAGGGCGGCGCAGGACGCGCCGCCGGGAAGGCCGCCCCGGCCAGGAAGGCCACCGCAGCCAAGGCGTCTGCCGCCAAGACTGCCACCAAACCCGCGCCCGCAGCCCGGAAGGCCGCGCCGGCCGCCAAGCCCGCGAAGGCGGAGAAGGCGGCAGCCCCTAAGCCGGGTGCGCTTCAGAAGGCGGCCAAGCCGTCCGCAGCGGCCGCGAAGTCGCGCAAACCGACGAGGTCCGCGACGTGACGTCCGCTCCCGAAGAAGACGAGATCAACGCCTCGTCGGCGCCGCTGATCGAGCATCTGATCGAGCTGAGGCGGCGCCTCATCTGGTCGATAGGAGGCTTCTTCCTGGCCTTTCTCGGCTGCTTCTTCTACGCCAAGCAGCTTTTCAACCTGCTGGTCATCCCCTTCAAATGGGCGGTGCAGTGGGCCGGGCTGGCCGACCACAAGGTCGAGCTGATCTATACGGCGCCGCAGGAATTCTTCTTCACCCAGATCAAGCTCGCCATGTTCGGCGGCCTGGTGATCGCCTTTCCGCTGATCGCGACGCAGATCTACAAGTTCATCGCGCCCGGCCTCTACCGCAACGAGCGGCGCGCCTTCCTGCCGTTCCTGATCGCCTCGCCGCTGCTTTTCCTGTGCGGCGCGGCGCTCGTCTACTTCTTCTTCACGCCGATGGTGATGTGGTTCTTCCTGGCGATGCAGCAGGGCGGGCCGGGCAGCGACGTGCAGATCTCGCTGCTGCCGAAGGTGTCGGAATATCTCAGCCTCATCATGACGCTGATCTTTTCCTTCGGGCTGGTGTTCCAGCTTCCGGTCGTGACCAGCCTGATGACCCGCGTCGGGCTTTTGACAGCCAAGGGGCTCGCCGAAAAGCGCAAATGGGCGATCGTGCTCGCCTTCATCGTGGCGGCCGTGCTGACGCCGCCCGACCCGATCAGCCAGATCAGCCTGGCGATGCCGACCATCCTGCTCTACGAAATCTCGATCTGGACCGCGCGGCTCATCGAGCGCAAGCGCGATCAGGAGCGGATCGAGGCCGAGCGGAAGGACGCGCAGTCCGAATCGCGCGAGGTTTCGGCCTAGGCGAGGCGCGATCCGGCGGCCTGCCGGCTGGGCCAGCAGACCGGGCTTGCAAAAGGGCGGATGCTTGGGCAAGACCCCTTGCGTTCAAATCACGCCTGGTTCGTCATGCTCGATATCAAATGGATTCGCGAAAACCCGAAGGTGCTGGCCGAGGCGTTGGTCAAGCGCGGCCAGTCGCCCGCGGCGGCGCTTGCGACGGTCGAGGACGTCGTCGCCCGGGACGAGGCGCGGCGCGCCCATCTCGGCCGTCTCCACGAGGCGCAGGAGCGCCGCAACGCCGCCTCCAAGGAAATCGGCAACGCCATGCGTGCCAAGGACATGGCGCTGGCCGAGAAGCTGAAGCTCGAGGTCAACGACATCAAGACCTTCATCCAGGGCGGGGAAGCCGAGGAGCGCCGGCTCGACGCGGAGCTGGAAAGCGCGCTTGCCGTCATTCCGAACGTGCCGCTGCCGGACGTGCCCGTCGGGGCGGACGAGAAGGACAATGTCGAGGTGCGGCGCTTCGGCGACGATCTCATCGCGGCGCGGCAGCCGCAGATGGGCAACAAGCCGCGCGAGCATTTCGAGATCGGCGAGAAGCTCGGCATGATGGATTTCGAGCGCGCGGCGAAACTGTCGGGCTCCCGTTTCACGGTGCTGAAGGGCCCGCTTGCCCGTCTGGAGCGGGCGCTCGGGCAGTTCATGCTCGACCTGCACACGACGGAGCACGGCTATACCGAGGTGCAGCCGCCGCTTCTGGTGCGCGACGAGGTGCTGTTCGGCACCAACCAGTTGCCGAAATTCGAGGAGGATCTCTTCTTCGTCCGGCACGGGGAGGGGCGGCTGGGACTGGTGCCGACGGCCGAGGTGCCGCTCACCAACCTCGTGCGCGGCGAGATCACGGCGCACGACAAGCTGCCGATGCGGCTGACCGCGCTGACGCCGTGCTTCCGCTCGGAGGCGGGATCGGCCGGCCGCGACACGCGCGGCATGCTGCGCCAGCACCAGTTCTACAAGGTGGAGCTCGTCTCGATCACCGATCAGGATTCGTCCGGCGCCGAGCACGAGCGCATGACCGAATGCGCCGAGACCGTGCTGCGCAAGCTGGAGCTGCCCTTCCGCACGGTCATGCTGTGCACCGGCGACATGGGCTTCGGCGCGCGCAAGACCTACGATATCGAGGTCTGGCTGCCGGGTCAGAACGCCTATCGCGAAATCTCCTCGTGCTCGGTCTGCGGCGATTTTCAGGCGCGGCGCATGGACGCGCGCTATCGCCCCTCCGGCGAAGGGACGGTCGGCAAGGGAACGCGCTTCGTCCATACGCTGAATGGCTCGGGCGTGGCGGTCGGACGCGCGCTGATCGCCGTCATGGAGAACTACCAGAATCAGGACGGCGGCATTACGATCCCCGCCGTGCTGCGGCCCTATATGGGCGGCCTGGAACGGATCGGGACGGTGTAGGTGGCGATGCGTATTCTTCTGACCAACGACGACGGCGTGCATGACGACGGCATCGCCGCGCTGGAGCGGATCGCCCGCCAGCTCTCCGACGACGTGTGGATCGTCGCGCCGGAGACGGACCAGTCCGGTTTCGCGCATTCGCTGTCGATTTCCCAGCCGCTCCGGCTGCGCAAGGTCAGGGACCGCCATTTCGCGGTGCGCGGCACGCCGACGGACTGCGTCATCAT
>JBDHSZ010000291.1:0-3218 GCA_039812945.1 Shinella sp.
CGTCTCGCTGCTCGCCGAATTCCCGGTCGCCGTCGTCGACAAGGTGGCGGACGCCAAGGACAGCCGTGACCTGGCAAAGTCCTATCTCGATTTCCTCTATGGGCCGGAAGGCCAGAAGATCGCCGCCGAGTTCGGTCACCGCGTCCTCGACGAGAAGGTCGCCGCCGAGTTCAAGGACCAGTTCCCGGAAATCCGCCTCGTGAATGTCGATGACGTCTTCGGCGGCTGGGCGAAGGTCTCCGAGGAACATTTCGCCGAAGGCGGCAAGCTCGACAAGATCTATGGCAGCCGTTGATACGTCCCCGGATCTCGTCGCCGCGGCCGGCGGAAAGGCCGCGGCGCAGAAGAAGGCGGCGCGGGCCGTGAGGCGGCGCGTGCTGCCGGGCCTGCCGCTGGCGCTCGGCATAACCCTCGTCTATGTCGCCATCGTCGTGGTGCTGCCGCTGGCCGCGCTCATCTTCAAGGCGGCGAGCCTCGGGCCGGCGGACTACTGGCGCATCATTTCTTCCGACCGGGCCTTTGCCAGCTACCGCGTGACGGCGCTCTGCGCGCTGGCGGCGACGGTGTTCAACCTCGTCTTCGGCATGGCGCTCGCCTGGGTGCTGGTGCGCTACCGCTTTCCCGGCCGCCGCCTCGTCGATGCGCTGGTCGACCTGCCCTTCGCGCTGCCCACGGCGGTCGCGGGCATCGCGCTCACCACGCTGTTCGCCGCCAACGGCTGGTTCGGCGCGCCGCTCGCCGCGCTCGGCATCAAGGTCGCCTATACGCCGCTCGGCATCATCGTCGCCATGAGCTTCACCAGCATCCCCTTCATCGTGCGCACGGTGCAGCCGGTGCTGGAGGAGCTCGATCCGGCGCTGGAGGAGGCGGGGCAGACGCTGGGGGCGAGCGATCTTGCGATCTTCACCGGCGTCATCCTGCCGCTCTTGACGCCGGCGCTGCTGGCGGGCGTGTCGCTGTCCTTCGCCCGCAGCCTCGGCGAGTTCGGGGCGATCATCTTCATCGCCGGCAACCAGCCGTTCTCCACGGAGATCACCGCGCTGCTCGCCTTCATCCGGCTGGAGGAATACGACTATCCGGCCTCCGCTGCCATCGCCTCCGTCATGCTGCTGACGGCCTTCGTCATGCTGGCCGTGACCAATCTCATGCAGGCGCGCGCCCTGCGCTACACGGTGAGGGGCTGATCATGAGCCATTCTGCAAGGCGCAGGCCGCCGCGCGTCGGCGACAATCCGCTTTTCCGCCGCGCGCTGTTGGCGGTGGTGCTGCTGCTCGTGGCGGTGATGATCGTCGCGCCGCTCGTCGTCATCGCCGTCGAGGCCTTTTCGCGCGGCGTTTCCTATTTCGCGGCGTCCATCACTGATCCCGACACGCGCCATGCCATCCTGCTGACGGTCATCACGGCGCTGATCGCCGTGCCGATCAACACGGCCTTGGGCGTGGCGGCGGCCTGGGCGATCACCAAGCACGATTTTCCCGGCAAGCGGCTGCTCACCGTCATCATCGAGCTGCCCTTCTCGGTCTCGCCCATTGTCGCGGGCGTCGCCTATCTCTTCGTCTACGGCTTGCAGGGGCTGTTCGGCCCGGCGTTGCAGGCGGCGGAGATAAAAATCCTCTTCGCGCTGCCGGGCATCGTGCTCGCCAGCATGTTCGTCACCGCGCCCTTCGTCGCGCGCGAGCTGATCCCGCTGATGCAGGCGCAGGGCCGTGACCTGGAGGAGGCGGCGACCTCGCTCGGGGCGAGCGGCTGGCGCACCTTCTTCTCCGTCACGCTGCCGAACATCAAATGGGCGCTGCTCTACGGCGTCGTGCTGTGCAATTCGCGCGTCATGGGCGAATTCGGCGCGGTCTCGGTGGTCTCGGGCAATATCCGCGGCCAGACCAACACGCTGCCGCTGCATATCGAGCTGCTCTATCACGATTACAACGCGGCAGGCTCGTTCGCCGCCGCATCCATCCTCGCGGGCCTCGCCATCGTCACGCTCGTCGTCAAGGTGGCGCTGGAGCGGCAGGGCGCGGGCCGCGTGCAGCGCCCGTCCGCCCTTGCAGGGGCCGACAGCATCGTTCCGGAGGTCAAGCCTTGAAGATCCGTCTCACCAATGTGGTCAAGGAATTCGAGACCTTCCGCGCCGTGCACGGCGTCTCGCTCGATATCGAGAGCGGCGAGCTGGTCGCGCTGCTCGGCCCCTCGGGCTCGGGCAAGACGACGATCCTGCGCATGGTCGCCGGTCTCGAATATGCCGATGCGGGGGCGATCTATTTCGGCGAGGAGAATGCGACCGATATTCCCGTGCGCGAGCGCGGCGTCGGCTTCGTCTTCCAGCACTACGCCCTCTTCCCGCATATGACGGTCGGCGAGAACATCGCCTTCGGCATGAAGGTATCGAGGGTGAAGCGCACGCCGGCGGCGATCGAGGCGCGCGTGAAGGAGCTGCTCGACCTCGTGCAGCTCGGCGGCCTCAAGGACCGTTTCCCCGGCCAGATTTCCGGCGGCCAGCGGCAGCGCGTGGCGCTCGCCCGGGCGCTCGCCGTCGATCCGCGCGTGCTGCTGCTCGACGAGCCTTTTGGCGCGCTCGACGCCAATGTCCGGCGGGACCTGCGCCGCTGGCTGCGCAAGATCCATGACGAGCTCGGCATCACCACGCTCTTCGTGACGCACGACCAGGAGGAGGCGCTCGACCTCGCCGACCGCGTCGTCATCCTCGACAAGGGCCGGATCGTGCAGGAGGGCACGCCCGAGGCGGTGTGCCGCAACCCGGCCGACGCCTTCGTGATGAACTTCCTCGGCGACGCCAACCGGCTCGACGCGGATATCCGCGGCGGCAAGGCCTATGTCGACGACGTGGCCTTCGAGGCCGAGGGGGTCGCGGACGGCGGCGGGCAGGTTCTGTTCCGTCCGGCCGACGTCACCTGGCGCGCGGACGGGCAGGGCATCGCGGCGAGGATCGTGCGCGTCATCGACCGGCCGGATTCGCGCCGCGTGCTGGCGATGACCGGCGGCGGGCAGCCGGTCGAATTCGACACGGTCCCCGAATTCCCGCATCGCAAGGGCGAGGCGGGCTTCCTCGAGATCAGCCGGCCGCGCGTCTACGCGGCGGCGTGATGTCAGCTCTTCGGCGCCGCGAGGGCGGCGTTGATCAGGGCCTTGGCGTCCTCGCTGTCCCAGGCGGCGGGGCCGTTCATGGCGGAGATCAGGCAGCCCTTGTCGTCCATCAGCAG
>JBDHSZ010000292.1:0-3216 GCA_039812945.1 Shinella sp.
GCACCGGGATCGATTCCGGCTTCATCGATGCGACGGCGGCCCGCTTCCCGGCGGCCTTGCAGGCGCGGGCGAGCCCTTCCGCCATGGTGAGGTTTGCGCTGCCCGGCTCGACGTCCTCGCCGGCGAAATCCATCACCAGCACGCCGATGTCGGACGCGCCGCGCATCAGTACTTCCGCCGCCGCGCTCAACTCCGGCCCCTTGCCGAAAAGCGCGGTCGTGAGGTCGAGCGGATTGGAGACGAAGCCGTATGGCGGCAGGATCTGCTTCAGCGCCCGGGTCTGCGCCTCGTCCGGCTGCACCATCTTCAGCCGCGCCGCGTCGGCGAAATCCGCGGCCATGCTGGATTCGCCGCCCGAGCAGGAGAAGAATGCCACCCGGTCCCCGGGCGCCATGTTCCACGTCGCGAAGACCTTCAGGGTCTCGAGAAGATCGGGGATCGTGCGGACCCAGGTGACGCCCACCCGGTCGAAAAGCGCCTCGTAGAGCTCGCGCGAGCCTGCGAGTGAGTTCGTGTGGCTCATCGCGATCCCGGCGCTCACCTCGGATTCGCCGGCCTTCAGGACGACGACCGCCACGCCGGCGCGCAAGGCGCGGAGCGCCGCGTCGTGGAAGCGGGGGATGTCCTTGAGGCCGTCGAGATAAAGGCCGATGGCCCGCATTCCCGGCCGTGCCGCGAAGTGGTCGATCAGGTCGTGGACCTGGATGCCGGCCTGGTTGCCCAGGCTGACGACATGGGTCAGCGGCACCGAACGCCGGTTCTGGGCAAGGTTGATCGCGACATTGCCGCTCTGCGAGATGATGGCGACCCGCGGCGGAAGGTCCTGCGCCGGGTAGTCGATCGGCCACAGGCTGCCCTGCGTCACGTGGTTGATCAGCCCGTAGCAGTTGGGGCCGATCAGCGCCATGTCGCCGGCCTTGCGGGCGAGCTCCTGCTCCAGCCTCGCGCCTTCCTCGCCGACCTCGGAGAAGCCGGCGCCGAACGCCACCACGCCGCCGGCGCCGCGCGCGGCAAGCGTCGCGGTGGCCGCGATCGTCTTGGCCGGGTCGAGCGCCACATAGGTTGCGTCCGGCGCTTCCGGCAGGTCGGAGACGGAGGCGTATGTCGCGATCCCGTCGATCTCGGGCTGGAGCGGATTGACCATGTAGAGGGGGCCGGCGAACCCCTTGCGCCGCGTGACCCGCCAGGCGGAGATCGCGCGCGTGCCGCCGACGAAGGCAATACTCTTCGGATCGAGCAGGCGCTCGAGATTGCGCCGCCGGCGCTCGTGCGCGTCCTCGTGCGGCATCGAGGCGTCGGCGGCGATGTCCATTGTCAGGCTCCGACGAACACGGCCGCGCGGCGCTCGTTGGCGGCGGCCAGCCCTTCGGCGTGGTCCCTGGAGCGGCGGCAGATCCTGGCTGCCGCATGCTCCGCGTCGATCTGCGATGCGAGATCGCGGTTCAAGCCCTCGCGCAGCAGGCGCTTCGACTGGATCAGCGCGACGGTCGGGCCCGCCGCGAGCCTGGCTGCGAATTCCATGGTGACGGATTCGAGGTCTTCGGGTGCTGCGACCCGGTCGACCAGCCCGGTTTCCAGCGCCTTGTCGGCCATCCAGATGTCGCCGGTGAAGATCAGCTCCTTGGCAGCCGACATGCCGATCAGGCGCGGCAGGAACCAGGAGCCGCCGGCATCCGGCGAGAAGCCGACGCGGGTGTAGGCGCATACGAACTTCGCGGTCGATGCGGCGTAGCGGAAGTCGCAGGCGCAGGCGAGGTCCAGCCCGGCGCCGGCCGCCGCCCCGTTCACCATCGCGATCGTCGGCTTCTCGAACGCCGCAAGCTGGAGCATCAGGGCCTTGGAGATCCTGCCGAAGCGCGCTCCGTCCTCGTCGTTCTTCTCCGGCGTCGATTTGCTGGCCTGCCACGATTTCACGTCGCCACCGCCGCAAAACAGCTTGCCGCGCCCCGACAGGACGAGCGCGCGCACCGCGCCGTCGGCGGCGGCTGCCGACAATTCGGCGACGAGGCCCTCGATGACGGCCGGCCCGAGGCTGTTGCCCAGCTCGGGCCGGTTGATGAATATCTGGCGCACGCCCCCGACGGTGACTGTCTCGATCTCGCTCAATGGTTTCTCCCGGATGCTCTGGCGGTCAGTCTCAGGCGGGCACGAGGTGCACGTCGTTGCGGTTCCAGCCGATGCGGCAGGTGTCGCCTTCCTTCACCTGGCTTCCCAGGATGCTGGACGGACGCAGCCGGATCGGGACGCCGTTGGCCTCGCCGAGGATCAGCACGCTGTCGCCGTAGTGAACGACGCCGCGGACGGCGAGCGAGAACGTGTTGTCGGCAGGCCTGGCGCCGTCGCCGATCAGCTGGATCGCTTCGGGCCGCACCAGCAGCACGCGATTGCCCGACGTGTCGGCTCCCGCCGGAATGTCGATCGGTCCAAGGCCTTGCGCCTCGAAGCGGCCGGCGGCCGAGACGCTTCCCTCGAAGAAGATGTTGTCGCCGATGAAGGCGCCGACGAACCGCGAGGCGGGCCGCGCATAGATCTCCAGCGGGGGCGCGACCTGCTCGATCAGGCCGTTGTTGAAGACGGCGACGCGGTCGGACATCGTCATCGCTTCCGACTGGTCGTGCGTGACATAGATCATCGTGATCCCCACCTCGCGGTGGATGCGCTTGATCTCCATCTGCATCTGCTCGCGCAGGTTCTTGTCGAGTGCGCCGAGCGGCTCGTCGAGGAGGAGGACGTCCGGGTCGAAGACGATCGCCCGGGCGAGCGCCACGCGCTGCTGCTGGCCGCCCGACATCTCGCGGGGATATTTGTGGCCGAAGCTGGAAAGGTTCACGAGGGCCAGCGCATCGCGCACCCGGCGCCCGGTCTCCTCCTTCGACAGCTTGCGCATCCGCAACGGGAACGCGATGTTCTCCTCGGCCGTCATGTGCGGGAACAGGGCGTAGTTCTGGAACACCATGCCGATGTTGCGGTCGAAGGGCGGCACCGGGGCGATGTCCTTCCCGTTCAGGAGAATGTGCCCGCTGGTCGGCTTCTCGAACCCCGCCACCATCATCAGCGTGGTCGTCTTTCCCGAGCCGCTCGGTCCGAGGAAGGTGACGAACTCGCCCCGGGCGATGTCGAGCGAGATCCCGTCGACCGCATTGACGCGGCCGTCGTAGGATTTCACCAGCTTCCGCAGGCTGAGATAGGAATCGCTCACGTCACGCCCTCGCAACT
>JBDHSZ010000293.1:0-3147 GCA_039812945.1 Shinella sp.
GCGCCGAAACCCTCTTCGAGGCCATCGTCGGCCAGGGCGCCCGCCTGCCCTCGCAGCGCCGCTTCGTCGCCCGCAAGGCCTCCGAGGCGGGCGGCGTCACGCTGACACAAGCCGAGATCGAACAGCTCGACCGCCTCCTCGACAAGGGCCTCGACGCGGTCTCCTGACAAGCGAACGGCGCGGTCTTCCGACCGCGCCGTTTGTCTATGATGAGCCGGCTTACTGCTTGCGCGGCCAGGTGTCGGCGAGGCGGTAGCCGGCCGGCCACGGATCGTCGGGATCGAGCATCACCTGGCTGGTGCCGGTGATCCAGGCGCGGCCGGAGATCTCCGGGATGATGGCCGGCCGGCCGCCGACGGTGGTCTCGCCGACGATGCGGCAATCGAAG
Source organism: Shinella sp. (assembly GCA_039812945.1). Classification (GTDB taxonomy): domain Bacteria; phylum Pseudomonadota; class Alphaproteobacteria; order Rhizobiales; family Rhizobiaceae; genus Shinella. Next base: position 389 of record JBDHSZ010000293.1, read on the forward strand.
CGCGAATCGATGATCGAATAGCCGGAAAAGCGCTGGCCGACGGCGATCTGGCCGCGCGCGTGCAGCAGCGCCATGCGCGCCGAGCAGCCGGTGCCGGTCGGCGAGCGGTCGAGCTTGGCCGGCTGGATGACCACGGTGTTGCGGCCGTGCAGCGCGCCGTCGCGCTCCTCCACCGGCAGCGTGAGCTGGCAGAAGGAGATGTGGTTCCATTCCGGGTTCTCCGGATGGGTGAAGCCGAGCTGCTCGTTGGCCGCCCTAGTGATGCGGATGCCGGTCTCGGCCAGTTCCCGCGCCTCGTCCGGCGTTACGGCGAAGCCGAGCGCCCGCGCATCGGCGAAGACGAAGCTGTCGCCGCCATAGGCGGTGTCGACGGTCAGCGTGCCGAGGCCTTCCACCTCCAGCACCGCATCCAGCCTGTCGGCGAAGGAGGGCACGTTCGTCACGGTGATGCGCTCGGCCTTGCCGTTGCGGCAGCTTGCCACGACATTGACGAGGCCGCCCGGCGCTTCCAGCACCATATGCGTCTCCGGCTCGACCATCGGCACGATGCCGCTGTCGAGCAGCACGGTGGAGACGCAGATCGAGTTGGAGCCGGACATCGGCGGCGTGTCCTCCGGCTCCATGATGATGAAGCCCATCGTGGCGCGCGGGTCCTTCGGCGGAACCAGCAGGTTGATATGGCGGAAGACGCCGCCGCGCGGCTCGTTCAGCACGAAGTTGCGCAGCGTCTGGTCCTCGGCGATGAACTTGCGCTGCTCCCACACCGTCTTGCCGGGCGGCGGGGCGACGCCGCCGACGATGACGTCGCCCACCTCGCCCTCGGCGTGGCAGGAGACGATGTGAATGACCTTGCTGCTGCGCATGGCGCGTCCTCCGGTTCGTTCTGTTGCTGCGCCGATGCGGACGGCCCGCCTCGACGCGAGAGCCCTTCATAGAAAAATTGGATCCAATATTCAATCCGTCTTCCGGCCGGCCCGTTCTGTTGCTCACCCCGGCGATTCCACCTATGACCATAGCTCCAGATGAGGGGTCGGATGTGATGAAATTTGCCGCCGTCGATGTCAGGCAGACCGCTTCGGCGGCCGACATCGTCTATGAATCGCTGCGCAAGGCGATCATCGAGGGCGCGCTTGCCGAGGGCGAGAGCCTGCGGCAGGAGGAGATCGCGAAGATGTTCAACACCAGCCGCATCCCGGTGCGCGAGGCGCTGTCGCGGCTGGAGCAGCACGGCCTCATCACCACCCGGCGCTACAAGGGCGCCGTCGTCGCCGGCCTTTCCATCGGCGAGATCGAGGAGATCTTCGAGTTCCGCGCGCTGATCGAGGCCGAGGTCATGCGCCTCGCCGTGCCCAATCTCGACCGCGAGACACTGGAGCGGGCACGGCGCTACTGCGACGCCTTCGATCGCGAGACCGATCCGCACCGCTGGGGCGAGATCAACCGCGCCTTCCACACCAGCCTCTACGAGGCTTGCCGCCGCCCCTATCACCTGCAGCAGGTGCGCGCCTCGCTCGACCGCATCGACCGTTATCTCCGCGCCCAACTGACCTTCACCGACGGCGTGCCGCGCGCCGGCCGCGAGCACGAGGCGATCCTCGCCGCCTGCGAGAAGGGCGATGCGGATCTTGCCGCCCGCCTGACCCGCGACCATGTGCTGGATGCCGGCAAATCGCTGACAGCCTTCCTGCGGCAGCACCGGCGATAGGGCAAGCGGGGTTTTCCCGGCCTTTCTTTTCCGGCCCGTCCTTCCAGCCCCTTGACGAGGCTTTCGTCAAAATGCCCACTTTAACCGATTGATAGTCTCGGCGGAGAATTGTATTTCTTTTGTCGACAAGAGGATTTTCCATGGCGGCCAGCAATTCCAGTTCCCTGCCGGAGCGCAAGCGCGGTTCCGGCGTCAAGATGGTCTACGACCTCCTGCGCGACGAGATCCTCGACCTGAAGCTCGCGCCGGGCAGCCCGGTCGACGAGGTGCAGCTCGCCGACCGGTTCAGGATGTCGCGCACGCCGATCCGCGAGGCGCTGGTGCGGCTGGCCGGCGAGGGGCTGATCGAGACCTTGCCGAACCGCTCGACCATGGTGTCGAACATCGATTTCCTCAACCTGCACACCTTCTTCGACGCGATGGTGCTGATGTACCGCGTGACGACGCGGCTGGCGGCGCAGAATCACCGGCCGGAGGACCTTGCCGTCATCCGCGGCTTCCACGAGGACTATGCGGCGGCGCTCAAGGCGCGCGATCCCCTGAAGATGATCGCCACCAACGCGGCCTTCCACGCCGCCATCGCCGAGGCCGGCCGCAATCCCTATTTCACCGGTCTGTTCCGCCGGCTGCTCGACGAGGGCCGCCGCATCCTGCAGCTTTATTACCAGTCCTACGAGGAGCAGTTCCCGCAGCGCTTCGTCGACGAGCACGCCGCCATGATCGCCGCCATCGAGGCGCGCGACCTCGATGAGGCGGACCAGCTCGGCAAGGCCCATGCCGAGGCGATCGTCGCGCAGGTGCAGAAGCTGTTCAGCCGCAACGACAGGCTCGACATCGCGCTCTGAGTTTTTGCATATTTCTTGTCGACAAATAAAATACAAGATGCTATAGCCATCATCGAGAGAGGGGGAAGGCATGGTGCCGCCCGCCTGCCCCGACAAACCGCCCAAAGGAGATCGACATGAAGGCCAAGATTTTTTCCGGTGTCATTCCCGCCCTGATGACCCCCTGCAAGGACGACCGCACGCCGGATTTCGACCAGCTGGTGCGCAAG
>JBDHSZ010000294.1:0-3123 GCA_039812945.1 Shinella sp.
ATAGCGATGTTGCGGGCGATCTCCCGCTCCCAGCGATCGCCGTTCTCGAGCAGCTTCTGCTTGTCGTAGTAGAGCTCCTCGCGCGTCTCGGTCGAGAACTCGAAGTTCGGCCCCTCGACGATGGCGTCGACCGGGCAGGCCTCCTGGCAGAAGCCGCAATAGATGCACTTCACCATGTCGATGTCGTAGCGCACCGTGCGCCGCGTGCCGTCGTTGCGGCGCGGGCCGGCCTCGATGGTGATCGCCTGCGCCGGGCAGATCGCCTCGCACAGCTTGCAGGCGATGCAGCGTTCCTCGCCGTTCGGATAGCGGCGCAGCGCGTGCTCGCCGCGGAAGCGCGGGGAGACCGGGCCCTTCTCGAAGGGATAGTTCACCGTGGCCTTCGGGCGGAAGAAATAGCGCATCGACAGGAAGAACGCGGCGACGAACTCCTTGAGGAACAGCGAATTCACGGCTTGCGAAAGACTGGCCATTTCAAGCTCCAATGCTGCTGAAATCCAGGGCGGTCATGCGGACCAGCCCGTGAGCTTCAGCACGAATGCGACGATGACGACCATGGCGAGCGAGATCGGCAGGAAGACCTTCCAGCCGAGACGCATGAGCTGGTCGTAGCGATAGCGCGGCACGAAGGCCTTCACCATCGCGAACATGAAGAAGACGAACGAGGCCTTCAGGACGAACCAGACGATGCCGGGGACCCAGTTGAGGAACCAGACGTCGACCGGGGGCAGCCAGCCGCCGAGGAAGAGGATCGTCATCAGCGCGCACATCAGGCAGATGGCGGCATATTCGCCGAGCATGAACATCATGTAGGGCGTCGAGCCGTATTCCACCATGAAGCCGGCGACCAGTTCCGATTCGGCTTCCGGCAGGTCGAAGGGCGGGCGGTTCGTCTCGGCGAGCGACGAGATGAAGAAGATGACGAACATCGGGAAGAGCGACAGCCAGTGCCAGTCGAGGAAGGACGGCGGCAGGCCGAGGCGCGTGCCGAGGCCGTCGTTCTGCGACAGCACGATGTCCGTCAGGTTCAGCGAGCCGACGCAGAGCAGCACGGTGACGATGACGAAGCCGATGGAGACCTCGTAGGACACCATCTGCGCCGCCGAGCGCAGCGCGCCGAGGAACGGGTACTTGGAGTTCGAGGCCCAGCCGCCCATGATGATGCCGTACACTTCGAGCGAGGAGATCGCGAAGATGTAGAGGATGCCGACATTGATGTTGGCGATCACCCAGCCGTTATTGAGCGGCACCACCGCCCAGGTGGCGAGCGCCAGCGTCACGGAGACCAGCGGGGCGAGCAGGAAGATCACCTTGTTGGCCGTGGCCGGGATCACCGGCTCCTTGAAGACGAACTTCAGGAGGTCGGCGAAGGACTGGAACAGGCCCCAGGGGCCGACGACGTTCGGGCCGCGGCGAAGCTGCACCGCCGCCCAGATCTTGCGGTCGGCGAGCAGGACATAGGCGATGAAGACCAGAAGCGCGACCAGCAGCAGCAGCGACTGCGCCACCATGATCACACCGGGCCAGACATAGGTCGAAATGAAAGCGTCCATACCGTCTATTCCTTCGCGCTCATTCCGCCGCGGCTTTGAAATTGTTGCGGGCCAGCGCCGAACATTCGGCCATGACCGCGGAGGCGCGCGCTATCGGGTTCGTCAAATAGAAGTCTTTGACCGGAGACGCAAACCCGGAATTCGCCATCGTCCCGCCTTTTTTCGCAAGCGCGGAAAGATCGGCGACATCGCCGGGGGCGATCGCGTCGATCGCGGCGAAATGCGGGTGCGCCGCATAGAGCTGCGCGCGGAGCTGAGCCAGCGAATCGAAGGGCAGCTTCCTGCCGATGACGTCGGACAGCGCGCGCAGGATCGCCCAGTCCTCGCGGGCCTCGCCCGGCGCGAAGCCGGCGCGGTTGCCCATCTGGACGCGGCCCTCGGTGTTGACCCAGGTGCCGGACTTCTCCGTATAGGTCGCGCCCGGCAGGATGACGTCGGCGGCATGCGCCGCGTTGTCGCCGTGCGAGCCGATATAGACCGTGAAGGCGGTCTTGCCGGAAAAGTCCATCTCGTCCGCGCCGAGCAGGAACAGGACGTCCGTGCCGGTCAGCATGTCCTTCGCCGTCTTGCCGCCCGCGCCCGGCACGAAGCCGAGGTCGAGGCCGCCGACGCGGGCGGCGGCGGTGTGCAGCACGGCAAGGCCGTTCCAGTCCGCCTTCACCGCGCCGACCTTTTCCGCCAGAGCGGCGACGGCCGAGAGGACGGCGAGGCCGTCGGCGCGCGACAGCGCGCCCTGGCCGACGATGATCATCGGCCGCTGGGCCTTCTTCAGCTTGGCGGCGAACTTGACCGAACCGTCGATCAGGCCGGAGAGCGTGTCCGGGCCGGCGCCGAGATAGTCGTAGCCGTAGCGCAGCTCACCTTCCTCGCCGATCACGCCGATCGGGAAGTCGTCCATGCGCCAGCGCTTGCGGATGCGGGCGTTGAGCACGGCCGCCTCGAGGCGCGGATTGGCGCCGACGATGAGCAGCGCGTCGGCCTCCTCGATGCCCTCGATGGTCGGGTTGAACAGGTAGCTGGCGCGGCCGAGCGACGGATCGAGCGCCGAGCCGTCCTGGCGGCAGTCCATGTTGGCCGAGCCGAGCGCGCGCATCAGTTCGCGCAGCGCAAAAATCTCCTCGACGGAGGCAAGGTCCCCGGCGATCGCGCCGATGCGCTCGCCCGCCTTGCCGGCGACGGCGGCCTTGACGGCGCCGAAGGCTTCCGCCCAGCTCGCCGGCTGGAGACGGCCGTCCCTGCGGATATAGGGGCGGTCGAGGCGCTGGGTCTTCAGGCCGTCCCAGATATAGCGGGTCTTGTCGGAGATCCACTCCTCGTTGACCGCCTCGTTGACGCGCGGCAGGATGCGCATGACCTCACGGCCGCGCGTATCGACGCGGATCGCCGAGCCGACGGCGTCCATGACGTCGATCGATTCGGTCTTGTTCAGCTCCCACGGACGGGCCGTGAAGGCGAAAGGCTTCGAGGTCAGCGCGCCGACCGGGCAGAGATCGACCACGTTGCCCTGCAGCTCGGAGGTCATCGCCTGTTCGAGATAGGTGGTGATCTCGGCGTCCTCGCCGCGGCCGAT
>JBDHSZ010000295.1:0-3119 GCA_039812945.1 Shinella sp.
ATGGACGCGCTGTCGGGCAACACCTCGCAGCCCTGCCTCGGCTCGATCGTCGAGGCGCTGAAGGGCTCGGAGCGCGATCCGGGCCTCGATCCCGAGTGGATCCGCCGCATTTCCTTCTACTGGGAGGCCGTGCGCTTCCAGTACGCCGCCTTCGAGAGCGACCTCAAGGGCCCGGCCTCGGAAGTGTACCTGCACGAGATGCCGGGCGGCCAGTTCACCAATCTCAAGGAACAGGCCCGCTCGCTGGGGCTGGAAACCAAGTGGCACAAGGTCGCGCAGGCCTATGCCGACGCCAACCAGATGTTCGGCGATATCGTCAAGGTGACGCCGTCCTCCAAGGTCGTCGGCGACATGGCGCTGATGATGGTGAGCCAGGAGCTGAGCGTCGCCGACGTGGAGAATCCGGCCAAGGACATCGCCTTCCCGGATTCGGTCGTCTCCATGCTCAAGGGCGATCTCGGCCAGCCCCCGGGCGGCTGGCCGGCCGGCCTGCAGAAGAAGGCGCTGAAGGGCGAGGCGCCCTATAGCGCCGTGCCCGGCTCGCTGCTGCCGGCGGCCGATCTTAATGCGGAGCGCAAGGCCATCGAGGACAAGCTGGAGCGCAAGGTCGACGACTTCGAATTCGCCTCCTACCTGATGTATCCCAAGGTCTTCACCGACTATGCGCTGGCCGCCGACACCTACGGCCCGGTCAGCGTGCTGCCGACGCCGGCCTATTTCTACGGCCTTGCGCCGGGCGAGGAGCTTTCGCCCGAGCTGGAGAAGGGCGTCTCCCTCGTCATCCTGCATCAGGCGAGAAGCGAGCCGGATGCGCAGGGCATGGTGAAGGTGTTCTTCGAGCTGAACGGCCAGCCGCGCCTCATCAAGGTGCCGGATCGCAACCGCGCCGCCGGCTCGGCCGTGCGCCGCAAGGCCGACAACGGCAATGCCGCCCATCTCGGCGCGCCGATGCCGGGCGTCATCTCGACCGTCGCGGTCGCGGCCGGCCAGCCGGTCAAGGCCGGCGACGTGCTGCTGTCCATCGAGGCGATGAAGATGGAGACGGCGCTGCATGCGGAGAAGGACGGCATGATCTCGGAAGTGCTCGTCAAGGCCGGCGACCAGATCGACGCCAAGGACCTGCTGATCGTCTACGGCGCCTGAGGTTCCTCGCCATCGAGGCGGCGATGGCAGGGGATGGGTTGCGCCCATCCCCTCTTTCCGCTTGCCTTCGTGCCGTTCCGGCCGCAAAACGTTGCGCACTTCATCGGGATTGTCCTACGAAACGCAGGCCGTCATGAGCTTCGTCATCCGAACCGCCGCGCCGGGCGATATCGCCGCCTTCACCGAGATCTACCGCGAATCCGTGCTGAACGGCGTGGCGAGCTACGAGATCGACCCGCCCTCGCTCGACGAGATGGAGGCGCGCTTCAAGGCGATCACCGGCGAGGGCTATCCCTATATCGTCGCCATCGAGCAGACCGGCCTCATCCTCGGCTATGCCTATGCCTCGGCCTTCCGCACGCGCCCGGCCTATCGCTGGCTCGTCGAGGATTCGGTCTATCTGGCGCCGGAAGCGCGCGGCAAGGGCGTCGGCAAGGCGCTGCTGGCCGAGCTGATCCGCCGCTGCACCGATCTCGGCTTCCGCCAGATGGTGGCGGTCATCGGCGGCGCGCATCCCGCCTCCATCGCCGTGCACAGCGCCGCCGGCTTCATCCATGGCGGCTGCATGACGGCGACCGGCTTCAAGCACGGCCGCTGGCTCGACACGGTCTTCATGCAGCGCCCGCTGGGCGACGGCGCGGCGACGGAGCCCTCGGCGACGGCCTATCCGGGAACGATGGGGTAAACCTCTCCTCCGTCATGGTCGGGCTTGACCCGACCATCCATGCCACAAACGTTCCGCCTGCCGCGTGGCTCCTCGGGTCAAGCCCGAGGATGACCCCATTGAAAGGGAAAGCAGGCGGCCGGGAAAGGCTGGCCTCACGTCTCGACGAGGCGCAGCACCTTGTCGAAGACCTTCAGCACCTGGTTCAGCTCGTGGCCGCGCTTGAGGATCATGCCGTGCGTGTTGGTCACGCTGTAGGCGCCCTGCTTGGCGGCGAGCCTGGGGTTCTTCTCGATGCGGTAGAGCGGCATCTCGCCGGAGCGCTTGAAGACGGAGAAGACCGCCCTGTCGCGCATGTGGTCGATGGCATAGTCGCGCCATTCGCCCTCGCCGACCATGCGGCCGTAGACCCAGAGGATCGCGTCGAGCTCCCGCCGATGGAAGGTCACGGGCAGCGGGTCCTTGCTGCTTTTGTATTCCCGCAGGTCGACAACGACGTCTGGCGTCTGCAAATCCGGCTGATCTGTCATCGAATCTCGGCACCTCGTCCATGACGGCACCGTGACAGTGTGCCTGACCGGCACCGAAATGCAAGGCGCATGGCCGAGGCGGGGGCCTGCCGCCGCGTTTTCGCAAAAATCCGTCTCGCCGCATTTCAGACAAACAGACGCCCAAATTTAAGGAGAGAGTTCGCCCGTCGCAGCCGCGACCGGCCCGCTACCTTGTGCGGGAAGCCGGTCGGTCCGGCCCGCGTCTGTCGAGGTTGCCCTGTATTCCGTTGCCGGCAGCTTCGTCCCGGTCCGGTCCGTGTTTCTTCGAACCCTCAAGCCCCAGCCCCTCGAAGAAGCCGGACCGGACCTCCCCTTTCGGGGAGCTCCTCATCGCGAAGCGCTGTCGCTCGTCAGCACCGTCGCGCCAAGGATGGCGCCGGGCGTATCGGCCGTCTTCATGCGCTGGATCAGCACGGCGCAGCCGCCGGTCTTCCTGCTCTTCTTCAGCATGTCGGCCGGCAGCACCAGGTTGGTCTCCTTGCCCTCCCACATGCCGATCGTCTCCATGTTGGTCACGGCATGCCAGTAGTTCACCGTCTTGCCGCGGTTCTCGCCCTTGTCGATGGCGATCGTACGCTGGCGCTCGAAATAGGCGATGACGATATTGGCCTTGCCCTCGCCGGGGCCGACGCGGATGCGCAGCTCGTCGTTCTTCACCTCGACTTCGACGGGCACTTCCAGCCCCTTGTCCTCGCCGGGCAGGGCGGCGAGGCGCTCGCGGATGCCGGAAAGGTCCGCGCCGTTGATGTGCTCGCGGCCGT
>JBDHSZ010000296.1:0-3118 GCA_039812945.1 Shinella sp.
TTCGGGGACAAAAGATGACGCGGGCGTTCGCGGCGACGTCGCTCGTGGCTCAGCCCGCGGCGAGCCAGGGGGTCTCGGCGCGCTGGCGCGCCTCGTAGTCGGCGATGGCGGCGGCCTTCTCCAGCGTCAGGCCGATGTCGTCGAGGCCGTTCAGCAGGCAGTGGCGGCGGAAGGCGTCGATCTCGAAGCCGATGCGCCCGCCGTCGGGACCGGTGATCTCCTGGCTTTCCAGGTCGACGGTCAGGATGGCGTTGGAGCCGCGGCTGGCGTCGTCCATCAGCTTGTCCAGGTCCTCCTGGCTGACGACGATCGGCAGGATGCCGTTCTTGAAACAGTTGTTGTAGAAGATGTCGGCGAAGCTGGTGGAGATGACGCAGCGGATGCCGAAGTCGAGCAGCGCCCACGGGGCGTGCTCGCGCGAGGAGCCGCAGCCGAAATTGTCGCCGGCGACGAGGATCGTGGCGTTCTGGTAGGCCGGCTTGTTCAGCACGAAATCCGCGTTGACGCTGCCGTCCTCGTTGTAGCGCGCCTCGGCGAAGAGGCCCTTGCCGAGGCCGGTGCGCTTGATCGTCTTGAGGTAGTCCTTCGGGATGATCATGTCCGTGTCGATATTGACGACGGGGAGCGGCGCGGCGACGCCGGTCAGCTTGACGAACTTGTCCATGCGAAAACCCTCGGATGCGGTGATGTCGGTTGAGCCAAGCGTTTAGAGCAGTTTTCCCCGGATTTGAAGGGGAATCTTCGCGTGCGCCGGCGGCAACGCCAATGCCGGGCGCGCGGCGCGCCCGGCCGTTCCTGCGGGAGGAAGGCCTTAGAGGTCGATGATCGTGCCGCGGCCGTCGTTCCAGATGCGCGGCTCGCGCTGGCCGGGGGCGGCCTTGCGGGCGCTGGCGCGGACCGGGGCCGGCTGGAGCTTCGCGGCGAGCATGGAGCCGAGCATCAGCACGGCGACGATGCCGGCGATGGCAAGGCCCACCGAAGCGGCGAACAGGAAGGTCGCGCCGGCGATCATCAGGCTGAGGACGGTGAAGACGATGGAGCGGATGCGCTGCATTTGATTTGCCCTTTCTCTATCAAGCAATGTGGGGGGCGATCTTGTCCTTTGCAAGGCCGAACTTGGTGGCGCTTGCGGCCTGCGGCAAAGCGCGGCACAAAGAGCGGATGAACAGGACGCCACGCCACCATCCGCTTCGCCTGCGCCGCTCGGTGCTGACCGTTCCCGCCGTCAATGCAAGGGCGCTCGCCAAGTCCGCCACGCTCGATTGCGACGCCGTCATCTTCGACCTGGAGGATTCCGTCCTGCCGGAGAAGAAGGCCGAGGCGCGCGCCGCGCTGGCCGCGCATTTCGGCACGCTCGACCGGGCATCCGGCTGCGAGCATGTCATCCGCATCAACGGGCTCGACGGCCCGGACGGAGTGCTCGACCTCGAGGCGGCGCTCGCCTGCATGCCGGATGCGGTGCTGCTGCCGAAAGTGTCCGAGCCGCAGGACGTGCTGACCGCCGCCGACTGGTTTTCCGAGGCCGGCGCGGATGACGGCCCGCGGCTCTGGGCGATGATCGAGACGGCCGCCGGCCTCCTCAACCTCGCCGCCATCGCCGAGACCGGCCGCACCCATGGCGGACGGCTCGACTGCCTCGTCGTCGGCCTCAACGACCTGCGCAAGGAGACCGGCATCGCCGACATCCCCGGCCGCCCGTTCCTCATGCCGCTGCTGCTGCAGGTGGTCGTCGCGGCGCGCGCCTCGGGGCTCGACGTCGTCGACGCCGTCTTCAACGATTTCGCCGATGCGGACGGCCTTGCGGCCGAATGCCGGCAGGGCCGCCAGATGGGTTTCGACGGCAAGATGCTGATCCATCCCGCGCAGATCGTCCCGGCCAACGAGGCCTACGGCGTGACGGAGGCGGAGGCCGCCGAGGCGCTCGCCGTCGTCGCGGCCTTCGCCGCGCCGGAGAACGCCGGCAAGGCGGTGGTCAGCATCGCCGGCCGCATGGTGGAGAAGCTCCATGCCGGGCAGGCCGAACGGGTCCTCGCCAGGGCCGACCTGATCAACGAGAGAAAGAAGAGAGCATGAAAGTCTACCGCTTCCTGACCGGCCCCGACGACGCCTCGTTCTGCCACAAGGTCACGCTGGCGCTGAACAAGGGCTGGGTGCTGCACGGCTCGCCGACCTATGCCTACAATGCCGAGGCGAAGCTCATGCAATGCGGCCAGGCGGTGGTGAAGGACGTGCCCGGCAAGGACTATGCGCCGGATATCAAGCTCTCGGAGCAATAGGACGGCGGCTCAGCCCGCCGCGATCTCCGCGCTCGCCTCGATGCGCTCCATGTCGTCGTCCGACAGGCCGAAATGGTGGCCGATCTCGTGGATGAGCACATGGGTGACGATGTCGCCGAGCGTCTCCTCGTTCTCCGCCCAATAGTCGAGGATCGGGCGGCGGTAGAGGGTGATGCGGTTCGGCATCTCGCCGGTCTCGACGGTGAAGCGCTCGGAGATGCCGCGCCCCTCGAACAGGCCGAGCAGGTCGAAGGGCGTTTCCAGCGCCATGTCCTCGAACACGTCGTCGCTGGGGAATTCCGCGATCTCGATGATGAGGTTGCCCGTCAGCGCACGGAACTCCTCCGGCAGGTGGCCATAGGCCTCCAGCGCCAGGGATTCGAACGTGCTGATGGTCGGGGCATGGCGCGTGCGCCAATCCTCGGTCTGGTCTATGCGGGCCATGAGGTCTCCTTTGCCCGTCATATAGACGATTTCCCAGGTTTTTCGAGGGTCGAATTTGCATGCCCCGCCTGCACCGGGCGCGCGGTCGGATCGACGCTTCGCCGCTCGATTCTCTTCCCCGATGCGGGCGAGGGAAAGGACGGCGGGGCGCAAACCGCCCCCGGGGGCGATTTTGCAACAAATCGTGATCGGTCAGTTTGCCGCACCCCCGGCGCGGCGATATCGCTGCCGCCGCATCATAAGCCTCTGAAAAGGCGACTGATTTCATCAGGATTAGAACGACTCTAAAATAATGAGTCAGGAACCCTGACCCGTTCATTCTTGACAACGAAGGTCCTCTTTTGCTTAATCCCGGAAACTCAGTGCTTTGCGTATGACGGGCAAGACGAAATGCTGGT
>JBDHSZ010000297.1:0-3113 GCA_039812945.1 Shinella sp.
ATCCGTTGGTGGCATTTCAATGGCGGCGCCCGCATGGCGCCGCGCGGTCGCCGCGGCCGGCCTGTGATTTAGAAGGACTTGCGGAACAGGCCGCGGTCGATCTGACGCTGGCGGTATTCCAGGTCGATCCGGTCGATGGCGCCGTTGAGATAGGCGATCTCGCGCTCGTCGGTGCTGGGAACGCGCAGGGCGCGGGCGAAGTTCCTGATCTGCTTGAACATTGGTAAACCCTTTCGGTTCGACCTCCCGAAACGGAAGATAGGGTTACCCACCTCGCGGCACCAGCGACACTATGGCGATACAGCCATGCGGGACGCGCATGGCGTCTGGTCAAAATCTGGGCAAGCCCGCCTCAATCGAGGCAGGCTGCCGCATTTTTGCATGGCATCGTCAGGTGAAGACGCGATTGATGGTGGAGACGCATTGCAGCTCCTTGAGCTGCCCGATCAACTGGTTGAGCTGGCGCAGGTCCCAGACCTCGAGGTCGATATGGACCTCGGTGAAATCCGCCGCCACCCGCGTCATCGACATGGAGCGGATATTGACGTCGCTGGTGGCGATCGTCTGGGTGACCTCGGCGAGCGTGCCGGGCTCGTTCAGCGCGTTGATCATGATGCGGGCCATGAAGCGGGTGTTGTTCGCCTCGTCGAGGTCCCAGCGCACGTCGATCCAGCGTTCCGGCTCGTCGTCGAACTTTTGCAGCGCCGGCGACTGGATCGGGTAGATGGTGATGCCCTTGTCCTTCTCCATGATGCCGACGATGCGGTCGCCGGGAACGGCCCCGCCGACGGAGAAATGCACCTCGGCATTGCCCGAAAGGCCGCGGATCGGCAGCGCCTCGGGGCCGGCCTCGCCGTCCTCGCGCTCCAGCGCCGCCTTGGTCCTGCCGGGCAGCTTGAAGACCATGCCGGCGGCGCTGCGCATGTTGAACCAGCCGTCGTCCGAGCTCGGCTTCACCGTCACGCGCTCGTCCTGGTAGTCCGGGAAGACGGCGCGCAGCACGTCGAGCGAGGAGAGCTCGCCGCGGCCGACCGAGGCGATGGCGTCCTCCACCTCCTTCTGGCCGAGCCGGTGCAGCACGGGCTTGAGGCCGTCGCGCGTGAACAGCTTGCCGGCGCGCTCGAAGGTGCGCTCCAGGATGCGGTAGCCGAGGCCGGAATATTGCTTTCGCACGGCGGCGCGGGTGGCCCGGCGGATGGCGGCGCGCGCCTTGCCGGTGACGACGATCTCCTCCCAGGCCGGCGGCGGCACCTGGATGCCGGAGCGGATGATCTCCACCTCGTCGCCGTTGTTGAGGCGGGTGACGAGCGGCATGATGCGGCCGTTGATCTTCGCGCCGACGCAGGTGTCGCCGATATTGGTGTGCACCGCATAGGCGAAATCGATCGGCGTCGCGCCGCGCGGCAGGGTGATGAGCTGGCCCTTCGGCGTGAAGGCGAAGACCTGATCCTGGAAGAGCTCGAGCTTGGTATGCTCGAGGAATTCCTCCGGATTGTCGCCTTCGGCGAGCGATTCGATCGTCCGGCGCAGCATGGCATAGGCGTTGGAGCGCGGCGAGCGGGCCGTCTCGCCGTTCGCCGCTTCCTTGTCCTTGTAGAGCGAATGGGCGGCGATGCCGTATTCGGCGATCTCGTGCATGCGCTTGGTGCGGATCTGCAGCTCGATGCGCTGGCGCGAGGGGCCGACGATGGTGGTGTGGATCGACTGGTAGTCGTTCTGCTTGGGCGTCGAGATATAGTCCTTGAAGCGCCCCGGCACGACGCGCCAGCGCGTGTGCACGATGCCGAGCGCGGCATAGCAGGCGGGGATATCGTCGACGAGGATGCGGAAGGCGTAGACGTCGGAGAGCTGCTCGAAGGACAGGGACTTCGACTGCATCTTGCGGAAGACCGAATAGGGCGTCTTCTGCCGGCCCTTGACGAGCGCGTCGTCGAGGCCGTTGGCCACCAGCAGTTCGCGCAGTTCGTCCTCGATCTTGCGGATCAGGCCCTCGTTGCGCTGGGAAAGCTCCTCCAGCTTGCGCGTGACCGTCTCGAAGGCTTCCGGGTTGATATGGCGGAAGGAGAGGTTCTCCAGCTCCTCGCGCATGTCCTGCATGCCCATGCGGCCGGCGAGCGGCGCATAGATGTCCATCGTCTCCTCGGAGATGCGGGCGCGCTTTTCCGGCGACATGTGGTCGAGCGTGCGCATGTTGTGCAGCCGGTCGGCGAGCTTGACCAGCAGCACGCGCACGTCGTCGGAAATGGCGAGCAGCAGCTTGCGCAGGTTCTCCGCCTGCTTGGCCTTCTTGGAGACGAGGTCGAGCTTCTTGATCTTGGTGAGGCCCTCGACCAGCGCGCCGATATCCTCGCCGAACAATTCGTCGATCTCGGCGCGCGTCGCGCTGGTGTCCTCGATCGTGTCGTGCAGCAGCGCCACCGCGACGGTCGATTCGTCGAGGCGCATGTCGGTGAGGATCGCGGCGACTTCCAGGGGATGCGAGATGTAAGGGTCGCCGCTCGCCCGCTTCTGCTGGCCGTGCTTCTGCATGGCGTAGACATAGGCCTTGTTCAGCAGGGCCTCGTTGGCATCCGGCTTGTATTTCTGAACCCGTTCGACGAGTTCATATTGACGCATCATCCTCGGTCGGCTTTCTCCCCGCTCCCGCAGGGCAAAAAAAAGTGCGCCCCAAGATTAAGAGGGGCGCACCGGCATTCGCAACAGCAAAGGTTTCGGTAAACTGCCGAAATCAGAAATCGTCGCTCTTTTCCGGCGGAACGAGGCCTTCGATGCCGGCCAGCAGCTCTTCTTCCGACATGCGGTCGAAGGCGATGGTCTCCGGCTGGTCCTCGTCCTCGTCGACGGCGGCCGTGGCGGCGTCGTCGGCCAGCAGGCTCGCCGGATCGGGCTCGGGCTCGTCCACCTCGACATGCTTCTGCAGCGAGTGGATCAGGTCTTCCTTGAGGTCGTCGGGCGACAGCGTCTCGTCGGCGATCTCGCGCAGCGCCACGACCGGGTTCTTGTCGTTGTCGCGGGCGACGGTGATCGGCGCGCCCTGGCTGATCTGGCGGGCGCGGTGGCCGGCCAGCAGGACCAGCTCGAAGCGGTTGTCGACCTTGTCGATGCAGTCTTCA
>JBDHSZ010000298.1:0-3112 GCA_039812945.1 Shinella sp.
CGGCGGATCGGGTCGGACAGCAGGCGCAGCCCGTTCAGCACCACAAGCACCGTGCCGCCCTCATGGCCGATCACCGCCAGGGGCAGCGGCAGGTCGAAGAACAGGCCGCCTATGACCAGAACCACCATGGCGCCGATGGCGAAGGTCAGGTTCTGCCGGATGATCCTTGATGCCCGGCGGGCGAGGCGGTGCGCGTCAGCCAGCCGTTCCATATCCTCGGACAAAAGCGCCACGTCGGCCGCCTGAAGGGCGACCTCGGAGCCGGCGGCGCCCATGGCGATGCCGATATCGGCGCGGGCAAGGGCGGCCGCGTCGTTGACACCGTCGCCGACGAAGGCGACCTTGGCGTCCGCGGCAAGTTTTCCGACCGCGCGCACCTTGTCGCGGGGCAGCATTCCGGCATGGATCTCGTCGGGTCCCAGTCCGAGCTCCGCGCCGATGCGCAGGGCCACCGGCCTGCGATCTCCCGTCATCATGACGATGCGGCGTACGCCGCTCTTGCGCAGGGCAGCCAGCGCAGAGGCGGAACTGGCCCTGGCCTCGTCCGCCACGCCGACCGCTCCCAATATCGTCGCGCCGCGTCCGAGATAAACGACCGTGCCGGCGCCGTCGGCGAGCGCCTTCAGGGCGGGGTGGTCCAGCGGGGCGTTCATGGCCTCCGCAAGATAGGAATTGCCGGCCCATATCGGGCCCAGGGCATCGCAACCTTCAATTCCGATGCCCGGCCGGGCGTTCACGTCGACGACGGCTGCCGGATCGAGCCCGCGCGTGGCGACCTCCCGGCGGATCGCCGCGGCGATATGGTGCTCCGAATGCGCCTCAAGCCCGGCGAGCAGCGACAGGAAGCGGTTCTCCTCGCCGTCCAGCGCGACGATTTCGGTCACTTCGGCACGGCCCGTGGTCAGCGTTCCCGTCTTGTCGAAGGCGAAGGTGTCGACGCTCGCCAGCGTCTCCAGCGCGCCGCCGCCCTTGAACAGCACGCCGCCACGCGCGGCCGCGGAGAGGGCCGACAGGATGGCGGCCGGAACCGAGATGACGATGGCGCAGGGGCTCGCCGCAACCAGCAGCGTCGCCGCCCGGTAAAGCGCCTGTTCCCAGTCGCGCCCCAGCCCGTAGAAGGCGGCGAAGGCGATCACCGCCCCTACCATGACAGCAACCGTATAGCGTTGCCCGAACCATTCGCTGAACCGTTCGGAGGGCGCGCGGGCGGCCTGCGCCTCCGTCACCAGCCGGATCATGCGGGCAATGGTGCTGTCGCCGACCGTCCGGGTGACGGACACTTCCATGACGCCGTCGAGATTGACCGTGGCCTCGAACACCTGCGCGCCCGCCTCCTTGGAGACCGGCATGGATTCGCCGGTGATATTGGCCTCGTCGATGCCGCCGCGCCCGGTGACGACCACGCCGTCGGTCGGCACCCGGGCGCCGGGACGCAGCACCACCACATCGCCGACGGAAAGTTCGGCGGCGGCGACTTCTTCGACAGCACCGCCGGCGCTCTTGCGCAGTGCCGTTTCGGGCCTGAGCGCCATCAGCGCCTCGATGGCGCGCCGCGCCCGACCGAGCGCCCGCTCCTCGAGCGTGGTCGAGATGCTGAACAGCGTCAGCAAAACCGCGCCCTCGAAGGGCGCGCCGACGATCGCCGCGGCGATTGCCGCGGCGATCATCAGGAGGTCGATGTCGAGCACATGCCTGCGCCACAGCACCGAAAGCGCGCGCCAGGCGGTCGGCAGACCGCCCGCCAGATAGGCCAGGACCAGACCCGGAACCTCCAGGGCGCCAAGAGCGTCGCCCGGAGTCCACCTGCCGGTCGCGGCCATCGCCATGCCGAGGACGGTGATGAGCGAAAGGACAAGCGACAGGTCGATGGGCAGGGATCGCTTCATATCGGGTTCCTGGCTGGCGCGGTCGCGGTCCCCGGGGGTTGGGGGGCGCCGCCGTTGCTGGCTGGGCGCAGGGTTTGATCAGGCGGCTTTCTTGCGCCGCAATGCAAGTGCGGCGATGGCGGTCCAGACGCCGGTGCGCAGGATCATCGCGCCCATGGTGCGCGCTTCCCAGGCGCCGCCCGAGCCGACATGCCACAGGAAAGCGGCGAAGACGGCCGCAGTCGCCACGGCGATGGCGAGCGACAGCACCGGCGCCCAGCCTGCGCCGCGCCACAGGCCGATGCCGGCCAGAACATAGGCAAACCCCGCGCCGAAATTGAACCACAGCACGAAGGGCACCACCGCGCCCATGTCGACGCCGCCGAAGAGCGCCCTGCCGCCCGAGACGAGGGTGAGCAGGCCGAAGATCACGGCGACGGCGGCGGCGATAGCCAGGGTGCGGGGTCTTGCTGGCATGGATAGCTCCGGGGTCAGGCGTCGGCGAGGCGGCCGTCGCGCAGGTGGATCAGGCGGTCGAAACGGTCGAAGATCTTTTCGTCATGGGTGACGGTGACGATGCAGGCCTCCTGCTCGACGGCAAGCCTGCGCAACAGGTCCATCACCAGCCCGGCCCGCGCGCCGTCGAGCGCGGCGGTCGGTTCGTCGGCCAGGATGATGCGGGGGCGGTTGGCGAGCGCGCGGGCGATCGCCACGCGCTGCGCCTCGCCGCCCGAAAGCAGCGCGGGCTTGACCGTCGCCCGGTGGCCGACTTCCAGATAGGTGAGCAGCTCGCGCGCCCGTGCCCGGCCCTTGTCGGCGGACCAGCCGGCAAGGTCCAGCACGACCGCGACGTTCTCCTCGGCGGTGAGAAAGGGCAGGAGGTTGTGCGCCTGGAAGATGAAGCCGATCTTGTCGAGCCTGAGGCGCCTCAGGTCGCGCCGCAGCCATCTGCCGTCGAACACCGGCTCGCCATCCAGCACCACCCGTCCCGCCGACGGAGCGAGGATGCAGCCGATGATGTTGAGCAGCGTCGTCTTGCCCGACCCGGATGGTCCGAGCAGCGCGATCACCTCGCCGGCGCGCACCGTGAGATCGACCGAACGCAGGGCATCGACGCGGGTCTCGCCCTCGCCGAAATGCTTGGCCACGCCCGAGACCTCGATCAGGGTGTCGCCGAGCGCCATCTCAGCTCCCGAGCGCGGTGGCCGGATCGACCTTCATCGCCGCCCGCACGCCGAGCGCGGAGG
>JBDHSZ010000299.1:0-3110 GCA_039812945.1 Shinella sp.
ATCGGCGGCGTGCCGAAGATCCCCGGCAACACGATCGCCGAGCAGCTCAACCACATCAACACGGTCGACGACAGCCTGCGCCGCTTCCTGTGCCTGGAGCCGCGCGCGGCCGCGACCGGCTCGGTCAACCTGCTGCTGCCCGCCAAGCGCCCGGAGGCCGATGCCGGCTTCATCATCCTGCAGGCCGACCAGGCGCATGCCTCCTCGGGCTCCAACTCGATCTGCGTCACCACGGCGCTGCTGGAATCGGGCATCGTCGAGATGAAGGAGCCGGAGACGGTGGTCGTGCTCGACACGGCCGCCGGCCTCGTCAAGGCGACGGCGACCTGCCGCGACGGGCGCTGCGAGAAGGTCAAGCTCACGATGGTGCCCTCCTTCGTGCAGGAGCTGGACGTGGAGATCGACACGCCGCACTGGGGCCGCGTGCGCTTCGACATCTCCTATGGCGGCATCTTCTATGCGCTGGTCGATGTCGACCAGATCGGCACGAAGATCGAGAAGGGCAATGCCCGCGCGCTGGTCGATGCCGGCATGGCGCTGAAGGACCTCATCAACCGGTCGATGAAGGTCGTGCACCCCGAGATCCCGGAAATCAACGGCGTCGCCTATGTCATGTTCCGCGACCGCGACCCGGACGGCCTCGTGCGCACCGCCACGACCATGTGGCCGGGCCGCGTCGACCGCTCGCCCTGCGGTACCGGCAATTCCGCTAACCTCGCGACGCTGCATGCCCGCGGCCTCGCCAAGGTCGGCGATACGTTCCGCTCGCGCTCGATCATCGGATCGCAGTTCGAGGTCGGGCTGGAGGCCGAGACCACGGTCGCCGGCCGCACGGCCATCATCCCCTCGATCACCGGCCGCGGCTGGACCTTCGGCCTGCACCAGATCGCGCTCGACCCGACCGATCCGCTGGCGAACGGCTTCGCCATGACGGACACCTGGGGCCCGCAGGCCGGCGAGATCGTCTGATCCGTCTCACTGCCGGGCATAGTGCTTCTCGATGGCGCCGAGGGTGATCGGATCGATCTCCGCAGTCCCGGCGCCGTCGATCAGCTCGCGCTCGGCCAGCACACGCTTGATGGCAAGGCGCGCATCGGCGGAAAGCTGTTCCGGCTGGTCGCGCAGGATGACTTCGAGGTCCGCGTCGCGCATCTCGAAGGCGGCGAGGAGGCTGGTCACGGCCGCCTCGATATCCCTGACGATGCCGGTGCCGCTCTGCTGCATCAGGCCGAGTTTCAGCTTGCCGTAGCTGTCGCCCCGCTCGGCGGCCCGCCTGAAATAGCCGGCGGCGACGGGAAGATCCTGCGCCACGCCTTCGCCTGCCTCCAGCATCAGGCCGAGATTGATCATCGCATCGACATTGCCGCCCTCGGCCGCCAGACGGTAGAACGCCGCCGCGCGGGCCTTGTCCTCCTCCACCAGGCTGCCGTCGTCGAGGAGGACGCCGAGATTGAAGGCGGCCGTCTCGTCGCCCGCCGCCGCGGCCTTGTCGAACCAGCGCGCCGCCGCCTCGCCGTCGACCCCGGTGCCGATGCCGTCGCGATAGGCGACGGCGAGATTGTAGGCGCCCAGCCTGTCGCCCAGCTCGGCGGCCTTCCGGTAGTGGTTGAACTCGCCCGCCGGGTCGCCGCGCCTGCCCAGCATGCCGCCGTAATTGACCATCACGACCGTATGGCCGCGCGATGCCGCCTCGGCATAGAGCGTCATGGCCTGCAGCTCCTGGCCGGCGCGCTCCAGCGCGCGGCCGAGCTGGAAGGCCATGCGCGGGCCGCCGCCGGCATTATAGGCCTCGCGGCAGGCCGAAAGGGCCGGGCCGATCGCGATGTCGCCGAGCGCCACCGGTGCGAAGGCCGCGTTGCGCGTCTGGTCGTGGCGGCTGCCGGCATGGGCGTCGCACTGCTCCTCGATGGAAAGCGTGCCCGCCTGCGCGGCGCCGGCAAGAAGGACCGCGAAGAAAAGGGCGCGCCCAGCCGTCTTTGCCATTATCATGATCCGTCTCCCTTGGTTGGATGCCCCGACCTTAGCCGAGGGGGAAAACGAGGCTGTTTCCGCGGGAACAGAGGCATGGCGGGGAGCGGTGCATAAGGATTGCATGCCCGCCGGCGGCCGGATGGACGCGCCGGCTCCGATCGGTTCAATTCCTCCTGCGGGCGGTTCCCGCGTGAAAGGTGTGTCATGGCGATGTCGAAGGCTTTCCGTCCGGTTCCCATCAGCCGCAGGCTCTTGCTAGCAGGCGGCGCGCTCGCGCTGACGGGCATCGGCATCCGCGCCACGCAGGCCAACGCCGTCATCGGCCGGGCCGTGGAAATCACCGGCGAGGTCAACCGCCGGCAGGCGAACCACCTCGAAGGCCTCAAGGCAGGCGCGCGCCTGATGGACCGCGATTTCGTCACCACCGGCAAGGAGAGCTTCGCCGAGCTGGCGCTCGGCGAGGACACCAGCCTGCTGCTCGGCAGCGAGACGGAGCTGCTGATCGACACCTTCATCGCCGGGCAGGGCGGCGTCATCGAGCTCGGCACGGGGCAGATGGTCTTCGACCGGCCGGAAGGCCTCGGCAAGATCGACCTCACCATGCGCACCGCCTTCGGCATGATCGGCGTGCGCGGCACGAAATTCTTCGCCGGCCCCAATCGCGGCGTCTTCGCCGTCTTCGTCGAGCATGGCCGCGTCGAGGTCACAGGCGGCGGCGTGACGAAGGCGGTGAGCCGCGGCGAGGGCGTCGAGATCAAGGCGCCCGGCGACGCGCCCGGCGAGGTCACGCGATGGGGCGAGGCCCGCATCCGCGAGGCCTATGCCAGCGTCACTCCAGGGTAAAGAGCGCCATTTCGCCAAAACCGCGAATCTCGTGGCTGCCGACGGGGCGCAGCGTCCGGCTCGTCTCGCCCGCCGCGCGCGGGCCGACGCAGATCTGCGTCCCCAGAAACTTGTTGGCGTCCTGCAGCCGCGCGGCGAGGTTCACGGCATCGCCGTGGGCCGTGTAGTCGAGCTTGCCGCCCGCCCCCACTTCCCCTAGCACCGCCATGCCCGTCTCGACGCCGATGCGGGTGCGGCCGAAATCCTTGTCGAGGAAGGCGGGGCGGCGGCGCATCTCCTCGGTCAGCGCGCGGATC
>JBDHSZ010000300.1:0-3107 GCA_039812945.1 Shinella sp.
CGACATCGGCATTGGCGAAGGCGAAGCGCAGGTAGCCCTCCTGCCGCGCGCCGAAATAGCTGCCGGGAAGGCAGAGGATGCCGGCCTCCTTGGCCAGCCTCTCGGCGACCTTGGCGGAAGGCGTGCCCTCGAACGGATGGCCGATGAAGGCGAAATAGGCCCCGACCGCGCCGATGCGCCAGGCCGGCGCGCCGGCCATGGTGGCGCGCAGCGCCTCGACGCGCCGGGCGATCTCGCGCCGGTTCTCCGCGCGCCAGCCGGCGAGCAGCGGCAGGGCGGCGGCGACGGCGGCCTGTGCGGAACGCGGCGGGCAGATCTGGAGATTGTCCATGATCTTCGCCACCTGCTCCACCACGGCGGGGCCGGCGGTGATCGCGCCGAGCCGGTGGCCGGGAATGCAGAAGGATTTGGAGAAGCTGTAGAGGCCGATCAGCGTGTCCTCCCAGCCCTTGCGGCCGAAGAGTTCGTGCGGGCGGGCAGCGCCGGCCGGCAGGAAGTCGCGATAGGTCTCGTCGAGGATGAGCCAGACGCCGCGCGCGGCGCAGAGGTCGTAGATCGCAGCGAGCAGCTCCGGCGGATAGACGGCCCCGGTCGGATTGTTCGGCGAGACCAGCGCCACGGCCCGCACGTCCGGCGTCAGCGCGGCCGCGAGCGCGTCCACGTCCGGCAGGAAGCCGTTCGCCGGGTCGCAGGGCGCAAAGCGCGTCTTCACGCCGAGCATGGCGAGCGTGGTCTCCTGGTTGAAATAATAGGGGTCGCTCATCAGCACGGCGTCGCCCGCCCCGGCGACCGCCATCGCGGCGCAGATGAAGGCCTGGTTGCAGCCGGCGGTGATATGGACGTTGCCGGCGGCAAGCGGCGCGCCGTAGGTCTCGGCAAGATGCGCGGCATAGGCCTCGCGCAGGCTGTCCTCGCCCTCGATCGGGCCGTAGCCGGCATAGGTGCGCGAGGCGGCGTTCTCGCCGAGCAGGCGCAGCATCTCGGGATGCGGCGGATAGCCCGGAACGGCCTGCGACAGGTCGATCATCGGCCCGCTGCGCCCGTCATAGGCCGCGCCCCAGGCGAAGACGGAGGGGATCGGCGGGGCGGCGAGGGTTTCGACGAGCGGATTGAAACGGGGCATGGGTCTATCTCTGGAAGGTCGGGTTCTCGCCGAGCGCTATAGCAATGCCGGTTGATTTTCCAGGTGTTTCGCATCGTTCCATGAAAAACGGGGGCAAATCGCCGGCAGGGCGGTTTTCGCCCCTTCCGCGCCGGCGATCCCCTGACGTAGAATGGCGGCAACGAACGACCCGGCCCGGATCGACCGGCCGGCCTTTAAGGGAGAAAGACCACCATGCGTGACATCCTCAAGACCAATGTCAGCCGCCGCGCCGTGCTCGGCGCGGGCGTTGCCGGCGCCTCGCTGCTCGCCATGCCGGCGGTCCTGCGCGCGCAGGACAAGTCGCTGAAGGTCGGCGTCTACGGCGGCTATTTCAAGGATTCCTTCGACAAGAACATCTTCGCCGACTTCACCAAGGCGACGGGCATCGCCGTGGAATCGGTCGCCGAGCCGACCGGCGAGGCCTGGCTCGTCCAGCTCGAGCAGGCCGCCCGCGCGGGGCAGGCCCCGGCCGACGTCTCGATGATGTCGCAGGTCGCCATGCTGAAGGGCCAGTCGACCGAGCTGTGGGCGCCGCTCGACGTGGCGAAGATCCCCAACGCCGGAAACCTCATCGACCATTTCGTCAACAAGTACCCGGACGGCCGCGTCGCCGGCATCGGCGCGGTGGCCTGGTACATCACGCTCGTCACCAACACCAACGTCTATCCCGAACCGCCGACCTCCTGGGCCGCGCTGTGGGATCCGGCGAACGCCGACAAGCTCGGCCTGCTGGCGCTCGTCTCCAACTCCTTCCTCTTGGAAGTGACGGCCAAGACCCATTTCGGCGGCACCAACGCGCTCGACACCGAGGAAGGCCAGATCAAGGCCTTCGAGAAGCTCGCCGAGGTCAAGCCGAACGTGCGGCTGTGGTATCGCGACGAGGCGCAGTTCGAGCAGTCGCTGAAGTCGGGCGAGATCCCGATGGGCCAGTATTACCATGACGTGACCGGCCTTGCCGCCAAGGACGGCCATCCGGTCCGCTCGACCTTCCCCAAGGAAGGCGGCATCATGGATTCCGGCTGCTGGGCGCTGTCGCGCGCCTCCGGCAAGGTCGAGGAGGCCCATGTCTTCATCGACTATATGAGCCAGCCGTCCGTCCAGGCCCTGCTGTCGCGCAAGGTCGGCACCGCGCCGACCGTCAAGCGCGACCTGCTCGACCTTACGGCCGAGGAATTCGCCGCGGTGTCGTCCGACATCGAGCCGATCATCCCGCGCTACGACCTCTACACCTCCAAGGCCGACTGGCTGAACCAGAAGTGGACGGAAATGATCGCGGGCTGATAAGAGCCTCGCGATCCATGAACCTGCATCCGGCCGCGCGGCCGGATGCCAGAACGGCGAAGGCGCCGAGCGGAGAACCAATGTCCGGGCTGACCCTCCAGAATGTCACCAAGCAATTCGGCACGTTCACGGCCGTCAGGAACGTGCAGCTCACGGTGCCGCACGGCACCTTCGTCTGCCTGCTCGGCCCCTCCGGCTGCGGCAAGACCACGCTGATGCGCATGGTCGCCGGCCTCGACCTGCCGACGAGCGGTGAGATCAGGCTGGACGACCGCGACATCACCCATGTCCCGACCCACAAGCGCGACCTCGGCATGGTCTTCCAGTCGCTGGCGCTCTTCCCGCACCTGACGGTCGGCGAGAACATCGCCTATTCGCTGCGCATCCGCGGCGTCGGCAGGGAGGAACAGAGGAAGCGCGTCGACGAGCTTCTCGCGATGATCCACCTTTCCGGCTATGCCGACCGCCCGGTCGCAAAGCTTTCCGGCGGCCAGCGCCAGCGCGTCGCCATCGCCCGCGCGCTCGCCATCTCGCCGAAACTGTTCCTGCTCGACGAGCCGCTCTCCGCGCTCGACGCCAAGCTGCGCGAGGCCATGCAGGTGGAGCTGCGCCAGCTCCAGCAGCGCCTCGGCATCACCACCATCGTCGTCACCCACGACCAGCGCGAGGCCATGACCATGGC
>JBDHSZ010000301.1:0-3105 GCA_039812945.1 Shinella sp.
CGGTCACCTCGGCGCGCTTCTTCTCGCGCACCAGGCCGATGCCGACTTCCACGAGATCGCGCACGATCTGCTCGACGTCGCGGCCGACATAGCCGACTTCGGTGAACTTGGTCGCCTCGACCTTGACGAAGGGCGCACCGGCAAGCTTGGCGAGGCGGCGCGAGATTTCCGTCTTGCCGACGCCCGTCGGGCCGATCATCAGGATGTTCTTCGGCATCACCTCGTCGCGCAGGTCCGGCTCGAGCTGGTGGCGGCGCCAGCGGTTGCGAAGCGCGATGGCGACGGCGCGCTTGGCGTCGTGCTGGCCGATGATGTAGCGGTCGAGTTCGGAGACGATCTCGCGGGGGGAAAAATTGGACATGGGCTTTTCCGTTTCTGGCAACGGTCCCGGGCCATGATCAGCGCCGGGCCGTCCCGCCTGTGAAGTCATCGTTCATCCTGCCCGCCCTCGAAGGCGCGGGCGGGATGGTTCAGCGGTCGGCGTCCAGCGTCTCCACCACGACATTGTGGTTGGTGTAGACGCAGATGTCGCCGGCGATCTGCATGGCGCGGCGGGCGATTTCCTCCGCCGACTTGTCGGTGTCCATCAGCGCGCGGGCCGCGGCATAGGCGTAGTTGCCGCCCGAGCCGATCGCCATCGTGCCGTGCTCGGGCTCCAGCACGTCGCCGTTGCCGGTCAGCGCCAGCGTGACGGACTTGTCGGCGACCAGCATCATCGCCTCGAGGCGCCGCAGGTAGCGGTCGGTGCGCCAGTCCTTGGCGAGCTCCACGGCGGCGCGCATCAACTGGTCGGGATATTGCTCCAGCTTGGCTTCCAGCCGCTCGAGCAGCGTGAAGGCATCGGCGGTGGCGCCGGCGAAACCGGCGATCACGTCGCCCTTGGCAAGGCGGCGGACCTTGCGCGCATTGCCCTTCATCACCGTCTGGCCGAGGCTCACCTGGCCGTCGCCCGCCATCACCACCTTGCCGTCCTTGCGGACGGTGATGATCGTCGTGGCGTGCATCGAAGCATAGGGATCGTGTTCACTCATGGATGGACCTTTCGGGCCCGAAGACCGGGCAAGGCACCGCCGGCGAGGCGGCTTCGTCGTCTCCTATGTAAGCGGCGTTTCGGCAATTGCAAACGGAGGGGGCAAGGCCCCCCACGCCTTCCCGCCCGAAGCCTTTCCCCCAGCCCGTCTTCTCCAGCCGGGGCGCGCCGAAGGCCCGCGAAAGACTGGCGTTTTCATGACAGCCCTGTTAAGGAGCGGCGGCAGGACACCCGGAGAAACCCATGAGCCGCACCGCCAGCGTTTCGCGCAAGACGAACGAGACCAATATTTCGGTCGCCGTCGATATCGACGGCACCGGCGCGTCGCACATCTCGACGGGCGTCGGCTTCTTCGATCACATGCTGGAGCAGCTTTCGCGCCATTCGCTCATCGACATGGACATCAAGGCCGAGGGCGACCTGCATATCGACGATCACCACACGGTCGAGGACACCGGCATCGCCATCGGCCAGGCCATCGCCAAGGCGCTCGGCGACCGGCGCGGCATCACGCGCTACGCCTCGCTCGACCTTGCCATGGACGAGACGATGACGCGCGCCGCCGTCGACGTTTCCGGCCGGCCCTTCCTCGTCTGGAACGTGAATTTCTCCGCCCCGAAGATCGGCACCTTCGACACCGAGCTGGTGCGCGAGTTCTTCAACGCGCTCGCCCAGCACGCCGGCATCACGCTGCATATCCAGAACATCTACGGCGCGAACAACCATCATATCTCGGAGACCTGCTTCAAGGCCGTCGCCCGCGTGCTGCGCACCGCGACCGAGATCGATCCCCGCCAGGCGGGCCGCGTTCCCTCCACGAAGGGTACGCTGGCCTGAGGGCAAAGCTGGAGGCCTGCTCATGGCCACGTTCCTCGTTCTGATACCGCCGGGCGCCGCAAGCG
Source organism: Shinella sp. (assembly GCA_039812945.1). Lineage (GTDB taxonomy): Bacteria > Pseudomonadota > Alphaproteobacteria > Rhizobiales > Rhizobiaceae > Shinella. The sequence continues at coordinate 1,933 of JBDHSZ010000301.1, forward strand.
GCGACGAAAAGGCCCGCATCATCCGCGACCGTTTCTCCTGGATCGTCTTTTTCCTGCCGGTGCTCTGGCTGCTCTGGCACCGGGCGTGGCTTGCCGCCGCGCTGGCCTTCGCCGTGCTGGCGCTCGGCTCGGCCGTCGCGGAACATTCCGTCTTCGGCCTTGCCGGCCTCGGCCTGTGCCTTGCGACGGGTCTCCTCGTCGCGCTCGAAGGCCCCTCCATGGTCGTCGCCGGCCTGGAGCGCCGCGGCTGGACGGTCGATGCGGTGATCGCCGCCGACGACCGGGCAACGGCGGAGGAGATCTACGACATGGAAACCCCGGAGGGCGAGGCGGAGACGCGCGACGGCGTCTCCCTGCCCGCCGCCGAGACCTCCGCGCGCCGGCACGCTCCCATGCTCGGCCTCGTCGGTTTCAAGGAAGGACGCTGAGATGCGCGTTGCGATCATAGACTACGGCTCGGGCAATCTGCGCTCGGCCACCAAGGCCTTCGAGCGGGCGGCCCGCGAGGCCGGCATCGCCGCCGAGATCGACCTCACCGACAAGGCCGAGCGCGTCGCCTCCGCCGACCGCATCGTGCTGCCCGGCGTCGGCGCCTATGCCGATTGCCGCCGCGGCCTCGACGCGGTGCCCGGCATGGTGGAGGCGCTGCGCGAGACGGTCGAGACCAGGGCGCGTCCCTTCCTCGGCATCTGCGTCGGCATGCAGCTCATGTCCTCGCGCGGCCTCGAAAAGACAATCACCGAGGGGCTCGGCTGGATCAAGGGCGACGTCGTGAAGATGACGCCGAGCGATCCCGACCTGAAGATCCCGCAGATCGGCTGGAACACGCTGGACGCCAGGCGCCCGCACCCGCTCTTCGACGGCATCCCGAAAACGCTGCACGCCTATTTCGTGCATTCCTACCACCTTGCCGCGGAGAACCCGGACGACGTGGTCGCGACCGTCGACTATGGCGGGCCGATGACCGCCTTCGTCGCCAACGGCAACAAGGCCGGCGCGCAGTTCCACCCGGAAAAGAGCCAGACGCTCGGCCTTGCCCTCATCACCAATTTCCTGCGCTGGAAACCCTGACATGATCCTCTTTCCCGCCATCGACCTGAAAGACGGCCAGTGCGTTCGCCTCAAGCTCGGCGACATGGACCAGGCCACCGTCTACAATCCCGACCCGGCCGC
>JBDHSZ010000302.1:0-3102 GCA_039812945.1 Shinella sp.
CGATCTCGACGAGACCTTCGCGGCGATGGATCGCGCCTGCCACGGCTTCAAGGCGGCGACCGCCTGACGAAAGGCTCGCTTCGTTTCGATGCGTGCCGGGAGTACGCCCGCGCCATGCGGCGGCAGCCGCGCGGTGCCGCCGTGCAAATCATCATACATGGAAGGCGAATGCGATGAGCGGACATGACTGCGTAAACCCCGCCACGCTGATGCGCCCGACCGGGCCGTGGTCGCACGGCGTGCGCGTTCCTGCCGGCAAGGAGCTTCTCTTTGTCACCGGCCAGGTCGCCATGCGCGCCGACGGCGCGATCGCCGAGGGCATCGAGGCACAGGCGCGGACGGTCTGGGCCAATGTCGTCACGGTGCTCGAGGGCGCCGGCATGGGCGTGGCCGATATCGTCAGGACCGGGGTCTACGTCACCTCGGCAGACTTCCTGCCTGCCGTGAACGCGGCGCGCAATGCGGTTCTCGGCGACGCCGCACCCGCGACGACCGTGCTGGTCGTCCCGGCATTGGCCAATCCGAAATACCTTGTCGAGGTCGACGTCGTCGCCGCCAGCTAGTCGGCAATCCCGGCGCGCTGACTTCAGCGCCCCGAGACTATGATGCGCGCGTCGACGATCGTCAGCCCGTCGGCGGTGGCGATGACCGGATTGACGTCGATCTCGGCGATTTCGTCATGGTCGGCGACGAGGCGCGAGAGGCGCGCCATCGCATCCGCCAATGCGGCCCTGTCGACGACCGGTCCTCCCCGATAGCCATCCAGCAGTGCCTTCGAGCGAAGGCCGGCGACCATGTCCGCCGCTTCCGCGCCAGACAGGGGGGCCATGCGGAACGTCACGTCGTGCAGGATCTCGACGAGGACGCCGCCGATGCCGAGCATGACTACCGGGCCGAAATTCGCATCGCGGAAAGCGCCCATGACCAATTCGACGCCTTTGCCCACCATGGGTGAGACGATGACGCGGCAATCGGGATCGCCAAGGCCGCGGCCGATCCCGACGAGCCGTGCGAAAACGTCGGCGGCGTTGCCCGCCGTCACGTTCAGGACGACGCCGCCGACATCGCTTTTGTGCACGACCCTGGCCGACACGATCTTGAGCGCCGCCGGGCCGCCGAGGCCGGCGACGGCTTTCACGCATTCCTCGGCGCTCGTCGCCACCGTCGCCTCGCCGACCGGCAGGCCGTAGGCCAGCATGAGTTCGCGGGCATCGGGCTCCAGCAGGACCCCGCCGGGGGCGGCGCGCGCGAGGATGGCCTTGCAGCCGGCCGTTTCAACTTCGACCGTCGCGGCCAGGGCCGGTTTGCGTCTCGCCACGGCGGCGAAGCGGCTCATTCCCTGCAGCAGGCGGGCTGCCTCGGGCAGGGTGCGCACCACGGGAACGCCTTCGGAGCGCATGGCGGCGATCGCGACCTCCGGATCATGCGCATAGACCGAGTGGACGACCACCGGCTTGCCGTGCCTGCGCATCGCTCCGCCGAGGGCATGTGCGGCCTGGATTTCCGCGTCGCAGATGCTGGCGCCGGCGAGATGATGGTAGCCGCCGAAGTGCCCTGCAAACAGCATGCCCCCGACCTCGGGGGCCGCCAGGCAGGTATCGATCGTCGAGGCGACGACGGCCGGCGCCTCCTCGGCATATCCCGCGTAGTCGACCGGGTTCGCGACCGGGCAACGCTCGGGGAGCTGCGCCTTCAGCTCGTTCTTCAGAGCCTCGGAGAATGTCGCGATTTCCAGGCCGGCGAGCGCGACTGCATCGCATCCGAGCGTCGCATGCCCGCCACCGTCCGATGCGACTGCGATCGCCGGCCGCTCGAGCCGCGGCGCGCCGCACAGCGCGACCGCCAGTTCCCACGCATCGTCGATCGAGGACGCCTTGATGATGCCGGCCTGCTCGAAGGCGCCGTCGGCCACGCGCATTTCGCCGGCGAGCGAGCCTGTATGGGACATCACCGCGCGCATGCCAGCCTCGGTTTCGCCCGGCTTGAGCACGATGATCGGCTTGCGGCCGTTGGCGTTTCGCGCGATCTCGCAAAACCGCCTTGCCTCGCCTTCGATCCAGCCTTCGACATAGACGATGATCGCCTTGGTGTCCTCGTCCTGGTCGAGCATGAACTCCAGAAGCTCGGGCGGCCGCATGTCGACGCCGTTGCCGGTGCTGATGGCTTGGCTGAAGCCGATTCTGGACGTTCTGGCGCGATGTGCGGCATCGAGAAGGATGTTGCCGCTCTGGGTGATCAATCCGATCGGGCCCTTCGGCAGCTCCATCCCCGTGACGTTCACGTTTCCCGATGCGGAGAAGATGCCGGCGCAATTCGGGCCGATCATGCGCGCGCCGTTCGTCGCCAGCCGCCGGGCGATATCGCGTTCAAGGTCCTTGCCCTCGGCCGACTGCTCGCCGAATCCTCCGGTGATGACAACGACACCGGCAACGTTCTTGGCCACGCATTCGTCGATCACGCCGCTGACGGCGCCGGGTGGGATGGCTATCACCACCAGGTCGACGTCGCCTTCGATTTCAGCGATCGATTTCACCGCCTCGACCCCGGTGATCGAAGCGCGCGTCGGATGGACAGGATAGAGCGGGCCGTCGAAGTTCGCGCCGACCATGGTAAGCCATCTGCGCCCGCCGACTTTCACCGGCGAATCGGATGCGCCGACGAACGCGACGCTGCGCGGCTTCAGCAGTCGCGAGGCATGCTTCATGGCGGCGCGAGTGTCCGGCGGGAGCTGATGCTTGTTCATTCCTGTTACCTCGATAAGTGCCGAAGCGCCGCGTGGCCGGAAGGACCCCTATGCCGGCAGAAGGGTCGCCCGCTCCAGATCGAACTGAAGGTTGATCGGCTGCCCGGGAGCGAGCGCATCGGTCGTCGGGCTGGCGGGCGCGGCGATCAGCAGGTTCTCCATGCCTTCGACGCCAAGCACGACATGCGTGAAGCTGCCCTGATAGCTGCATGCCAGGACGTCGGCGGGAAGGGCGTTCACGCCGCTCGCGGGGCGCTCGACGACCTGTATGTCCTCGGGGCGGACATAAAGTTCGGCATCCATGCCGGCTGAAATTCCCTCGGCATGCTTGGGCACGGTCAGGCTCAGGCCGGCGGGGC
>JBDHSZ010000303.1:0-3093 GCA_039812945.1 Shinella sp.
GCCGTGAACGAGTTGGGTGGCCGGGCGCCAGGACTTGCTCATGTGATCGTCGCCTTCAAACAAAAAAACCGGCCGCGAAAGCAGGCCGGTTTGAACACCCGGCCTTTTTAGCTACTTGTTTTACGTGGCTGCAAGCCGGCCGGCCAAATCACCACGGGATAATCTGCTAATACTGCGGGCCCGCGCTTGCGTCAATTGCCGGCATTTGGTTTTGTGCGGCCCTCTGACAGGACGGGATCATCATGGCTTCTGCGGCGCGCAGCACGGGCATTCTGGCGGATAACGCCATCGGCGGCTTGTTCGAAAGCGGCAGGCTGAAGAGCGAGGCGGCGCTGGACGGCGACCAGATCCAGCCGGCGAGCCTCGACCTGCGCCTCGGCGCGAAGGCTTTTCGCGTGCGCGCCAGCTTCCTGCCGGGCCCCTCCCATCTCGTCGCCGACAAGCTCGACCGCCTGCAGCTTCACGTCATCGACCTTTCGGAGGGCGCGGTGCTGGAGACGGGCTGCGTCTATATCGTGCCGCTGATGGAAAGCCTCGACCTGCCGGCGGACCTCGCCGCCTCGGCCAACCCGAAGAGCTCCACCGGCCGCCTCGACATCTTCACCCGCGTCATCACCGACCGCGCGCAGGAATTCGACAAGATCCCCGCCGGCTACAGCGGCCCGCTCTATCTCGAGATCTCCCCGCGCACCTTCCCCATCGTCGTGCGCCGCGGCTCGCGCCTGTCGCAGATTCGCTTCCGCAAGGGCAATGCCCTGCTCGGCGAAAGCGAGTTGCTGGCGCTGCACGCTTCCGACACGCTCGTCGCCAGCGAGAGCCCGAACGTCTCGGGCGGCGGCATCGCGCTGTCCATCGACCTCAAGGGCACCGGCCCGGACGGCCTGATCGGCTATCGCGGCAAGCACCACACCTCCGTCGTCGACGTCGACCGCAAGAACCAGCACGATATCTTCGATTTCTGGGAGCCGCTGTTCAGCCGCGGCCGCAACGAGCTGATCCTCGATCCGGACGAGTTCTACATCCTCGTCTCGCGCGAGGCCGTGCACGTCCCGCCGCTCTACGCCGCCGAGATGACGCCGTTCGATCCGCTCGTCGGCGAGTTCCGCGTCCACTATGCCGGCTTCTTCGATCCCGGCTTCGGCCACGCGCCCGCCGGCGGCTCGGGCAGCCGCGCGGTGCTGGAGGTGCGCAGCCATGAGGTGCCCTTCATCCTCGAGCACGGCCAGATCGTCGGCCGCCTCGTCTACGAGCACATGCTCGACGCCCCCGAAGGCCTCTACGGCACGGGCCTCGGCTCGAACTACCAGGCCCAGGGCCTCAAGCTCTCCAAGCATTTCCGCACCGGCTGACCCGGGTTTCGCCCTTTACAATCAAGTTAAACGTTTTTATCGTGCGGTGAACGTTTAACGCGCCTTCGCGCGAAGCCGCGGGGCGACGAGCAGGCGGGACGCGATGCCAAGACCGACGATCAAGACCATCGCGCAGGAAACCGGCCTTTCGATCGCCACGGTGTCGAAGGCGCTGAACGACAGCCCGCAGGTGCGGCCGCAGACGCGCGCCCTCGTCGTGGCCGCCGCCGAGCGCGTCGGCTACCAGCTCAACATGCATGGCGTGCAGCTTCGCACCGGCCGGACCTATCAGGTCGCCGCCATCATGACCGCCCCCGGCCCGCGGCAGAACGAATGGGAAGGCGTCGAATACGCCCAGCTCCTCAGCGGCATCTCCTGGGCGCTGGAGGACAGCCCCTACCGCGTCTCGCTCCATGCCGTGCGCGATTTCGAGGAGAGCCTCGCCGCCATCCGCCAGATCGTCTCGCTGAGGAAGGCGGACGGCATCATCGTCTCGGGCACGCGGGCGGACGATCCGCGCGTGCGCATCATGCAGGAGGCGGACTTCCCCTTCGTCACCTACGGGACGACGCTCGAAAATGCCCCGCACGCCTTCGTCGACGCGGACAATGCGCAGATGATCCGCCACTCGGTCGCCCGCCTTGCCGGGCGCGGCCACCGCCGCATCGCGCTGGTCAACCCGATGGCCGAGCTCAGCTACGCCATCACCCGCCTCGATGCCTACCGCAAGGCTCTCGAAACCGCCGGCCTCTCCTTCGATCCCGCCCTCGTCGCGCACGGCCACCTGACGCCGGCTTTCGGCCGCGAATGCGTCCTCGCCATGTCCGCCCTGCCGGCCCCGCCGACCGCCTATATCTGCGCCAACGAGGCCTCCGCCCTCGGCGCCTTCTCCGGCTTCCACGCCCGCGGCCTCGTGCACGGCCGCGACGCCGTGATCAACGCCACCGACGACCTCAATGTCAGCCAGTATTTCGCCCCGCCGATCACCACCTATTTCCTGCCGATCCACGAGCCGAGCGAGCTGCTCGGCCGCTACATCCTGCGCCGCATGGAAGGCGAGGCGCCCGAGGCGCTGCAGGCGCTCATCATGCCCGAACTGATCGAACGCTCCGACGACCGCCTCGCTTGACACGCAGGGCGAACTGTTGAATGGATGCGCCATCGGCGCTGCCCTGCGGGTATGATGTAATGGTAGCCTGTCAGCTTCCCAAGGCTACCCGCCATGATTGAATAATTTGACTATAATCAAGCTTTTACAATTATATTCAGTGACTTAATCGGGTTCCTGAGCGTGTTCTTCCTCGGAATTTTAGCCCGCAAACATCCCAGAAGTTGCACCAGTTTTTGAGAGGAACGAACCTCTTTGTAAGCCAATCATTACGAACTGGCTTGATGCCTCTCGAGCGTGATTTGCAGTGAACCCGAGCGGCACCAGTAATCGCCCCAGCTTAAACCAGCGTGGTCTTCCAAAGGATACAGCGCCTATTTCTCGATATCGGGTTGGCTCGCGGTTCGTGTTGTCTGAGTCGATAACTGAAGGGATCCTCGTCTCACCGAACAAGGAGAGACGATATGACGAAGACGAAAAACACCGAAGCCGTTCCCGCTGACAAGGCAGTCATTGCAGCAGCAATAGCGGAAGGGCGGAAAATGATTGAGGCGGGCAAGTCCAAGATCGATACCGCGCTGGCAATCTATGAAAAGCTTGAGGGGATGGAGCAGGGCGTGATCGTCAAGGCGTTTA
>JBDHSZ010000304.1:0-3081 GCA_039812945.1 Shinella sp.
TCGGCGGCTTCGTCGGCGGCGTCATGTTCTGGGGCGCCTTCAACACCGCGCTGGAACTGACCAACACCGAGAAGTTCTGCACCTCCTGTCACGAGATGCGCGACAACGTCTATCAGGAACTGACCAATACGGTGCATTTCACCAACCGCTCCGGCGTGCGCGCCTCCTGTCCGGATTGCCATGTGCCGCATGAATGGACCGACAAGATCGCCCGCAAGATGCAGGCCTCCAAGGAGGTCTGGGGCAAGATCTTCGGCACGATCAACACGCGCGAGAAGTTCCTTAATCACCGGCTGGAGCTCGCCCAGCACGAATGGGCGCGCCTGAAGGCGAACGACAGCCTGGAATGCCGCAACTGCCACTCCTCCGTGGCGATGGACTTCACCAAGCAGACCCAGCGCGCCGCCGACATCCACTCGAAATACCTGCTGACCGGCAAGGCCACCTGCATCGACTGCCACAAGGGCATCGCCCACGAGCTGCCGAACATGCGGGGCGTCGATCCCGGCTGGAAGATGCCCGAGGAACTGGAAGGCAAGGAACTGCCCGCCGCCTCGAACGACGCCCTCGGCGATCTGCGCCGGGCGGTGGCCAGCGCGCATGAGGCGACGACGTTCTGAGGCGTCGCGGCGAGCGGCGCCGCGCAGGGCAATCTCCCATATGGAATGACACGGTGCGGCCTTTCCCTTCTCCCCGCCGGGGAGAAGGTGCCGGCAGGCGGATAAGGGGGACGCCGAAGGCGGACACAAGCCGCACTCCCCGGTGGACTACCCCCTCATCCGATCCTTCGGGCCACCTTCTCCCCGAGGGGAGAAGGGAAGATCCGGCAACGGAGTGCCTTTATACGTGGGTCACCTGCGATTGAAGGCTCGCCTCGCTCCTCAGCGGATGCTCCTGTAGCTGTGCCATGTCCCATGGCCGAGCAGCGGGAAGATGATGATGAGGCCGAGGAAGCCCGTGGCGATGCCGAGCAGGGTGAGCGCCAGCACGATGGCGCCCCAGGTCAGCATGACCGGCAGGTTGCGGAAGACCAGCGAGATGCTGGTGCCCATGGCGGTGAAGGCGTCGGTCTTCTCGGCCAGCAGCATGGGAATGGCGAAGGTGCTGATGGCGAAGGAGAAGGCGGCGAAGAGGCCGCCCACCACCGTGCCGACGACGAGCATGCCGAGCCCTTCCGGCGTGGAGAGCAGCATGGCGACGACATGGTCGAGGCCGGGGAAGGGGCGCAGCCCGACGAAGAGCGCATAGATGATCACCGCCGCGCGCATCCACACCAGCATCAGCAGGCAGAGGATCGCGCCGGTGTACCAGACCTGCCCGCCGGATTCGGCCTTGACGAAGATCATGCGCGACAGGCTCGTCGGCCTGCCTTCCTCGAGGTCCCGGCTCTTGCGGTAGAGACCGATCGCCACCAGCGGGCCGACCACCATGAAGCCGGCGAGCGCCGGGAACAGGATATAGTCCAGCTCCATGCGGAAGAGGCACCAGACCACCGCCACCGAGAGCAGGAAGACGGCAAGGCCGTAGAGCAGGCTCGGCAGCGGATTGCGCCACAGGTCGCGCCAGCCGGCGGCAAGCCAGCCGAGGGCGGCGCTGGCGGGCAGGCGGCGGCGGCGCTGCTCGGCGAGCGGCAGGGGCGTGTCGCCGGTCTTTTCGGTCGTTGCCATGATATCCTCCCCGGTTCAGCAGGACGGCCGCGCGGCGCGATAGGCGCCGTCCTGGCCTTCCGTCTTGAGGTGTTCCACGCAGTCGGGCTGCGAGGAGAGCGCGACATGCACGAGATGCGCATTGGCGGCGATGAAGACGAGCGCGCCCGCCCCGACGATGAGCAGGGAAACGAGCCGCCAGTTGAGGCGCGGCCGGTCGGTGAGCGTGCTCATCGGCCGTCCTCCCCGAGCGTGCCGACATAGAGCGCCAGCAGCTTGATATCGACCGGCGAGAGGCGGCCTTCCCAATGGGGCATATGGCCCTGCCGTCCGGAATGGATCGTCGTGAAGACGGCCTGCGCGCTGCTGCCGTAGATCCAGGCGGCATCGGTGAGGTCGGGCGCGCCGGCATCGGTGCTGCCGCGGGCGTCCTCGCCGTGGCAGGCGACGCAATTGGCGGCGAAGACCTCCTTGCCGTCCTCGATGCGCGCCTTGTCCTGCGCGCCCATCGGCAGGTCGGAGAGCGAGCGGACATAGGCGGCGACGGCCCGCACCTGGCCGTCGACCAGGATGCCGTCGCGGCCGAAGGCCATCATCTGCGAGACGCGCGTCTCCTCATTGGTGGAATTGATGCCGATGCGGATCGTCTCCGCGATGGTCTCCGGCTCGCCGCCCCACAGCCAGGACTTGGCGGCAAGGTTCGGGAAGCCGGGGCCGCCGGTGCCGCGTGTGCCGTGGCAGGCGGCGCAATTGTCGATGAACAGCGTGCGGCCGGTCTCGCGCACATGGGTCATCAGCGCCGGGTCGGCGGCGATCTCCTCGAGGCTCGCCTCGGCGATGCGGCCGGTCCAGGCGGCGCGGGCGGCGGCGGCGTCCTCCACCTGCTTCGTCACGACGGCGCGCTGGTCGATGCCGAGCAGGCCCTTCGTATAGGTGACGCCGAGCGGCCAGGCCGGCATCAGGATCCAGTAGCCGATGGCGAAGAGCGTGGTGGTGACGAGGAAGAAGATGACGACGCGCGGAATGGGCGTCTCCAGTTCCTCGATGCCGTTCCATTCGTGCCCGGTGGTTACCCGCCCGGTGGCGGGATCGTGTCTCTCGGTTGCCATGCCTCAGTCCCCCGGCCGGTCGTCTTTGTCGAGAATGCTCTTCTTCGCGCGGTCGAAGCGCTTCCGGTTGCCCGGCCACAGGGCGTAGACCAGCACGCCCGCGGCCATGGCGAGGAGGTAGAACAGCCCCCAGCTCTTGGCGAAGGCGACGACGCTGTCGTGATCGACCTCCATGGCTATTCCTCCTTCGCCGCGGTTTCCTGATGCGCCGCCTGCGTGAGCTGGCCGACGACCTGGAGATAGGCGACCAGCGCGTCCATCTCCGTCAGGAGGCCCGGATTGCCGTCGAAGACGCGCACATTGGTCGCCTCGCCGTAGCGCTCGCC
>JBDHSZ010000305.1:0-3071 GCA_039812945.1 Shinella sp.
GACGTGACGCTGTTCGACCAGCGCGGCTGCGGGAAATCGACGCCGCATGCCTCGCTCGACGCCAACACGACATGGCATCTCGTCGCCGACATCGAGCGGCTGCGCGAGCGGGCGGGCGTCGACAAATGGCTGGTGTTCGGCGGCTCCTGGGGCTCGACGCTGGCGATTGCCTATGCCGAGACGCACCCGGAGCGCGTCAGCGAGCTTGTCGTGCGCGGCATCTACACGCTGACCAGGGCCGAGCTCGAATGGTACTACCAGTTCGGCGTGTCGGAGATGTTCCCCGACAAGTGGGAGCGCTTCCAGGCGCCGATCCCGCAAGCCGAGCGCGGCGACATGATGGCCGCCTACCGCAAGCGGCTGGTCGGCGCGGACCGCAAGGCGCAGATCGAGGCGGCGATCGCCTGGTCGAGCTGGGAAGGCCAGACGATCACGCTCCTGCCCGAGCCATCGACCAGCGACACCTTCGCCGAGGCCGATTACGCGCTCGCCTTCGCGCGCATCGAGAACCATTATTTCGTGCATGGCGGCTGGCTGGAGGAGGGCCAGATCCTGCGCGATGCGGAGAGGCTCGGCGGCATTCCGGGCGTGATCGTCCATGGCCGCTACGACATGCCTTGCCCGGCCCGCTATGCATGGCAGTTGCACAAGGCATGGCCGGGAGCGGAGTTTCATCTGGTCGAGGGCGCCGGCCACGCCTACACGGAGCCGGGCATACTCGACCGGCTGATCTATGCGACGGACAAGTTCGCGGGGAAGGGGGGATGACTCTGCGAAGCACCCCCCTCTGGCCTGCCGGCCATCTCCCCCTCAAGGGGGGAGATCGGATGTCATTTCTGGTTTCGTCAATCTCCAGCGTAGCGGGATTGACAGGGATGCCAAAGCTGCCGATCTCCCCCCTTGAGGGGGAGATGGCCGGCAGGCCAGAGGGGGGTGCTTCGGCACGTCGCTGATGAAACACCGCCTCTACCTCTTCGACACCACGCTGCGCGACGGCCAGCAGACGCCGGGGATCGATTTTTCCGTCGAGGACAAGAACGCCATCGCAGCGCTGCTCGACGAGTTCGGCATGGACTATGTGGAGGGCGGCTATCCGGGCGCCAATCCCACGGACACCGAGTTTTTCAGGAAGAAGCGAACCCGGAAGTCGACATTCGTCGCCTTCGGCATGACCAAGCGCGCAGGTGTTTCGGCGTCGAACGATCCGGGCCTCGCCGCTCTGCTCCAGGCGCAGTCGGACGCCATCTGCTTCGTCGCCAAGAGCTGGGACTACCATGTGAGGGTGGCGCTCGGCTGCACCGGCGAGGAGAACCTCGATTCGATCCGCGCCTCGGTGGAGGCGGCGGTCGCCGCAGGCAAGGAGGCGATGGTCGACTGTGAGCACTTCTTCGACGGCTACAAGGCCAACCCCGCCTATGCGCTCGCCTGTGCGAAAACGGCCTACGAGGCCGGCGCGCGCTGGGTGGTGCTGTGCGACACCAATGGCGGCACGCAGCCGGCGGAGATCCGAGAGATCGTCGGCGCGGCGATCGCCGCAGGCGTCCCCGGCGACCATCTCGGCATCCACGCGCATGACGACACCGGCCAGGCGGTCGCCAATTCCCTTGCCGCCATCGATGCCGGCGTGCGCCAGGTGCAGGGGACGCTGAACGGCATCGGCGAGCGTTGCGGCAACGCCAATCTTGTGACGCTGATCCCGACGCTGGCGCTGAAGCCGTATTTCGCCACAAAATTCGAGACGGGCATCTCGGCCGAGGCGCTCGCCGGCATCTCGCGGCTGTCACGCGCCTTCGACGAACTCCTGAACCGCGCCCCGGAGGCGCAGGCCCCCTATGTCGGCGCGTCTGCCTTCGCCACCAAGGCGGGCATCCACGCTTCCGCCCTGGTGAAGGAGCCGCAGACCTACGAGCACGTTCCGCCTGAATCGGTCGGCAACCGCCGCAAGATCATGGTCTCCGACCAGGGCGGCAAGGCGAACTTCATCGCCGAGCTGAAGCGGCGCGGCATCGACGTCCCGAAATCGGATGCCCGGCTCGACAACCTGATCGCGGTCGTCAAGGAGCGCGAGGGGCAGGGCTATGCCTATGAGGGGGCGGATGCGAGCTTCGAGCTGCTCGCACGGCGCATGCTGCACGGGGTGCCGGAATTCTTCACCGTCGATTCCTTCCGCTGCATGGTCGAGCGCCGCTTCGACGCCAACGGCAACCTGAAGACCGTGTCGGAAGCCATCGTCAAGGTGGTGGTGGACGGGGAGGAACACCTGTCGGTGGCCGAAGGGCACGGTCCGGTCAACGCGCTCGATCTGGCGCTGCGCAAGGATCTCGGGAAATTCCAGGGCGAGATCGCCGACCTGGAGCTGGCCGACTTCAAGGTGCGCATCCTCAACGGCGGCACTGCGGCAACGACGCGCGTGCTGATCGAATCGAACGACGCGACCGGCGCGCGCTGGTGGACCGTCGGCGTCTCGGACAACATCATAGACGCCTCGTTCCAGGCGCTGATGGATTCGATCGTCTACAAGCTGATGAAGAACCGCGACATGGCGGGGCTCATCGCTGCCGAATAGGCCGGACCGCGACGCTTGGTCCATCACGCGAATTGTCCTGTCCATCAGTTCTTTGAGATGGTCATGGCCGCGCGAAACGGGCATAGGCTGCCCGGATGAGCATGTCGGCAGGCGTTCGAGCGCAACCAGGGGAGGACGCCTCGCGCGGCTTCCTGTTCGCGCTCGGCGCGTATACGTTCTGGGGCTTCCAGCCCATCTTCATGAAGGCCGTCGCCCATATTCCGGCGCCGGAGGTGGTTGCGCACCGCATCCTCTGGGCGACGCCGATCGCCGGCGCCGTGCTGCTCATGCTTGGCCGCACGGCGGACCTGAAGCGCGCCTTGCGCTCGCCCCGTACGATCCTCATGGCGGCCCTCACAGGCTCGCTGATCACCGTCAACTGGGGCATCTACACCTGGGCGATCGCCGTCGACCGGGCGGTCGAGACGGCGCTCGGCTACTACATCAACCCGCTGGTCTCCGTGCTGATGGGGGCCGCGCTGCTCGGCGAGAAGTTCACGCGCGC
>JBDHSZ010000306.1:0-2979 GCA_039812945.1 Shinella sp.
TTCTCGCGCATCGTCATATAGGGTTCGAGAATGCGATGCCGGTTCTCGGTCGGCAGGCCCTTGCCGTTGTCGATGACGTCGACGACGAAGCGCCGGCCCGCATCGTCCGGCATCGCCCGGACGAGGATCTTGCGCTCGTCGCGCGAAACCTCCGGCGGCAGCGCCTCGATCGCCTCCACCGCGTTCTTGATGAGGTTGCCGAAGGCCTGGCCGAGCATGCGCGCGTCGAACAGCCCGGTCAGCGGCACCTCGCCCAGCTCCTTGCGGAAGGCGACGTGGGTGTTGCCCATCTCGCGCAGGAACACGGCGTCCTTGAGGATATTGCGCAGGTCCGAGCGCTCCTTGGTGGGCTTGGGCATGCGCGCGAAGGCGGAGAATTCGTCGACCATGCGGCCGATGTCCTCGACCTGGCGGACGATCGTGTCGGTGCACTGGTCGAAGACCGCGCGATCCTCCTGGTCGATCTGCTTGCCGTAGCGGCGGCGGATGCGCTCGGCGGAAAGCTGGATCGGCGTCAGCGGGTTCTTGATCTCGTGGGCGATGCGGCGCGCCACGTCCGCCCAGGCGGTGGAGCGCTGGGCGATGACGAGGTCGGTGATGTCGTCGATGGTGACGACGTAGGATTCCTGCGCATCCTTCGCCTCCTCGCGCGTCACCTGCACGTTCAGCGTCCGCTCCTTGCCGCCGTGCATGATGTTGACCTGCTTGCGGTAGTCGTTGCGATAGCGCGTCGACCCCTCGGCCATGACGGCGGCGATCTCCGGCGCGACCTCGGCGAAGGGCTGGCCGATCAGCGCATTGGCGTCCCGCCCCAGGAGTATCTCCGCCGAGAGGTTGGCGATGGTGATGCGCCCGTCCTCCTCCACGCCGATCACGGCGGCCGTCACGCCCGACAGCACCGCCTCGATGAAGCGGCGGCGGTGGTCCACCTCATCCTTGGCGTCGAGGATCTGGTCCTGCTGGGCGCGGATCTCGGCGATCATCTTGTTGAAGGTGCGCGACAGGTTGCCGACGTCGCCGTCCGCCACGCGCACCGGCACGCTGACGTCGAGATTGCCCGAGGCGACGCTGTCGGCCGCGCCGATGAGCTGGCGGATCGGCCGGACGATGCGGTCGGCGACGGCGATGGCGGTCCAGATCGCCGCCAGCAGCACGATCAGCGCGAAGCCGAGATAGAGCACGCCGAAGGCGACCTGCAGCGGCGTGCGCCCGGCTTCCAGCGCGCGATATTCCGCCGTGTTCTCCTCCATCATCCGCATGGAGCGCATGACTTCGGGGTCCACCGTGCGGATCGTGTAGAGGAAGGCGTCCGGCAGGTTCTCCAGCTTGATGATGGCGCCGACGAGATTGGTCGCGCCCGGCGGGATCAGCGTCGGCTGGCCGGCGGCGGAGGCCTTGAGGGCATCCTCCGGGATCGGCGGCAGCGGGTTGGCGGTCGGGATGCTGGCCTGCAGGATGGTCGAGCCGTCGGCGCGCAGCAGGAAGGCGCCGAGCATGCCGCGCCCGCGCGCCTGCCGCGTCATCAGCTCGATGAAGCCGGTGCGGTCGAGGCTGTAGAGCTGGCGGTTGCGGTCGAGGTCGTTGGCCATCGAGACCGTCTGGCCCTGCAGATAGCTGGCATTCTCCAGCACATAGGCCTGCGCCACGTTGAGCGAGGAGCTGACGATCGACTGGGTGCGGATGGAGAACCAGCGGTCCAGCCCGACGTCGAGCGTGATGGAGGCGAAGATGGCGACCAGCACCGCCGGCGTGATGGCGACGATGGAGAACAGCGCGACGATGCGCACATGCAGCCGCGCGGCGGCGCGGCCGCGGCTGCGGGCGCGCAGCAGCCGCAGGATCTCGCGGCCGATCAGGAAGATCAGGCCGACGACGAACAGCGCGTTGATCGTCGCCGAGGCGATGACGACATTGGGCTCGGGCTTGATCGGCGTCAGGCCGAGCAGGATGAACAGCGAGATCGTGGCGGCGACCAGCGCGCCGCCGGCCAGCACGAGGCCCGGCAGGGCGAAGGAGGCGCGGCGGTCGGAGACCGCGCCGCCATCCTGTCCGTTCGAAAGCAGGCTTGCGCCGTCGCTCATCTGCCGCATCGCTTTCCCGGCCGTGCGCCCGGGGGCGGCGGCATCGCCTCTCGTCTGACGGGATGAGCAGTCATCCCCTCCCTGTCACCCTCAAGCAACAGATTGTGGCCAAAATGCAACGCTCCCTGCCGCAAAGTCAAGCAGAGCGGGAACTTCTGTACACAGACACGCCCAGTTCGCGAATTTTCTTGCGCAGCGTGTTGCGATTGAGGCCGAGCAGGTCGGCGGCCTTGATCTGGTTGCCGCGCGTGGCGGTCAGGGCGGCGAGAATCAGCGGATATTCCACCTCGGCGAGGATGCGGTCATAGAGGCCGGAAGGCGGCAGGCCGTCGCCGAAGCCCGCGAAATACTGGCGCATGTTCTCCTCGACCGCCTGGGAGATCGACAGCGGGCCGGCCCGTGTCGCCGTCTTGTCGATCGGGCTGTCGGGAATATCGGCGCGAAGCTCCGTCTCGATGATCTCGCGGCCGATGACGTCCTGCGGATAGAGCGCGGTGAGGCGCCGCACGACGTTCTCCAGCTCGCGCACATTGCCCGGCCAGGGATGCGCCTTCATCAGCTCCAGCGCCTCCTGGTCGAAGCGCTTGGCGTCGAGCCCCTCCTTCTCGGCCTGCTGGACGAAATGGCGCACCAGATCGGGAATGTCCTCCGCCCGGTCGCGCAGCGGCGGCAGGCGCAGCGGCACGACGTTGAGGCGATAATAAAGGTCTTCGCGGAAAAGTCCCTGGTTGATCGACTGCTTGAGGTCCTTGTTGGTCGCCGCGACGATGCGCACGTCCGTGCGGATGGGCGTGCGCCCGCCGACGGTGGTGTATTCGCCCTGCTGCAGCACGCGCAGCAGGCGGGTCTGCGCGTCCATCGGCATGTCGCCGATCTCGTCGAGGAACAGCGTGCCGCC
>JBDHSZ010000307.1:0-2975 GCA_039812945.1 Shinella sp.
ATGGGCATCAACGCCTTCATGCTCGGCGCGCAGTCCGTCAACCCGGACTTCAAGGTCAAGATCGTCTGGGCCAACACCTGGGCCGATCCGGGCAAGGAAGCCGACGCCGCCAAGGCGCTGGCCGACCAGGGCGTCGACATCCTGACGCAGCACACCGACTCGACCGCGCCGATGCAGGTCGCCGCCGAACGCGGCATCCACGCCTTCGGCCAGGCCTCCGACATGATCGCCGCCGGCCCGAATACCCAGCTCACCTCGATCGTCGACACCTGGGGCGCCTATTACATCAAGCGCACGCAGGCGGTGCTCGACGGCACCTGGAAGTCGGAGAACATCTGGGACGGCCTGAAGGACGGCATCCTGACGATGGCGCCCTATACCAACATGCCCGACGACGTGAAGAAGGCCGCCGAAGAGGTCGAGGCGAAGATCCGCTCCGGCGAGCTGCACCCCTTCACCGGCCCGGTCAAGAAGCAGGACGGCTCCGACTGGCTCGCCGACGGCGCGGTCTCCGACGACGGCACGCTGCTGGGCATGAACTTCTACGTCGCCGGCGTGGACGACAAGCTGCCGCAGTAAGCGGATCGCCAGGGATCCAGCCAAGGGGAAGGCGCCCGTAAGGGGCGCCTTTTTCATCCGTGACAGGGATGCGACACGAACGTCCTTTGCGGAATCGACGCGGCGCTCTATACCTACCCGATGGTTCCGGAACAAACGGGGTGCTTCGGACCGGAGGAGGGGAAGCTTCTTGCGCAAGGGTTTGCTTGAGACGGTCATCAGCGGGATGAACACGCGCACCAGCCATGCGCAGGTGGTCAACGAGCTGGGCCGCGCCATCATCGCGGGGGACTATCCCGTCGGCGCGACGCTGCCCGGCGATGCCGAGCTCGCCGCCCGCTTCAAGGTCTCCCGCACCGTGCTGCGCGAGGCGATGAAGACGCTCGCCGCCAAGGGCCTCGTCGTGCCGCGCGCGCGCATCGGCACGCGGGTGACGCCCAACACGCAATGGAACCTCTTCGACAGCGATATCCTCACCTGGTATTTCGCCGTCGGCATCAACGAGGATTTCCTGCTGCACCTTTCCGAAGTGCGCCTCGCCTTCGAGCCGCATGCCGCCGCGCTTGCGGCGCGCCATGCCACCGAGGCCGACATCAGCCAGATGATGCGGCTCGCCGTCGCCATGGGCGATGCGGGGCATACGGCCGAAACGCTCGCGATGGCGGACCTGAAATTCCACCTCTCGGTGCTGGAGGCCTCGCGCAACCCGTTCCTGCGCACCGTCGGCAGCCTGATCGAGGCGGCGCTGGTCGGCGCCTTCAAGCTCAGCTCCCCCGCCGCCGACCGCGGCAAGATGGGCGACGTCGCCGCCACCCATATCCGCATCGTCGAGGAGATCGACCGGCGCGACGAGGACGGCGCGCGCCGCGCCATGGAGAATGTCATCAGGGTCGGCCGCGAGCGCGTCGTTCAGGCGCTGCGGGACGAAAAATAGCCAGCCGGTCAGTCGTCGTTGCTGGCGTTCAGCTCCTCCGGCCGCTTGCCCTCGTCGGCCGTAGGCCTGGCGAGCTGCGCCGCGCCCATCGCCTGATAGAGATTGAACAGCGCCTCGCTCGCCCGCGCCGCGAGGCGGAACCATTCCGCATTGCCGGCAATGGCGGGATGATGCAGCAACTGGTCATCGACGAGATCGAGCACGATGGAGGTGGTGTGCACCGCCTCGTGGAAGCCGAAGGAACCGGACGCATAATGCTCCAGCAACTCCGGCGGCGTCATGGCGCGCTCCTCGGCCAACAGGTCGAGCTGCCTCAGCCGCTCGTCCTCGAGTTCGATATCGGTGCTTTCCAGCATGTCCCCCTCCATTGCCAACGCTGTATCAGAAATAGTCGAGCCGGACGTGGCGGCGGATCAGCAGGATCGAGCGGTCCGGCTGAATCTGGTAGGTCTCGAAGACCTCCCGGCCGGGGCCATCGCTGAACCGATGCTCGAACGTGCTGCCGACCGGCGCCTTGGTGAGCTTCGTGCGCGGCTGGTGGCCGCCATAGGTGATGCTGCCGGGAATGGGCTCGATGCCGGCGCCCGAGGCCGCGGTGCAGGCGGAAAGGGCGAGGGCGGCAAGCAGGGGCAGGGCGATGCGGATCATGGCAGATACCTCTTCCTTCACACTCTAGCACAACGCGCGCCATAGAAAACGGGCGGCCAAGGCCGCCCGTTTCACCGCGATCAACCCTGCGGCGTCAAGGTGACCGATGTGCCGGTCGCCGCGAGATTGAGCCCGATCTGGCCGCTGACGCTGATCGTCTGCAGGTGGATCGACCCGGACGTGCCGCCGACCAGGATATTGGTGCCGATGCCGACGCCGACCGTCGCCTCCGCCGTGGCGCCCTGGTAGAGGCCGCCGAGCGAACCCTGGTGATAGCCCGCCGTCGGCGCGAAGACCGCCCAGACGATGCGGCCCTGCGTGGTGAAGCCGAGATCGACGCCCATCTTGCGGATGACGCCGCTATAGCTGTCGCTCTCGCCGTTGGTGGCGCTGAACACGCAATCGACGCTCTTGGCCGAGCCGAGCACATAACCGACGCCGCCGCCGACGTCGCAGGTCAGCATGCCGATCTTCACCCCGTCGCGCGCGCCGCGGTCGACATAGACCGGCGCCGCGTCGCGGGAAACCATGTCCGCCGCGCCAGCGCTGGTCGCGAGGGCCTGCGTGAGCGTCAGCGCCAGGACGGTTCCAAGCTTCTTGTTCATCTGTGCACTCCTTCTTGCTGGCACGATAATGGCGAATCCGGTGCATTGGTTCCCGGCCGCGCGCCATCTCATGGCGAAGAACGTGGCGGAGTGTGGGCGGGCGCACGCCCGTCAACAGGAAGC
Source organism: Shinella sp. (assembly GCA_039812945.1). Taxonomy (GTDB): domain Bacteria; phylum Pseudomonadota; class Alphaproteobacteria; order Rhizobiales; family Rhizobiaceae; genus Shinella. The sequence goes on from JBDHSZ010000307.1 coordinate 2,869, forward strand.
CGGCGGCTCCGCCTAGACGCGGTTGATCGTCGGCAGATGCGAGATCACCTCGTCGCGCGTCTTTTCGTCGAGCGGGGCGATCTGGGTGTTCCAGAACGTCTCGGCAG
>JBDHSZ010000308.1:0-2945 GCA_039812945.1 Shinella sp.
CGCTTGGAGAGCTTCGACTTGTCGTGATTGCGCATCAGCGACAGGTGCATGAAGACCGGCGGCTCGAGGCCGAGATACTGGTAGATGAGGATGTGCTTGGGCACCGAGGCCAGCCATTCCTCGCCGCGCGCGACATGGGTGATCTTCATCAGGTGGTCGTCGACCACATTCGCCATGTGATAGGTCGGCATGCCGTCGGCCTTCAGCAGGACCTGCATGTCCACCGCGTCCCACGGGATCTCCACCGGGCCGTAGACGCCGTCGACGAACTTGCACGAGCCCTCGGTCGGGATCTTCATGCGCACGACATGCGGCTCGCCGGCCTCGACGCGCTTCGTCACCTCCTCGGCGGAAAGGTGCAGGCAGAGGCCGTCGTATTTCGGCGGCTTGCCGGCGGCGCGCTGCGCCTCGCGCATCTGCTCCAGCCGCTCGGGCGTGCAGAAACACTTGAAGCCGTGGCCGTTCGCGACGATCTTGTCGACATAGGGGCGGTAGATGTCCTTGCGGTCGGACTGGCGGTAGGGGCCGTAGGGGCCGCCGATATCCGGGCCTTCCGCCCATTCGAGGCCGCACCATTTCAGCGCGTCCAGCACCTTCTGCTCGAATTCCGGCGTCGAGCGGGTGGCGTCCGTGTCCTCGATGCGCAGGATGAAGGTGCCGTTGTTCTTCTTCGCGAAAAGGTAGTTGAACAGCGCGATATAGGCGGTGCCGACATGCGGCTCGCCGGTCGGGGAGGGTGCGATGCGTACGCGAACGCCGGATGCGGTTCCGGAAGTGCTCATGATGTGGCCCGTCTTGACTTTAGGGGTGGGAAAGCCCGGTTTCGTGCCGTTCTGGCGGGTTTCCGTCGGGCTGGGTGAGACCATATTCAGCCCGGCGCGTCAAGGAAAACTCGGCCTGCCCTATCGCAGCGGCCAGACGGCCAGCAGCGTCGGCACGCTGACGATGACGATGAGGACGGAAAGCGGCAGGCCGACGCGCGGGTAATCGGCGAACTTGTAGCCGCCCGGCCCCATGACCAGCGTGTTGCACTGGTGGCCGACGGGGGTGAGGAAATCGCAGCCCGCGCCGATCGCCACCGCCATCAGGAAGGCCTCGGGCCTGTAATGCAGGGCGCCGGCGAAGCTCGCCGCGATGGGGGCCATGACCAGCACGGTGGCGGCGTTGTTGAGGAAGGGCGTCACCGCCATCGCCGTCAGCAGGATGAGGGTGAGCGCGCCGAAGGGCGGCAGGTGCACGGCGATGTCGCCGAGCCAGCCGGCGATCAGCTCGCTCGCCCCGGTGGTGCGCAGGCTGTCGGAGACGGGGATGAGGGCGGCGAGCATGACGAGGATCGGCCCGTCGAGCGCCGCATAGGCCTCGCGCAGCGGCACGGCGCGCAAGAGCACCATGGCGACGGCGGCGGCGAAGAAGCCGGTGGCGACCGGCACGAGGCCGAGCGCCGTCGAGGCCATGGCGGCGATGAGGACGAGGACGGGAATGATCGCCTTGCGCGGCGCGCCGAGCAGGATCTCGCGCTGGGCGAGCGGCAGCAGGCCGAGCTCGGGCAGCAGCGTCGGGAGCGCGCGGTTGTTGCCCTGCACCACGATCACGTCGCCGGGGCGAAGGCGCACCTGGGAAAGCCGCTCGCGCAGGCGCTGGCCCTGCCGGCTGACGGCGAGCAGGTTTATGCCGTAGGAATGGAACAGCGCGATCGAGCGCGCGGAGATGTCGATGAGGCGGGACTCCTTGCCGACCACCGCCTCGATGGCGCTGATCTCGCCGGCCTCGCCGCGCCCCGCGCGGATCGGCTGGCCGGAAAGCGTGAGCCCGGCGGCGGAGACGACCTTGTCCAGCGCGCTCGCCGTGCCCTCCATCAGGATCGTGTCGCCGGCGGCCAGCCGCACGTCGGGCAGCGGCGCGATGTGGACATGGCCGCGGATGATGGCGGTGGCGATGACGTCGCCGTCGCCGTTCCTCAGCACGTCGTTGAGCGACTTGCCGATGGAGGGGGAGCCTTCCTCGAGCGTCGCGTCGGAGGAATAGGCGGCGGCCTCCAGCGATTCCTCGATGCTGGCGTTCTTGTTCGAGCGTTCCGGCACGATGCGGTTGAAGAACAGCATGAAGAGGATGCCGCAGACCGTCAGCGTCGCGCCGACGGGGGTGAAGTCGAACATGGTGAAGCTCTCGCCGGTGATCTCCTGGCGCAGGCGCGAGACGACGATGTTGGGCGAGGTGCCGATCTGCGTCATCAATCCGCCCAGCAGGGCGGCGAAGGCCATCGGCATCAGGAATTTCGAGGCGGGCGTGCCGGACTTGCGGGCGAACTGGAAGGCGAGCGGCATCATGATGGCGAGCGCGCCGATATTCTTGATGAAGGCCGAGAGCACCGCGACCGAGACGAGCAGCAGGGCGAGCTGGCTGCGCCTGGAGGTGAGGTTCGGGAAGAAGCGCTTGACGGCGAGGTTGACGATGCCCGAGCGCGCGACGGCGGCACTCACCATCAGCGCGCTGCCGACGATGATGACGATATCGTCGGAAAAGCCGGAAAAGGCCTTGTCGAAGGGCACGATGCCGACGGCGAGCGCCAGCAGCAGCGAACAGCAGGCGACGAGATCGTAACGGAACCGTCCCCAGATGAACGCCGCCATCATCAGGGCGATGACGACGAAGGCGAAGGACTGCTCTAGGGTCATGGGTCGTTCCGTGCGCGGGGCGATGCTCGGCATGAATTGCCGGCGGCCTGCCGGCTCCGCCGCACGCGACGCGATGCCGGGACCCTCGCGGAACAATCCACCCGCCGAAAGGTTTGCCAAGAGAAGGCGGGCCGTGTCAACCGGACGCGACGGAGATGGAGAACACGGGGGTTTTTCCGGTTTCTCCCCGTGGCCAACGAAACGGCAGGCGAGCTTCCCACCCGTCCGGCCCGTCTTCGTCAGCCTTTCACGGCGAAACCGGCGGGGGTG
>JBDHSZ010000309.1:0-2925 GCA_039812945.1 Shinella sp.
TTGGCGACGTAGTCGGCCTGCGCCTTGCGCGTCACGTACTGTTCGATCTGGGACTTGACCTGATCGGAGTCGGGGGCTTTGCGGGTGCGCTTCTCCTCGACCTTGATGATGTGCCAGCCGAACTGGGTCTTGACCGGATCGGAAATCTTGCCGGGCTCCAGCTCGAAGGCGACCTTGGAAAATTCCGGCACCATCTGATCCTTGGTGAAGAAGCCGAGGTCGCCGCCGTCGGATGCGCCGGGATCCTTGGATTCCTTCTTGGCCAGTTCGGCGAAGTCCGCGCCCTTCTTCAACTGGTCCTCGATCTTCTTGGCTTCTTCCTCGGTCGGCACCAGGATGTGGCGCGCATGCACTTCCTGTTCGCTGGTGATCTGCTTGGAGGCGTCCTCATAGACCGCCTTCATGGCGTCGGGGGTGAGCGCCGCCTTGCCCTCGGACGCCAGCAGCTTGTCCATCAAAAGACGGTCGCGGGCGAAGGCGAGCCGTTTCTTGAAGTCCTCGGTGTTTTCGATCTTCTTGTCCTCGGCGGCCTTGGCGATGATCTTCATGTCGATCAGGAACGACAGCACGTTGTCCTGCCTGGCGGCCGGGTCCATCTGCGCGAGGCTCGGGCCCAATTCCTCTTCAGCGACATTGACGTCGCTCTGGCGGATCTCGGAGCCGTTAACCTTCGCCAGCACGGGGTTCGAATCATCTGCGCGGACCGGCGTGGCGGCGAGCAGGGCCACCGCCAGGCAGCCGCCGAGGGCGGACGAGGCCAGGCGAACGCGCAGGCTGTGTTTCGTTGCGGGCATTGAGGTGGTCATGGGAAGTCCTTGATCTCCAGGAGGAGGGGTTTTGGGACGGCGGACACTCGCTTAATCGTGCGGCCTTGGCAACGCGAAAACTCTGTCAAAATCATGAATTCACGGACAGGTAGGCGGCCGCGGGTTTCCACCTCGGGCGCCTCGGAGCGGTGGTTCGGCGACCGTTGACAACCCACAAGGTGGGCCATATCTCTGCCGGACCGGGCCGGCAGCAGAGGCGGGTTTTGGCTGTGCTTTTGCGATTGAACCCCAGTCGCCGAATCTCAACCCATGACGATTTTCAATCCATGACGACTTCCAATCCATGACGGCTTTCAATCCATGACGTGGATGCTCGGCTTCCGGGACTTCCAGGCTTCCGGGACTTCCAGCCCTGAGGCGTCACGATGAGGTGAGTTGATGGGCGGCCGGTGTGGTGGTTTTGAAGTTCGCTTCGCCGGTCCTGGCGAATTCTGCAGGCGAATTTCCGAATCCAAACCACGCCGGAATCAGAAGCTAGCTTGCTAATGTCCCTATGAATCCGAAGTTCGCCATGGAAGGCGCTGCAGAATTAGGGCGAACTTCGGCTTCGGACACCGGGAGACGATCACATGGCTGCAACGCCGAACCGCGAAGACAGGAATAAGGCATGATCGGCGCGCTTGCCCGCAAGTTTTTCGGTTCCGCCAACGATCGGCGGGTCAAGGGATACCAGTCCCGCGTCAAGGCCATCAACGCCCTCGAACCCGAAGTCGCCGCGCTATCCGACGAGGCGCTGCGGGCGCGCACCGCCGAATTCAGGCAGCAGCTCGCCAACGGGGCGACCCTCGACGACCTCCTCGTTCCCGCCTTCGCTACCGTGCGCGAGGCCGGCAAGCGAACGCTCGGCCAGCGCCACTTCGACGTGCAGTTGATCGGCGGCATGGTGCTGCACGAGGGCGACATCGCCGAGATGAAGACCGGCGAAGGCAAGACCCTGGTCGCAACCCTTGCGGTCTATCTCAACGCGCTCGCCGGCAAGGGCGTCCACGTCGTCACCGTCAACGACTATCTCGCCCGCCGCGACGCCGCCTGGATGGCGCAGATCTACTCCTTCCTCGGGCTGACCACCGGCGTGATCGTTCACGGCCTCGACGATGCCGAGCGCAAGGCGGCCTATGCCTGCGACATCACCTACGGCACCAATAACGAATATGGCTTCGACTATCTGCGCGACAATATGAAGTACCGCCTGGAGGACATGGTCCAGCGCCCGCACTTCTTCGCCATCGTCGACGAGGTCGACTCGATCCTGATCGACGAAGCACGCACGCCGCTGATCATTTCCGGCCCGCTCGACGACCGCTCCGAATTCTACAATACCATCGACACTTTCATGCCGAGCCTGGAGAAGGTGACCGACTACGAGGTCGACGAGAAGCAGCGCGCGGTGACGCTCACCGAGGCCGGCATGGAGAAGATCGAGACGCTGCTGCGCGAGGCCGGCCAGCTCAAGGGCGATTCGCTCTACGACGTCGAGAACGTCTCCGTCGTGCACCACATCAACCAGGCGCTGCGCGCCCACTCGCTGTTCACCCGCGACAAGGACTACATCGTCCGCGACGGCGAAGTCATCATCATCGACGAGTTCACCGGCCGCATGATGCCGGGCCGCCGCTATTCGGAAGGCCTGCATCAGGCGCTGGAGGCCAAAGAGCATCAGCCGGTACAGCCGGAGAACCAGACGCTCGCCTCGATCACCTTCCAGAACTACTTCCGGATGTACAAGAAGCTTGCGGGCATGACCGGCACCGCGGCGACGGAAGCCGACGAACTGGCCGACATCTACAAGCTCGAGGTGGTCGAGATTCCGACCAACCTGCCGATCGCGCGCCTCGACGAGGACGACGAGGTCTACCGGACCCAGAACGAGAAGTACGCCGCGATCCTGGCCGAGGTCGAGCGCGCCAACGCGCGGATGCAGCCGGTGCTGGTCGGCACCGCCTCGATCGAGAAATCGGAAGTGCTCGCCGACTATCTGAAGAAGCACGGTTACAAGCAGATCGACTTCACCGATCCCAAGTCGATGCGGAAGCTGTATGCCGCGGCCCGCGCCGGCAAGCCGGCAAAGCTGTTCGCGGTGCTGAATGCCCGTTTCCAC
>JBDHSZ010000310.1:0-2917 GCA_039812945.1 Shinella sp.
GGCACGACCGGCCCGCCGAAGGGCGCGCTGCACGGCCATCGCGTGCTGCTCGGCCATGTGCCGGGCTTCCAGATGCATCACGAATTCCTGCCGCAGCCCGGCGACCGCATCTGGACGCCCTCGGACTGGGCCTGGGCGGGAGGCCTCCTCAACGTGCTGCTGCCGGCGCTGCTGCTCGGCGTGCCCGTCGTCTCCTCGCCCGGCCAGAAGTTCGATCCCGACATGGCCTATCGCATCATGCAGGACATGGACGTGCGCAACGCCTTCATCCCGCCGACGGCCCTGCGGCTGATGAAGACGGTCGCCGCCCCGCGGGAAAGATACCGGCTCAACCTGCGCACCATCGGCTCGGCGGGCGAATCGCTCGGACGCGAGACCTGGGAATGGGTGCGCGACACGCTCGGCATCACCATCAACGAATTCTACGGCCAGACCGAATGCAACATCGTGCTCGGCTCGATCGGCAAGCTCGGCGTCTCGCGGCCGGGGCCGATCGGCAAGGCGGTGCCGGGCCATGTCGTCGCCATCATCGACGCCGAGGGCCGGGAAGTGCCGCGCGGCACGGTGGGCCAGGTCGCGGTGCGGCGTCCCGACCCCGTCATGTTCCTAGGCTACTGGCGGAACGACAAGGCGACGGCGGACAAGTTCATCGGCGACTGGATGACGACGGGCGATCTCGGCCGCATGGACGAGGAGGGCTACGTCACCTTCTTCGGCCGCGACGACGACGTCATCACCTCCTCCGGCTACCGCATCGGGCCGAGCGAGATCGAGGATTGCCTTGCCGGCCACCCGGCCGTGCAGCTCGCCGCCGCCGTCGGCAAGCCGGACCCGGTGCGCACCGAGATCGTCAAGGCCTATGTGATGCTGCGGCCCGGCCACGCCCCCTCGCCGGCGCTCGCCGCGGATATCCGCGATTGGGTGAAGTCGCGGCTTTCGATGCACGAATATCCGCGCGAGGTGGAATTCGTCGATTCGCTGCCGCTGACCACCTCCGGCAAGGTCATCCGCCACCTGCTGCGCAAGCGGGCGGCGGAGGAGACGTCGTTCGCCGCCTGATCAGCGCTTCGCCAGCGAGCGGATTTTCTCGCGCAGCAGCCGCGCCACGTTGCGGGTGTTGCGATAGAGGTGGAGCTGGGCCGCCACCTGCCGCACGTCGCGGTCGCGGTTCTGCTGCAGGCCTATGACCAGCGTGCCCATGTCCTCGCGCTCCTCCCAGAAGCGGCTCATGACCGGATGGTCCGGCACCGCGCAGGAATCCGAGCGCAGGATATTGGCGTCGTCGAGGTGCCATTCGGTCAGTTCCGCCACGAGCAGCTTGCCCGGCGAATATTTCGCGAAATCCTCGTCATAGGCGGTCTTCCACGTATAGGCCTCGCCCCCCGTCAGGAAGACGACCATGGAGGCGATGGCGCGGCCGTCGAGGTCGAGCGTGTGGATGCGCACGCCGTCCGTCTCGGCGAGATTGGAGATCGCTTCGCGGGCGAAGGCGGCGCGGTAGCGGTCGTTGATCATCGCCGTGCGGGCCTTGCCCTTCCAGCCGGACGCCTCCAGCAGCAGGAACTCCTCCATGCGCATGCGGATATCGGCCGGCTGGCGGGCGACGTTGTAGCTGAGCGCGCCAAGCTGGTCGAGCTTGCGCCATTGCCGGCGCAGCTCGCGGAAATGCGCCGGCGAGATGGCATGCTGCAGATAGGCCTGGCCGTCGAGCAGGCTTTCCAGCATCGGCCGCCGGTAGGCGCCGGTGACCGTGACGGGCAGGTTCCGGCCGATCGCGATGGCGCGGATCAACTGCGCGAAGGGGCCGGCAAGGCGCAGATCGGGCAGGACGAGGATCGGCGGCAGGCCGGCCTGGCCGCCGCCGAGCGCCTCCAGCAGGTTGTCGAGCGTTTCGGCGGCATCCTCGGCGTCGACCAGCGGCGTGCCCAGCGGGCCAAACGGATTGGACCAGGCGCGCAGGATGCTGGAACCGATGGAAAAGCCCGGCTTCTCCACCGAGAAGGGCATCAGGAAGCGCAGGCGGCTGCGCCCGCCGTCCTCGTCGCGGATGACGGCGAGGCGCACCGTGCGGTCCTCCAGCCGCGGCATGGCGGGCGCGAGGAAGCGGCCGGTGAAGAAGACGTTCGGCTCCATGACGCGGTTCGACAGGAAATCGAGCTCCTGCTGCAGCTCGTAGCCGGCCGTCGCCGGGTAGAGCGCGAGCGAGCGGCCCGGCTTTCCGGTGCCGATACGCTGGTCGGCCGGCGGCTGCGCATGCGGGGCGGCCGGCGGAAGGGCGGCCTGGGCGCGCCCGGCCGCGATCGCATGGTCGATGCCGTGGCTATCGGTCATGGTGGTCCATCCCGTTGCTGAGGCTCGCCGTCACCGGATCGGCGAAGGCGAAGAGAACGATCGAGAGCCTGGCGCGGACGACGAGATGCAGCAGCACCGCCTCCACGACCATGGCGCCGGCCGTGGCGATGGCCGCGCCCATCACGCCGAGGAGCGGGATGAGCGTGACGTTGAAGACGATGTTGGCGGAAAGCGCCACGGCATAGACGCCGACGCAGAGCCGCTGCTCGCCGGACATGGTGAGCAGCACCTCGCCGGGGCCGACGAGCGCCTTGGCCATGATACCGGCGAAGAGCACGGCCATCAGGCTGTGGCCCGCCGTGAAGGCCGGCCCGAACAGCGACAGCAGGAAATGGCCGAGCGCCAGCACGCTGAGCCCCACGGCGAGCGACGGCCAGAAGCTCCAGCGCACCGTCTCGCCGGCGAAGCGGGCGAGCGCCAGCCGGTCGCCGGAGGAGAACAGCGCCGAAAAGCGCGGCGCGGCCGCCGCCTTCACCGAGAAGAAGACGAAATGCACCAGCGCCATGGTCTTGGCCGCCGCGAAATAGACCGCCACGCTCTCGGGATCGAGGAAGATGCCGACGAC
>JBDHSZ010000311.1:0-2880 GCA_039812945.1 Shinella sp.
GTGCCGGAGGCGAAGGGATGGAACAGGGTTTTCAGGGCGTCGCGGGTCATGGTCGGCTTTCGGCGGATGATTGGTCAACTAAAAAGAAAAGGGGCGCGGAACGTGCCGCTCCGCGCCCCCTTCATGCATTGGTGTCCGATTACTCGGCGGCTTCGCCGTCGCCCTTCTTGTCGGCGGCGATTTCCTTGCCGGTCGCCTGGTCGACGACCTTCATGGAGAGGCGGACCTTGCCGCGCTCGTCGAAGCCCATCAGCTTGACCCAGACCTTGTCGCCTTCCTTGACGACGTCGGAGGTCTTGGCGACGCGCTCCTGGGCGAGCTGCGAGATGTGCACGAGGCCGTCGCGCGGGCCGAAGAAGTTGACGAAGGCGCCGAAGTCGGCGGTCTTGACGACCGTGCCTTCGTAGATCATGCCGACTTCCGGTTCCGCGACGATGGAGTGGATCCACTTGCGGGCCGCCTCGATCTCCTTGCCGGAGGAGGAGGCGATCTTGATCGTGCCGTCGTCCTCGATGTTGATCTTGGCGCCGGTCTTCTCGACGATCTCGCGGATGACCTTGCCGCCCGTGCCGATGACTTCACGGATCTTGTCGACCGGGATGTTCATGACCTCGATGCGCGGCGCGAATTCGCCGAGCTGGCTGCGGCCTTCGGAGATGGCATTGGCCATCTCGCCGAGGATGTGCTTGCGGCCGCCCTGCGCCTGGTTGAGCGCGACCTTCATGATCTCCTCGGTGATGCCGGCGATCTTGATGTCCATCTGCAGCGAGGTAATGCCGTCGGCGGTGCCGGCGACCTTGAAGTCCATGTCGCCGAGATGGTCCTCGTCGCCGAGGATGTCGGAGAGAACCGCGAAGCGATCACCTTCGAGGATCAGGCCCATGGCGATGCCGGCGACCGGCTTTGCCAGCGGAACGCCGGCGTCCATGAGGGCGAGCGAGGTGCCGCAGACCGTCGCCATCGAGGACGAGCCGTTCGACTCGGTGATCTCGGAGACGACGCGCAGCGTGTAGGGGAACTGTTCCGCCGTCGGCAGCATCGGGCGGATGGCGCGCCAGGCGAGCTTGCCGTGGCCGATCTCGCGGCGGCCCGGGGAGCCCATGCGGCCCGTCTCGCCGACCGAATAGGGCGGGAAGTTGTAATGCAGCAGGAAGCGTTCCTTGTACATGCCGGTCAGGCTGTCGACATACTGCTCGTCCTCGCCGGTGCCGAGCGTGGCGACGACGATCGCCTGCGTCTCGCCGCGGGTGAAGAGCGCCGAGCCGTGCGTACGCGGCAGGACGCCGACTTCCGAGACGATCGGGCGGACGGTCTCGAGGTCACGGCCGTCGATGCGGCTCTTGGTGTCGAGGATGTTCCAGCGGACGATCTTGGCCTGCAGGTGCTTGAAGACCGCGCCGATGACTTCGGCGGTGTATTTCGGCTCGACGCCTTCCGGGAAGAAATGCGCCTTGACCTTGGCCTTGACGGCGTCGACGGCGGCGTAGCGGTCGGCCTTCTGGGTGATCTTGTAGGCGGCGCGCAGTTCGGTCTCGGCAAGGCCGAGCATCTCGGCCTCGAGCTCGGAATAGTCTTCCGGGTTGAAGTCGCGCGGTTCCTTGGCGGCGACTTCGGCGAGCTTGATGATCGCGTCGATGACCGGCTGGAAGCCCTTGTGGCCGAACATGACGGCGCCGAGCATGATCTCTTCGCTGAGTTCCTTGGCTTCCGACTCGACCATCAGCACGGCGTCCTGCGTGCCGGCGACGACGAGGTCGAGGACCGATTCGTCCATCTCGTCGAGATGCGGGTTGAGGACGTATTCGCCGTTGATGTAGCCGACGCGAGCCGCGCCGACCGGGCCCATGAAGGGAACGCCGGAAATCGTCAGCGCCGCGGAGGCGGCGACCATCGACAGGACGTCGGGATCGTTCTCGAGGTCATGCTGGACGACCGTGACGACGACCTGGGTGTCGTTCTTGTAGCCTTCCGGGAAGAGCGGGCGGATCGGGCGGTCGATCAGGCGGGAAACCAGCGTTTCCTTCTCCGACGGACGGCCTTCACGCTTGAAGTAGCCGCCGGGGATCTTGCCGGCGGCATAGGTCTTTTCCTGGTAGTTGACGGTGAGCGGGAAGAAATCCTGGCCGGCCTTCGGCGCCTTGGCGGAAACGACGGTGGCGAGAACGACGGTCTCGCCGTAGGTCGCCAGAACCGCGCCGTCGGCCTGACGGGCGATCTTGCCGGTTTCCAGCTTGAGCGGGCGGCCGGCCCATTCGATTTCAACCGTATGGGTATCGAACATGTCTTGTCCTTCTTGACGGATACGCGCACCGCCGCCCGGAAAGGCGCAGGTGGTCTATCCGCGTTCGTGACGCGCCATGGGCAAGACAGCGGGAGGCTTCCCTTGAGGCGGCGCGCGCCCGAAGCATCCTGCAATCCTGCCCCATGACAGGCCATCGGTTGGTTCCGCAGGACCGGCCCATCCGGCCTGCTGGAAAATCCCGTTTCGCGAGGCGGTCGCAACCGGCACTGGCGGAACGGAACGGCGGAATCTGCTTCCGCGAATGAAAGCGGCGGGCGCTCGCAGGGAACGCCCGCCGAATGGCTTAGCGGCGGATGCCGAGAGCAGCAATCAGCTTGCTGTAACGGGATTCGTCCTTCTTCTTGAGGTAGTCAAGAAGCGAGCGGCGGCTGGAGACCAGCGTCAGAAGACCACGACGGGAGTGGTTGTCCTTCTTGTGGTCCTTGAAGTGGCCGGTCAGGTTGTTGATACGCTCGGTCAGGATCGCGACCTGTACTTCCGGAGAACCGGTGTCGCCTTCCTTGGTGGCGTATTCCTTGATCAGCGCAGCCTTGCGCTCAGCAGTGATCGACATCGAGATGTCCTTTCATGAATGGAGA
>JBDHSZ010000312.1:0-2858 GCA_039812945.1 Shinella sp.
GACTGGTCGACCACGGTCGCCGTGCCGCCCAGGTGGAAGGTGCGCATGGTGAGCTGCGTGCCCGGCTCGCCGATCGACTGCGCGGCGATGACGCCGACAGCCTCACCGATATTGACCGGGGTGCCGCGCGCGAGGTCGCGGCCGTAGCAGACGCCGCAGACGCCGGTGCGGATCTCGCAGGTCAGCGCCGAACGGATGCGGACGGACTGGATGCCGGCCTTCTCGATCGCCACCACATTGGCCTCGTCGATCATCTTGCCGGCATCGACGATACGCTCGCCGGTGACCGGGTTGTCGATGTCGTCGAGCGCCGTGCGGCCGAGGATGCGCTGGCCGATCGAGGCCACGACCTGACCGGCGTCGACGATCGCCGTCATGGTCAGGCCCTTGTCGGTGCCGCAGTCGACATGCGTGACGATGCAATCCTGGGCGACATCGACCAGACGGCGGGTCAGATAGCCCGAATTCGCCGTCTTGAGCGCGGTGTCGGCCAGGCCCTTGCGGGCGCCGTGCGTCGAGTTGAAGTACTCGTTGACGGTAAGGCCTTCCTTGAAGTTCGACGTGATCGGCGTCTCGATGATCGAGCCGTCGGGCTTGGCCATCAGGCCGCGCATGCCGCCGAGCTGCGACATCTGCTTCGGCGAGCCGCGGGCACCCGAATGGCTCATCATATAGATCGAGTTCATCTGCTTCTGGCGGCCGTCTTCCTTGAACTCGACGGCCTTCAGGCGCTGCATCATCTCATCGGCGACCTTCTCGGTGGCCTTGCCCCAGGCGTCGACGACCTTGTTGTACTTTTCGCCCTGGGTGATCAGGCCGTCATTGTACTGCTGCTCGTATTCCTTGACGAGGTTTTCGGTCTGCTCGACGATCGTATATTTCGAGGCCGGGATGACCATGTCGTCCTTGCCGAAGGAAATGCCGGCGCGGCAGGCATGGGAGAAGCCGAGCTGCATGATGCGGTCGCAGAAAATGACCGTGTCCTTCTGGCCGCAATGGCGGTAGACCGTGTCGATCATCTTGGAGATGTTCTTCTTGGTCATTTCCTGGTTGCAGATGTCGAACGGGATGTTGCCGTTCTTCGGCAGCAGCTCGCCGATGATCATGCGGCCTGGCGTCGTCTCGAAGATCTTCGTGTAGGGCTTGCCGTCGCCGTCGACCGACTTGTAGCGGCCCTTGATCTTGGCATGCAGCGTGACGACCTTGCTTTCGAGCGCATGGTGCAGTTCGCCCATGTCGGAGAAGGCCATGCCCTCGCCCGGCTCGTTCTGGTTCATGATCGACAGATAGTAGAGGCCGAGAACCATGTCCTGCGAGGGAACGATGATCGGTGCGCCGTTCGCCGGATGCAGGATGTTGTTGGTCGACATCATCAGCACGCGCGCTTCGAGCTGGGCTTCCAGCGAGAGCGGGACGTGGACGGCCATCTGGTCGCCGTCGAAGTCGGCGTTGAAGGCCGTGCAGACGAGCGGATGGAGCTGGATCGCCTTGCCTTCGACGAGGATCGGCTCGAAGGCCTGGATGCCGAGGCGGTGCAGCGTCGGGGCGCGGTTCAGGAGGACCGGATGCTCGCGGATGACCTCGTCGAGGATATCCCAGACTTCCGGCTTTTCCTTCTCGACCAGCTTCTTGGCCTGCTTGACGGTCGAGGAGAAACCCTTGGCGTCGAGGCGGGCGTAGATGAACGGCTTGAACAGTTCGAGCGCCATCTTCTTCGGCAGGCCGCACTGGTGCAGCTTCAGTTCCGGGCCCGTCACGATGACCGAACGGCCGGAATAGTCGACGCGCTTGCCGAGCAGGTTCTGGCGGAAGCGGCCCTGCTTGCCCTTGAGCATGTCGCTGAGCGACTTCAGCGGACGCTTGTTCGCGCCGGTGATGACGCGGCCGCGGCGGCCGTTGTCGAACAGGGCGTCAACCGATTCCTGAAGCATGCGCTTCTCGTTGCGGATGATGATGCCCGGCGCGCGCAGCTCGATGAGGCGCTTGAGACGGTTGTTGCGGTTGATGACGCGGCGATAGAGATCGTTGAGGTCCGACGTCGCGAAGCGTCCGCCGTCCAGCGGGACGAGCGGGCGCAGGTCCGGCGGGATCACCGGAACGACCTTCATGATCATCCATTCCGGGCGGTTGCCGCTCTCCATGAAGTTCTCGACGATCTTCAGGCGCTTCATCAGCTTCTTCTGCTTCAGCTCCGACGTGGTGTCTGCCAGATCCGAGCGAAGGTCGCCGGCGATCTTTTCGAGGTTCATCGAGGCGAGCATCTCGTAGATGGCCTCGGCGCCGATCATCGCCGTGAACTGGTCTTCACCATATTCATCGACGGCGATCATGTATTCTTCTTCGGAAAGAAGCTGGTTTTCCTTGAGCGCGGTCAGGCCCGGCTCCGTCACGATGTAGTTCTCGAAATAGAGAACGCGCTCGACATCCTTCAGCGTCATGTCGAGCAGCGTGGCGATGCGCGAGGGCAGCGACTTCAGGAACCAGATATGGGCGACGGGCGCGGCGAGCTCGATATGGCCCATGCGCTCGCGGCGAACGCGCGACAGCGTGACCTCGACGCCGCACTTTTCGCAGATGATGCCCTTGTACTTCATGCGCTTGTACTTGCCGCACAGGCACTCGTAGTCCTTGATCGGGCCGAAGATGCGCGCGCAGAACAGGCCGTCGCGTTCCGGCTTGAACGTGCGGTAGTTGATGGTTTCCGGCTTCTTGATCTCGCCGTAGGACCAGGACAGGATCTTTTCCGGCGACGCGATCGAGATACGGATGGAATCGAACGTCTGCGCAGGCACCTGCGGGTTGAAAAGGTTCATGACCTCTTGGTTCATGCCTATCTCCTTCGTGGGCCAGTGGCCCTC
>JBDHSZ010000313.1:0-2830 GCA_039812945.1 Shinella sp.
GGCTTCGTCATCGCGCCGACCGTCTCCAACCCGAGCTATGCCGAGCCGATGCATATCGCCCTTTCGGCGCTGGTGCTGATCTCCATCCTGCTCATCGCCCGTTACGGCCGCGGCCTGATCGCCAATATCGCCGTCCTCAGCGGCGTCATCATCGGCTGCCTCGCCGCGTCGATCCTCGGCATGATGCATTTCGACCGCGTGGCCGATGCCGGCTGGTTCGCCGTCGTCACGCCGCTGCGCTTCGGCATGCCGATCTTCGATCCGATCCTCATCGCCACCATGACGCTCGTCATGATCGTCGTCATGATCGAATCGACCGGCATGTTCCTCGCCCTCGGCGAGATCACCGACCGGCCGATCGGCCAGCAGCAGCTCACCTCGGGCCTGCGCGTCGACGGCATCGGCACGATGATCGGCGGCCTGTTCAACACCTTCCCCTATACGAGCTTCTCGCAGAATGTCGGTCTCGTCGGCGTCACCGGCGTCAAGAGCCGCTATGTCTGCGTCGCCGCCGGCGTGATCATGATCGTGCTCGGCCTCATCCCGAAGATGGGCGCCCTGGTGGAAGCCGTGCCGACCTTCGTGCTCGGCGGCGCCGGCCTCGTCATGTTCGGCATGGTCGCGGCGACGGGCGTGCGCATCCTGACGACGGTGGACTTCAAGACCTCGCGCAACAACCTCTTCGTGGTTGCCGTGTCCATCGGCTTCGGCCTCATCCCGCTGCTGGCGCCGAACTACCTGATGTGGCTGCCCCACGCGATCCATCCGATCATCGAATCGGGCATCGTTCTCGCCTCGATCGCGGCCGTGCTGCTGAACGCCTTCTTCAACGGCCTCGGCTACGACCAGTCGTCGGCGATCGACGCGGCCCGCATGGCCGACAGCCACTAGGCCTTCGGCCCCCGAAAACAAGAAAGCCGGCCCGTTCACCACGGGCCGGCTTTTCGTTGTCCAAGATGCCGCCGGTCAGTTCAGCGGCACGCGAACGCCGCCCGTATCTGCGGGACGTGCGTAATTGACATTGTCGCCGGCCGAGGTGTTGCAGCCTGCCAGCAGCAGAACGGCGAAAGCGGCGGCGATGAAGCCGGAAATGGGACGCATGATCTCTCCTTCGTGATGTGCCCGTAAGACATAGGCACTATCGCCGGCTCCGTCCACCGGCCCCGGGCGCGAAGAGCCGCCTCACCATTCCGCCACGCTGCCGTCCTCGTGGCGCCAGACGGGATTGCGCCAGCGATGGCCTTCCTTCGCCCGCTCGATGACATATTGCTCGTCCACCTCCACGCCAAGCCCAGGGCCCTGCGGGATCGACACGAAGCCGTCGGCATAGTGGAACACCTCCTTGTTGGAGATGTAGTCGAGGATGTCGTTGCCCTTGTTGTAGTGGATGCCGAGGCTCTGCTCCTGGATGAAGGCATTGTGCGAGACGGCGTCGACCTGCAGGCAGGCGGCGAGCGCGATGGGGCCCAGCGGGCAATGCGGCGCCAGCGCCACGTCATAGGCCTCCGCCATCGCCGCGATCTTGCGGCATTCGGTGATGCCGCCGGCATGCGACAGGTCCGGCTGGAGGATGTCGACATAGCCGTCGGCGAGCACCGACTTGAAGTCCCAGCGCGAATAGAGCCGCTCGCCGAGCGCGATCGGCGTCGAGCAATGGCTGGCGATCTCCTTCAGCGCCTCGCGGTTCTCCGAGAGCACCGGCTCCTCGATGAACATCAGCTTGAACGGTTCCAGTTCCTTCGCCAGCACCTTGGCCATCGGCCGGTGCACCCGGCCGTGGAAGTCGATGCCGATGCCGATATGCGGGCCGATCGCCTCGCGGATGACGGCGACGGTCTCCACCGCCTTCTCCACCTTCGCCCAGCTATCGACGATCTGCATCTCCTCGCAGCCGTTGAGCTTGATCGCCTTGAAGCCGCGCGCCACGACCTCGCGGGCATTGCTGGCGACGTCGGAGGGCCGGTCGCCGCCGATCCACGAATAGACCTTGATCCGGTCGCGCACCTGGCCGCCGAGCAACGCATGGACCGGCTGGCCATAGGCCTTGCCCTTGATGTCCCACAGCGCCTGGTCGATGCCGGCGATGGCCGACATGTGCACCGCGCCGCCGCGATAGAAGCCGCCGCGATACATCACCTGCCAGTGATCCTCGATCATCAGCGGGTCCTTGCCGACGAGGTAATCGGCAAGCTCGTGCACCGCCGCCTGCACCGTCAGCGCCCGCCCTTCCACCACCGGCTCGCCCCAGCCGGCGATGCCCTCGTCCGTCTCGACCTTCAGGAACAGCCAGCGCGGCGGAACGATATGGGTCGTCAGCTTCGTGATCTTCATGGATTTCCGTCCCTCGTCGGTTCTTCTGGCCGCGGGCCTGCGCCGGCGGGGTTCGTCAGGTCTCGCGCGCGCCGTCCATCAGGGTGGAAAGGTCGCGGGCGGCAAGGTCGAGGATGCCGCGCGAGCAGGCCTCGGCCCGCGCGCCGTCGCGCAGCCGCAGCGCGTCGACCAGCTCGCGGTGCGCCTGCAGCGCCTCGTCGCGCCGGACCGCCGCGCGGTTGGAGGCCTGCAGCGCATGGGAAAGCGCGGCATGGATGATGGAGGAGAGCTGGTGGAAGACCTTGTTGTGGCTCGCCTTCAGCAGCGTCTCGTGAAAACGCGCATCGGCGGCGGTGAAGGCTTCGAGATCGCCCTCTGCCGCGCCCATCTCGTCGCAGGCGCGCTCGAGATCGGCGATCTCCTGCGCCGTGGCGCGCGCGGCGGCGAGGAAGGCGGCGGCCGGCTCGACGGTGCGGCGCGCCTCGAGGATCGAGCCGAGCAGCTCGCTCGACAGCACGTC
>JBDHSZ010000314.1:0-2822 GCA_039812945.1 Shinella sp.
GAAGGCGACGTTGTCGATCACCGTCTTCCACGGGAACACCGCATATTCCTGGAAGACGACGCTGTTCAGCGGCTTCCTCGGGTCGCTTCCCGGACGGATGTGGATGGTGCCGGAGCTGTGGCCGTCGAGGCCCGCCAGCATCCTCAGGTAGGTGGACTTGCCGCAGCCGGAAGGGCCGACGATGCAGACGAACTCGCCCTCCGCCACGTCGAGGCTGAAATCGTCCACCGCCGTCACCGGCCCCGCGGCCGTCTGGTAGACCTTGCAGACGCCCCGCGTGACGATCTTCGGCCCCGCGGCGGCCGCAGGAGCCGCTTCGGAGGGGCTGCCGCTCATCGCCCGCGCCCTTTGATCGCGCCACGCGGGACCGGCGGCCGGCGGCCGCCCGCCCCCGTCGGGCCGGCCATCAGTTCTTCGCTTCGCCGATGGCCGCGAGGGCCTTTTCCACGAACTGCCCGTCGACCACCTTTTTGAGGTCGATCGGCTTGTCGTAGTCGGTGCGGCCGTTCTCGCGGTGCACCCGCTCCACGTCGGCGAGCCCGTCTACCGGGATCTTCATGTTGGGGTCGTAGACCGCCGGCGCCGTCTTGCGCAGCGCCTCCTCGGTCGAGGCCGTATATTTCATGTAGGCGTCGAGGTTCTTCGGCGAGAGATAGCCGTCGCCCTGCATCAGCCGCGCGGCCTCCGTCAGCGCCAGCACGAAGCGCTCGGCCGCCGCCGGCCGTTCCTTGATGAACTTGCCGGAGCCGACGAAGGCGACCGTCATCAGGCCGGGCGTCAGGTCGGTGGCCAGCACCTTCGCCGTCCCCTTCTCCAGCGCCTGCGTGGAATAGGGCGGGCCGGCGATCGCCGCATCGACCGAGCCGGCTTCGAGCGCGGCCGGGATGTCGGGATTGCCGATGTTGACGAGGTCGACGTCGCGGATGGTGAGCTTGCCGCGCTCCAGCGCCTTGGCGGCGAGGTATTCGCCGCCGCTGCCCGGCCCGCCGGCCACGCCCACCTTCTTGCCCTTGAGGTCGGCGATGTCCTTCACCTCGCCGGCCTTGGTGCCGACCAGCAGCGCCGTCGGGCTGCCCTGCATCGGCTCCAGCCCGCCCGGCGCGATCACCCTGATGTCGAGGTCGCGGTTCCAGCTGTTCCACAGCGAGGTGACGATGGCGATGCCGCCGACATCGACGCTGCCCTGGGTCAGGAAGGCGATCGCCTCCGTCCCCGACTTCACCTTCTCCATCTCGACGTCGAGGCCGTATTTCTCGAACAGGCCCTGGCCGGCCGCCACATACATGGTGGCGAACTTCATGATCGGCACGTAGGCGACCTTCACCTTTTCCGGCGGGTTCAGCGGCGCAGGCGCATCCGCCGCCGCGCCGGTCACGCCCGCCGTCAGGAACAGCGCGCCGGCCATGCCGGCCATCCATGCCTTCAACGTCCTGTCCGAAATCATCTCAAGCCCTCCCAAGGGTTCGCGCCTGCTGTTCCTGCCGGCGTCTCTGGTTCGCGATCAAGCGGGGTAGCGGCTTGCGCCGCCTCACGCAACCCAAAACGACGAAGCCCCGATGCAAACCGCCGCTCAGCCGCCATGGACCATCCGGTCCTGCCGCGCGCGCAGCTCGGCGATGCGCGAGCCGGGCCGGGTCGACGCATTCGCACGAGTGATGAGCGCCCCCTTGGCGATCGGCGCCGTCACCGTCGCATCCTGCAGCAGGCCGCACGGTATGGCGCCGGCCGCCCGCGCCTCGTCCGCCTTCATGGTCCAGGCGCGGTAGGTGTGCTCGCCGATGAGGCCGAGCCTGTCGCCCGGCTTCAGGTCCTTCTTGGCCACCGCGCAGACGTCGGCGACGGGCCGCGGCAGCGGCGTCATGTCGGCCTTGCCGTAGAGCACGACGCGCGCGCAGGTCAGCGGCACCTCGAGCGAGGTCAGGTGGTAGGGGCGATGGAAGGTGAAATAGGGTCCCTTGCCGAGCTTCAGGTCCTCCATGCGCTCGGAAAGGCGCGGATGCGACATGTCGGCGACCACGAACACGCCCGGCGCCACGCCCTTGCCCACCGTATAGTCCACGCAGCCCGCCTGCGAGAGCAGGCCGCCGTCCTTCTCAGGCACCAGCGTGGTGGCCAGTTCCTCCAGCGAGGCCGCCGGGCCGTGCATGCCCGGCCGGTCGGGCACCAGCCCGGTGGCGTTGGCGATCGCCGCCATCTCCACCATCGTCTTGGAGCCGTCGACGAACTCGACCAGCATGCGCACGTTCATGTTGCGCCGCCTCGCCTCCTCGGCATAGTCCTCGGGCACGGCGTCGAAGCGCAGCGGGTTGTTCTTGCCCTTGCCGGCCGAGACGACCGGGTAGCCGAGCGCGGAGACGAACTCGATCAGCTCCATGCAGGAGGAAGGCTCGTCGCCGGCGCCGAGCGAATAGACGACGCCCAGCCGGTCGGCCTCGCTCTTGAGGTAGGCGCCGATGGTGACGTCGGCCTCGACGTTCATCATCACGAGGTGCTTGCCGTTCTCCATGGCGGCAAGGCCGATCTCGGCGCCGACCTCGGGGATGCCGGTCGCGTCCACCACCACGTCGATCAGGCCGTTCGCCACCACCTGCGCGGCATCGCCGGTCACCGCGATGCGACCCGCTTCCATGAGGCGGGTCATCGCCGCGTCGTTCTCCGCTTCCGCGACATGGCCGGGCTCGCCATAGGCGATCTCGCCGGCCCTCAGCGCATTGGTCGCCTTGCGATCGGCGATGGCGCCGACGACGAGGCCCGGCATCCGCGCCACCTGCGTCACGATATCGGTGCCCATCTCGCCGGCGCCGATCAGCCCGATGCGGATC
>JBDHSZ010000315.1:0-2821 GCA_039812945.1 Shinella sp.
TCGCATAGGTGGCGATGATGTCGTCGGCCTCGAACCCCTCCATCTCGATGCAGGGCAGGTTGAAGGCGCGCGTCGCCTCGCGGATCAGCCCGAACTGCGGCACGAGGTCCTCCGGGGGCGCGCTGCGGTTCGCCTTGTAGGCGGAATAGAGGCCGTTGCGGAACGTCCTGGAGGAATAGTCGAAGATCACGGCGAAATGCGTCGGCGTCGCGCCGACCGAGGTGTCGCGCGCCTCGCGCAGCAGCTTCCACAGCATGTTGCAGAAGCCGGCAAGGGCGCCGACCGGCAGCCCGTCCGACTTCCGCGTGAGCGGCGGCAGCGCGTGGTAGGCGCGGAAGATGTAGCCGGAGCCGTCGACGAGGAAGAGGTGGTCGCCTTTCTTCATGCGGCTAGGACCTAACCCGGCGGCCCTCCGCTGTCCATCGCAAAGGGCTCTCGCGAGGCTGCGTCGGAGGGCTTCCTGACACGCGGTCCTCACGCGCATGTTACAAAGATGTAATCTTCGTGCCCTTGAATCGCCATCATCGGGCGACCAAATGAAACGCATCGGCAATTACCGCCGAAGTCCGGCAAAGGCCCGTCCCCCGCCTAACCGGACATTGCGGCAGCCTCATCCCCCTCTCCGGGCTGCCGCATCGTTTCGAGTAAGGCCGCCGTGGTTCCCCCTCCGCCACGGCGGCACTTTTTTGCGCTTGCGCTCCGCCCGCCCTTTCCGTTTCCGCCCGCCCGGCCTACGGTGCCGCCGCAGAATCGAAGAGGTGCCGCATGTCCGCCATCAACCCCGCCGTCCTCGCCGCGCTGGACGCCGATCTCGACGCCAGCCTCGAGCGCCTGTTCGGGCTCCTGAAAATCCCCTCGATCTCCACCGATCCGGCTTACGCGAAGGCGTGCCGGGAGGGGGCGGAATGGCTGGTGAAGGACCTGGAATCCATCGGCTTTTCGGCAAGCGTGCGCGAGACCAGCGGGCATCCGATGGTGGTCGGCCATCACCCCGGCCCGGACGACGGCGCGCCGCACGTTCTCTTCTACGGCCACTACGACGTGCAGCCGGTCGACCCGCTCGATTTGTGGCACGACGACCCGTTCCAGCCGGCCGTGAAGACGGTCGAGGAGGGGCGCCGGATCATCACCGGCCGTGGCTCGGCCGACGACAAGGGGCAGTTGATGACCTTCGTGGAGGCCTGCCGCGCCTTCAAAGAGGCCGAGGGCAAGCTGCCGTGCCGGGTCACGGTGCTTTTCGAGGGCGAGGAGGAGTCGGGCTCGCCGTCGCTGAAGCCGTTCCTCGAGGCGAACGCCAAGGAGCTGAAGGCCGATTTCGCCCTCGTCTGCGACACCGGCATGTGGGACCGGGACACGCCGGCGATCTGCGTCGGCCTGCGCGGCCTCGTCGGCGAGGAGATCACGGTGCGCGCGGCCGACCGGGACCTGCATTCCGGCCTCTATGGCGGCGCGGCGGCCAACCCCATCCACATCCTCTCGAAGATCCTCGCGGACCTCCACGATGCCAACGGCAAGGTGACCATCCCCGGCTTCTACGACGGCGTCGAGGAGACGCCGCCCGACATCCTGAAGATGTGGCAGGGCCTGAGCGGCCGCCCGGAAAGCTTCCTCACCGACATCGGCCTATCCATCCCGGCGGGCGAGAAGGGCCGCTCGATCCTGGAGCTCACCTGGGCGCGGCCGACGGCGGAAGTGAACGGCATCAGCGGCGGCTATACCGGCAAGGGCTTTAAGACGGTGATCGCGGGGGAGGCGTCCGCCAAGGTTTCCTTCCGCCTCGTGCACCGGCAGGACCCGGTGAAGCTCCGCGCCGCCTTCCGCGACTTCGTGCGCCAGCGCATCCCCGCCGACTGCTCGGTGGCCTTTGCCGAGCACGGCACCTCGCCGGCGATCCAGCTCTCCTACGATTCGCCGATGCTCAATACGGCGCGCGCAGCCCTCGACGCCGAATGGCCGCAGAAGGCGGTGATGATCGCGATGGGCGGCTCGATCCCCATCGTCGGCGACTTCCAGAGGCTGCTCGGCATGGAGTCGCTCCTGGTCGGCTTCGGGCTGCCGGACGACCGCGTACATTCGCCGAACGAGAAATACGAGCTGTCCTCCTTCCACAAGGGCCAGCGCTCATGGGCCCGCATCCTCGCGGCGCTGGCGGATGCGCATAGGGCAGGCAGGCTGAAGGCGTGAACAAGGGAGAGGCTCGATGACCGTCCGCTTCCACCGCCACGACCTGCCCGATCTTTCCCGCTACGATGTCGAGGCCGTCGCGATCGACACCGAGACGCTCGGCCTCAACCCGCACCGCGACCGGCTCTGCGTCGTGCAGATTTCGCCCGGCGACGGCTCGGCCGACGTGATCCAGATCGCCGCCGGCCAGAAGAAGGCGCCCAACCTCGTCGCCCTTTTGCGCAACCGGCGCATCGTCAAGCTGTTCCACTACGGCCGCTTCGATCTCGCCGTGCTCTACAACGCCTTCGGCGTCATGCCGGGGCCGGTGTTCTGCACCAAGATCGCCTCGCGCCTGACGCGCACCTACACCGACCGGCACGGGCTGAAGGACCTCTGCGCCGAGCTGATCGGGGTCAGTCTCTCCAAGGTGCAGCAATCCTCCGACTGGGCGGCGGAGACGCTGAGCCCCGAACAGCTCGACTACGCCGCTTCCGACGTCCTCTACCTGCACCAGCTCCGCGACAGGCTGGTCGAGCGGCTTCGCCGCGACGGCCGCATGAAGGAGGCCGAGGCCTGCTTCCAGTTCTTGCCCACGCGCGCGCGCCTCGACCTGATGGGCTGGGAGGAAGCCGACATTTTCGCCCATTCAGATCGG
>JBDHSZ010000316.1:0-2818 GCA_039812945.1 Shinella sp.
GCAATCTCCATCGCGGCTGATATCATGATGGCCTCGCTGCCCCATGCCCATGCACTTCGTGAGCCGCTACGACTCCTGATAAAGGAATAAGACTTTTCCGGTTAACAAGCGGTAAGCCGGGGCGACCTGGAAGGGATATTCGGACGCCTGTTCGAAGGCCTATTCGTCGCGTCCGCCCTCGAAGACCACGAGGTGGCGGATGCGGCGGCCGCGCCCGGCCGGCATCCCTGCCACCTCGTCGGCGGAAGGGCTCGTCGCCGGCACGCTGAACGCCGGGCGGTTCTTGAGGAACAGCGGCTCGCGGTCGGGGTCGACGATGCGGATCGTGTCGATCCGCGATTCGACGATCGGGTCGTTTCCGAGCCAGTAGGCGCGCTTCGCCGGCGAGACGATCCCGAGCGCGCGCGGCGAATTGCCGCCGTCCTCGAGCGGCAGAAGCAGCAGCTCGAACGGATTGCCGCGCCCGTGCTGGCTGGCGCCCGAGAAGGTGATGACGACGATCGACTTGGCGTGGAAGGCGCTGTGCGCCAGCCTTGCGACGAGCCGCTGGTCTTTCAGCGCCCAGAGCGAAGGGAAGGAGAAGCCTTTCAGCTCGCGGCCATAGGTCGCGCAAAGCCGCGTGCCGGCGAGCCGGAACACCGCTTCGCCGCGGCCGTCCTTCTCCAGGATGAAGGTGTCGGCGAGCAGGGTCTTGATGTCCGCCGGCTCGATGTCGGTGCGTTTCGGAGCCGCCCGGCCGTCCCTCAGCCTGTCCCAATACCGGAACAGCTCGATCGATCCGTGCTGTATCATTGCGCTCCCGTCGGCACTGCCGGCCATTCCCTGTATCATCGTCGGACATCGAGGCGCCCCCGATGCACTACATGCGTTCCGCAGCAGGATTCGTGCCAGCCCGATATGGGGTTGTTCACGGTTCGGGGCCGTTAAGGTTAACGATTGGTTTCCGTTGCCGTCCGGCAGGGGCCGTGTCACATATTAAACGACGTCGCGGCACCGTTTGCAGCACGGTTCTGGCACTCCAGTCAGTCGATTTTCGGGAGCGTGGGGCTCGACCGGCCGTTCAGGACCCGTCCTGGACGGCTTCTTTTTTGCCGAATGCTCGCCTTGGCCTATCTTGCAGGCGAATCACCTTGCGCAACCGCCCAGGAACGACGAATTGAGCGATCCCGAGACCGACGAGGAAAACCCATCCGGTCCGGGCGGGGAGGGGGAGGCGAGGCGGCGCGAGCCTGTATTCAACCTTCCGGGCGTCGTCATGGCGCTGGTGGCGGTCTGCGTCGGCGTCCAGCTGCTCATCGCCTTCGTGCTCGACGAGCGGCAGGCGCTGGAGCTGATGACGCGCGCCGCCTTCATCCCTGAGCGCTATTCGGGCGCCTATCTCATTGATATCTATGCCTTCACCAGCCCCATCACCTATTCCTTCCTGCACGGAAGCTGGGTGCATCTTGCCGTCAACATGATCTGGCTCGCCGCCTTCGGCTCGCCGCTCGCCAACCGCACCGGTCCGGCGCGCTTCCTCGCCTTCTGGGTGGCGACGGCGCTTGCGGCAGCGCTCTTGCACTATGTGACGCATATCGACGGCATGGCGCCGGTCGTCGGTGCCTCCGGCGCGATCTCCGGCATGATGGGCGCCGCCTCGCGCTTCGGCTTCGCCATCGCCCGCGGCCGTGACGGCCGCGCCGCCTTTGCCGGGCCGGTCCTTTCGATCGCTGAAACGCTGCGCTCGCGCAGCGTGCTGGCCTTCCTCGGCGTGTGGTTCGCCGTCAACCTCGCTTCGGGGCTCGGCTTCGGCGAGGCCGAGATCGGCGGCCCGATCGCATGGGAGGCGCATATCGGCGGCTTCCTTGCCGGCTTCTTCGCCCTGCCGCTTTTCCTCCGGGGCCGCTGAGGACGCCCGCTGAGGACGCCCACTGGGGCGTTTCGACCGCTTGCTAAAAACCTGGCCTCGCGGCACCATGGGCGGGGTTCAAGCGTGTGGGCTTCACGGCGAATGGAGGTCACCATGACGGTAAGGTCGATCCTGGAACAGAAAGGCCACGAGGTGGTCACCATCGGCCCGGAGGAGAGCCTTGGCGCCGCCATCGGCCTCCTGGCCGGCCGCCGCATCGGCGCGCTGGTCGTCGTCAGGCCTGACGGGACGATCGCCGGCATCCTCTCGGAGCGCGACATCGTGCGCACCATTGACCGCAGCGGCCCCGAAGCGGTGCGCCAGGACGTGGCGAGCGCCATGACGGCGCGGGTCAGCGTCTGCAGCGAGGATCACACCGTCCATGAGGTGATGGAGATCATGACGCGCGGCCGTTTCCGCCATCTCCCGGTGGAGAAGGACGGACGGCTGGTCGGCATCGTCTCGATCGGCGACGTGGTGAAGCGGCGGATCGAGGACGTGGAGCGCGAGGCGGAGGAGATCCGCACCTACATCGCCACCGCCTGACGAACGTCTGCCCGCGCGGCGTACGGATGGCGGGTTGATCCTTGCGCGGCCTGCCGCTTTGCTCTAGCCAAGCCGTCGAAGCCAGTTTGTCGACGGAATCCGCATGAGCATCATCGATACGCGCACGCCCGATCCGAAGCGCCTCGTCGCCGGCGCCACGGGCGATTGGGAGATCGTCATCGGCATGGAGGTCCATGCGCAGGTGACCTCGGCGGCCAAGCTCTTCTCCGGCGCCTCCACCGCCTTCGGCGCCGAGCCGAACGCCAATGTCAGCCTCGTCGACGCGGCGATGCCGGGCATGCTGCCGGTGATCAACGAGGAATGCGTGCGCCAGGCCATCCGCACGGGACTCGGGCTGAAGGCGAAGATCAACCGCCGCTCGGT
>JBDHSZ010000317.1:0-2795 GCA_039812945.1 Shinella sp.
ACCCGCATCCGCTACACCGGCATGTCGCTGCCCTACCATATCGGCAACGGCTGGTTCGGCGGCCTGCTGCCGGCGACGGCCTTCGCGATGAGCGCGGCCCAGGGCGATATCTACTACGGCCTCTGGTACCCCATCGTCTTCGCGGGCATCACCCTCGTCATCGGCATTCTCTTCCTGCCGGAAACGAAGGACCGCGACATCAACGCCATGGATTGATCTCCCCCCTTCCGATCCGTTCATGGCGAGCCGGCCCGTGGCGACACGGGCCGGCTTTTCATTTGCCGGAAGACGCGAGGAACGATTTCGGCAGCGGCCAGCCCTGCGCGTCGAAGCGGAAGAGCCATCCTCGCCGGGCGAAGAGATAGGCGGCGGCGACGGCCGTCCACAGCCCGAGCAGCAGGCCGGCGGCGACGTCGCTCGGATAATGCGCGCCGACGACGACGCGCGAGACGCCGATCGCCAGCGCGCCGATCAGGAACAGCGGGCGCAGGCGCGGGGCCAGCATGGAGAAGGCCCCGAAGAACGCGCCGACCGCCGCCGAATGGCCGGAGGGGAAGCTCGAATAGAGGTCGTCATAGGCGAAGGGGGTCAGGCTGTAGGCGCCGTGCTCGGCGAAGAGCGCCGGCCGGGCGCGCCCGACGACCAGCTTGAAGAGATGCACGAGGGCGCTCGTCGCGCCGATGGTCAGGAAGAAATAGAGCGACAGCCGCCCGCCGGTCGTCGCTTTTCCGCCCAGCGTGTCGCTGCCGCTCACCCGGCCGACGACATAGGCGAGGATGACGAGAAAGCCGGAGCCGTAGATCATCCAGCGGAACGTGCCGAAATCGGTGATGCGCTCGTTGAAGGCGACGAGTGCGCCGGGAAGACCCTGGGCGCGCTCGGAAAGCACCGGATCGAGGGGAACGAGGGCCGCGACGAGCACGGCGGTGGCGGCGAGGATCCAGAGCGAGGAGGTCGCGAGCGATCGGTTCATGGGCATCCCTTGAGAGCGGCGTTGCCTCCATGTGCTGGCGGAAGGCGGCATTTCAAGGGGCGGAAACGAAAAAGGCTCCCGGCGCGGACGCGCCGGGAGCCTTTTCAGCGATGGTCGCGGCTCAGGCCGAGAGCTTGCGGAAGGCGGCGAGGATGGCGTCGCCCATCTCGGCCGTGCCGACCTTGCGGCAGCCGTCCGCCATGATGTCGCCGGTGCGGATGCCGCTGTCGAGGACATCGGCGATCGCCTTTTCCAGCCTGTCGGCTTCCGTGACCATGTTGAACGAGTAGCGCAGGCACATGGCGAAGGAGGCGATCATGGCGATGGGGTTGGCGATGCCCTTACCGGCGATGTCGGGCGCGGAGCCGTGCACCGGCTCGTAGAGCGCCTTGCGCTGGCCCTTGGCGTCCGGCGCGCCGAGCGAGGCCGACGGCAGCATGCCGAGCGAGCCGGTCAGCATGGCGGCGACGTCGGAGAGCATGTCGCCGAACAGGTTGTCCGTCACGATGACGTCGAACTGTTTTGGCGCACGGACGAGCTGCATGCCGCCGGCGTCGGCGAGCATGTGCTCGAGCTGCACGTCGGAATAGCTGCGCTTGTGGGTCTCGGTCACGACCTGGTTCCACAGGACGCCGGACTTCATGACATTGCGCTTCTCCATCGAGCAGACGCGGTTGCCGCGCGTGCGGGCGAGCTCGAAGGCGACGCCGGCGATGCGCTCGATCTCGTAGGTGTCGTAGACCTGCGTGTCGATGCCGCGCTTCTGGCCGTTGCCGAGGTCGATGATCTCCTTCGGCTCGCCGAAATAGACGCCGCCGGTCAGTTCGCGCACGATGAGGATGTCGAGGCCCTCGACCAGCTCGGGCTTGAGCGAGGATGCATTGGCGAGCGCCGGGTAGCAGATGGCCGGGCGCAGGTTGGCGAAGAGCTTCAGGTCCTTGCGCAGACGCAGCAGACCCGCCTCGGGGCGCACCTCGTAGGGCACGGCGTCCCATTTCGGGCCGCCGACCGCGCCGAACAGCACGGCGTCTGCCGCCAGCGCCTTCTCCATGTCGCCTTCCGAGATCGCCGCGCCGTGGGCGTCGTAGGCCGAGCCGCCGACAAGGCCCTCGTCCGTCGTAAAGCCCGCGCCGAGCTCGGCGTTCATGTAGGCGATGATCTTGCGGACTTCCGCCATGGCTTCCGGGCCGATGCCGTCGCCGGGCAGAAGGAGGAGGTTACGCGCTGTCATGGGATTTTCCTTGGTGTCACGGAAGGGTCGCGCGCTTCTTAGCGCAACTTCCGATCAAGGAAAATCGCCGGGAGGAAAGAATTTCGCGCAAGGAGCCCGGCCTTTCGGCTCAGCTCCGGCGCAACGCCGTGACCTCGATCTCGATCAGCATTTCCGGCCGGATGAGGCCGCAGACGACCATGGTGGCGGCCGGGCGGATTTCACCGAAGGTCTCGCCGAGGATCGGGAAGACCCGGTCGGCGAAGGCGGCCTCGGTCACGTAATAGTGGCAGCGGACGACGTCGGAGAAGGAGAAGCCGGCCTCCCGCAGCGCCTTGCCGATGGTGGAAAGGCAGTTGCGCGCCTGCGCCTCCACGCCCTCGGGCATGGTCATGGCGGCGTAGTCGTAGCCGGTGGTGCCGGAAACGAAACACCAGTCGCCCTGAACGACGGCGCGCGAATAGCCCGCCGTCGCCTCGAAGGGGGAGCCGGAGGATATCAGCCGGCGCACGGGCTTACGCCCAGGGGCGCGAGCCGGCGGTCTGCTTCTCGAAGCTGTCGATGGACGCGGCCTTCTCCAGCGTCAGGCCGATGTCGTCGAGGCCGTTCAGC
>JBDHSZ010000318.1:0-2760 GCA_039812945.1 Shinella sp.
GTGCACTTGCCCGCATTGATCGGGAAATTGTGCGCGCCGTCGCGCTCGATGACCTGGCCGAAGGGCGCGAAGGCCTCCCGGGTCAGCGGTTTGATTTCGATGGTCTTCATGTCTTTCCTCCCTCGGCCACATGGCCAAAAACACGCAGACGGCTGATGCCGCCGTCCGGATGGATGTTCAGGCGGACATGCGTCACGGCGCCCGCCTGTCTTATGAGATCGCCGTCGAACGTATGGATACGGTCGGCGGCCAGCTTCTGCTCGGGCAGGATCTCCTGCCAGAACATCGACGCGGCTTTGACAAGGGTGGGGAGGTCCCCGGTCGTGCCCGTCAGGTCGGCGGCCTGCATGGAGCAGGCATCCGGATAGTTGCCCTTGAAGTGGGCGGTGTCGACGACGATGCTGTCCACCGTCGCCCGCGTGGCGAGCTTGACCACGATCCATTCGTGGCCCGGCTCGCGGCGGCGGCTGGTCTCCCAGCCGTCGCCCATATTGACGCCGCGGCCGGGCGCAAGCAAGCGCTGGTGGCCGTAGTGCCCGTTCGAAAATGCGATCACCTGCCCGCCGGCAAGGGCGGAGGCGAGGTCGATCGGCCCCGCGGCGGGAGCGAGCGCCGGAATACCATAGACGCGCAGCCGCGCAACCCCGCCATCGGGATAGATCCTCAGCCGCACATGGCTGTAGAGCCCGTCCGAGGGGCAGTCGAAGAAATGCTGGGCGCTCGGCCCGAGCGGGCTCGGCGCGAGCAGTTCCACCCAGTCCGTCGCCTCGTCCGGGCCGGCCGGCGCGTGGCAGCCCTCGATGGAGCAGGCCGTCGGATAATTGCCGGTGAAATAGGCCGTGTCGACGTCGAAGCCGCGGATCCGGCCGGGGGTCGCCAGCGCGACGACGGCATGGTCATGGCCCGGCCCGCGCCGCCGCCGCGTTTCCCAGCCGTCCATCCACTTGCCGTGCGCGTCGTAGACGCCGGGATGGTAGACGGCGGGCTCGTCGGCCAGCATGCGCGACAGCGGCCCGAAGAACTCGTCCGTCGCATGGATGCCCCTCGCCCCGAGACCCGCCGAGGCAAGATTGATCGTTCCGCGGACAAACGCGGGCAGGGCGGCGCTCGACATGGCCGTCCCGTCGCTCAGGCCGGCAGCAGCGCTTTGAGCCGCAGGAAGCCGATCCGTTCCACCTGCCTGCAGGCGGTGGCGAATTCGGTCTCGCGGTCGTTCGCGATGCGCTTCTCGAAGGCGGCGAGGATGCTCGCCTTGGTGTTGTCCTTGACGGCGATGATGAAGGGGAAGCCGAATGTCCGCACATAGGCGTCGTTGAGCCCGGTGAAGCGGGCACGCTCCTCGTCCGTCAGCGCGTCGAGGCCGGCGGAGGCCTGCTCCTCGGTCGAGCTTGCGGTCAGGCGCTTGGCCTCGGCCAGCTTGCCGGCGAGGTCCGGGTGGGCGACGAGCACGCCGAGGCGCTCCTCGTCACTGGCCGCGCGGAACTGGAAGGCGAGCGCGGCGGCAAGGCCGGCCGCGGTGTCGTTCGCCGGCGAGAGCTCGTCCGCCCACGCGCGCTGCGCCACCCAGGGCGAATGCTCGTAGATGCCGCCGAAGCGCTCGACGAAGGCGTCTTCCGTCATCTGCGAGGGACGCTCGGCGAGCGGGCGCGGCGGATGGGTCTTCGCCCAGTGCTCGGCGATGTCGATGCGGCGGGCGATCCAGACCTTCTCGTGGCTCTTGACGTAGTCGATGAAGCGGGCGAGCGCCATGACGCGGCCGGGACGGCCGATCAGCCGGCAATGCAGGCCGATGCTCATCATCCTCGGGCTGCCGGCCGCGCCTTCGGCATAGAGCGCGTCGAACGAATCCTTCAGGTAGCTGAAGAACTGGTCGCCGCTGTTGAAGCCCTGGGGCGTGGCGAAGCGCATGTCGTTGGCGTCGAGCGTATAGGGGATGATGAGCTGCTGCCTGCCGCCGTGCTCGTACCAGTAGGGCAGGTCGTCGGCATAGGTGTCGGAGATGTAGTCGAAGCCACCTTCTTCCGCCACGAGATCGACCGTGTTGACCGAACAGCGGCCGGTATACCAGCCGCGCGGCCGCTCGCCGGTGACCAGTGTGTGCAGGCGGATCGCCTCGGCGATGGCCGCGCGCTCCTCTTCCGCCGGCATGTCCTTGTGCTCGACCCATTTCAGGCCGTGCGAGGCGATCTCCCAGCCGGCCTCGATCATCGCCGCAACCTGGGCGGGCGAGCGCTTGAGGGCGGTGGCGACGCCGTAGACCGTGACGGGCACGTTCTTCTCCGTCAGCAGCCGGTGGAGGCGCCAGAAGCCGGCGCGCGCGCCGTATTCGTAGATCGATTCCATGTTCCAGTGGCGCTGGCCCGGCCATTGCGCGGCGCCGACGATCTCGGACAGGAACGCCTCCGATGCCGCGTCGCCATGCAGCACGCAGTTCTCGCCGCCTTCCTCGTAGTTGAGAACGAACTGTACGGCGACGCGCGCTTCGCCCGGCCACTCGGCGGCCGGCGGGGTCTGCCCGTATCCGTGCATGTCACGGCAATATCGCATGAACGCTCCTCCAAACGTTTTGACGACGAATGTCTAACCCGGAATCGCCCGCGCCATTCCCCAGGAAATTTTGAAAGTCTCGAACGATCTTTCCGCTTTTCAGTGGAAAGAGGCTGGCGGATAGTGATTGCAGGCGCATTGTGCTCGGGAGGAAAACATGCAGTCTCATTCGCACGGAGCCGGCCGGCTCACGACCCACGTTCTGGACACCGC
>JBDHSZ010000319.1:0-2731 GCA_039812945.1 Shinella sp.
TGCAGAAGATGACGGACGACGTGATTTTGGACGTCGATCGCTTGCTTGCCGAGAAGGAAAAGGAAATCATGCAGGTTTGAGGCTTGCGCCGCCTGCGTCCGTCCCTCTTTTCCGGATACCCCATGAACCAGCTTTCGCCCAGCACCGTACCGGCTCACGTCGCCATCATCATGGATGGCAACGGGCGCTGGGCGAATGCGCGCGGCCTGCCGCGCACCATGGGGCACCGCAAGGGCGTCGAGGCCGTGCGCGAGGCGGTGAAGACGGCCGCCGAATGCGGCGTCTCCTATCTCACGCTCTTCGCCTTCTCCTCGGAGAACTGGAGCCGCCCGGAAAGTGAGGTCTCCGACCTCATGGGCTTGCTGAAGACCTTCATCCGGCGCGATCTCGCCGTGCTGCACAAGCAGAATGTGCGCATCCGCGTGATCGGCGACCGGCAGAACCTGAAGGGCGACATCCTGCCCCTGCTGCTGGAGGCCGAGGAGACGACCCGCGCCAATAGCGGCATCACGCTGGTCATTGCCTTCAATTACGGCGCGCGCGACGAGATCGCCCGCGCCATGCGCGACCTCGCCGCCGAGGTCGCGGCGGGACGGCTCGAACCCGCCGCCATCACGCCGGAGCGCATCGCCGCCTCGCTCGATACGGCGGGCATTCCCGATCCCGACCTCGTCATCCGCACCAGCGGGGAGGAGCGGCTGTCGAATTTCCTGCTCTGGCAGGCGGCCTATGCCGAATTGATGTTCATTCCCGATTTCTGGCCCGATTTCTCGCGCGAGACCTTCCTGTCCGCGCTGTCGCGCTATGCCATGCGGGAGCGCCGGTTCGGCGGGCTGCAGCCGGCTCCCTCGCTTGCGGTGGGTTCGTGATGCAGAGTGAACTGCGCCTGCGCATCCTGTCCGGCATCGTGCTTGCCGCCGTCGTGCTCGCCGCGACCTGGTTCGGCGGCCTCGCCTTCCGCGCGCTCGCCGCGGCGATCGCCCTGCTCATCTATTACGAATGGTCGACCATCACGCGGCTCGCCGAGGAGGATTTCCGCGGCAACGCCTTCGGCTGGCTCTCCGTCGCCATCATCGCCGGCCTCGTCATCTTCGGCTTCGACGAGCTTGCCTTGCCCCTGCTGATCGCCGCGACCGCCGCCGGCATCGCCTATGCGCTTTTCCTTCGCAAGAGCGGCTGGCTGCCGGGCGGCATCGTCTATTCCGGCCTGACGGCCATCTCGCTGGCGGCCATCCGCGGCGAGGGCGGCGATGGTTTCGCGGCCATGGTCTTCATCTTCGCCGTGGTCTGGGCGACGGATATCCTGGCCTATTTCATCGGCCGGGCCATCGGCGGCCCGAAGCTGGCGCCGCCCATCTCGCCCGGCAAGACCTGGTCGGGGGCGATCGGCGGCGCGGTTTCGGCCGTCGTCGCCGGCACGCTGGTGCACATGGCCTTCTTCCCGTTGAACGGCCTGTGGGTGCCCGCCATCGCGCTGGTGCTCTCGGTGTTCAGCCAGATCGGCGACCTCTTCGAATCCTTCATCAAGCGCCGCTTCGGCGTGAAGGATTCGAGCCGCCTCATTCCGGGACATGGCGGGGTCATGGACCGTGTCGATGGCCTTGTTTTCGCCTGCTTCGCCGCGTTCCTCATTGCGCTTGGCGATGCGATCGTGTCGGGCTCCGCGAACACGCCGGCGGGCGTGTTCCTTTTCGGCCCGTGACCACGACAGATTAGGAACTGGAATCATGGATATGCTGGCCGGCTCCGTCGGTTTCCTGACGGGTTACATCGTTCCCTTCCTGGTCGTGCTGACGCTGATCGTCTTCGTGCACGAGATGGGGCATTATCTCGCCGGCCGCTGGTCCGGCATCGGCGTCACGGCCTTCTCGGTCGGCTTCGGCCCGGAGCTCATCGGCTTCACCGACCGGCACGGCACGCGCTGGAAGCTCTCGGCGATCCCGCTCGGCGGCTATGTGAAGTTCCTCGGCGACGACGATCCCGCCTCCATTCCCGACTATGACAGCGTCGCCGCTTTGCCCGAGGCGGTGCGCAAGCGCACCTTCCTCGGCGCGGCCCTGTGGAAAAGGGCCGTGACGGTCGCCGCCGGCCCCATCGCCAATTTCGTGCTGGCCATCGCCATCTTCGCCGTGATGTTCTCCATCTACGGCCGGCAGATCGCCGATCCGATCGTCGCCGAGGTGCGCCCCGACAGCGCCGCCGCCGAGGCCGGCGTCCAGCCCGGCGACCTGCTGGTCGCGCTCGACGGCGATCCCGTCGTCACCTTCGACGACGTGCGCCGCTATGTCAGCGTCCGCCCCGAGATGAAGATCGTCGTCACCGTGCGGCGCGACGGCGCGGATATCGACCTTCCCATGGTGCCGAAGCGCACCGAGATCACCGACCAGTTCGGCAACAAGGTCGAGCTCGGCCTGATCGGCATCGTCACCAACCAGGAAAGCGGCAATTTCCGGGTGGTCGAATACGGTCCGCTGGAGGCCGTGGGGCAGGGCGTCGTGCAGAGCTGGCATATCGTGACCGGCACGTTCGACTATCTTTCGAACCTCGTGACGGGCCGGATGAAGGCCGACCAGCTCGGCGGGCCGATCCGCGTGGCGCAGGCCTCCGGCCAGATGGCGACGCTGGGTGTTGCCGCATTGCTGCAGCTCGCCGCCGTCCTTTCGGTTTCCATTGGACTTCTGAACCTGATGCCGGTTCCGGTACTTGATGGCGGCCACCTGATGTTCTATGC
>JBDHSZ010000320.1:0-2718 GCA_039812945.1 Shinella sp.
CGCGCATCCGGCCAGGTCGAGAGGATCGCCTTGCCGATGCCGGAGGCGTGGATCGGCCCGCGCCGGCCGGGGCGGAAGAAGGCGCGCATCGGCGCATGGCTCTCCACCTGGGAGATGAACACCACGTCGCCGTCGTCCTCGATGGCGACATTGGCGGTCTCGCCGCAGCCCTCCATCAACTGCTTGAGGAACGGCCGGCTGATCGTGCCCAGCTTGCGGAAGCGCAGATAGGCGGTGCCGATCTCGAAGGCCTTGACGCCGATGGTCCAGGCGCCCGTCTCGTTGTCATGCGTCACCATGCCGTGCTGGGCGAGCGAGGTCAGCAGCCGGTGCACCGTGGAGGGCGCCATGCCGGACTGGTCGGCAAGGTCGGTCAGCGCCGCGCCGTCGGCCCTGGCGACGAGGTCGAGCAGCTTCAGGCTCCTGTCCAGCACCTGGACGGAGGAGGGCGCCGCATTCTCCGCCGGCTTGCGGCCGGGCCGCCCCCGCGTCTTCTCCTGATGCTCAGCCATGACCCTTCCTCCCTCGCCGCCGCATCATGACATAGCCGGCCCGCGGCGATTGTTCCAGATTCGTTGAAAATGTTTATTTCCATATAATGGGATCAATTTCCATTTTACCATTGCAAGAAAAATGGAATGGGATACCTTCACTGCCGAGAGACGGAGGAAAATCCCATGGCTAAAATGCGTGCTGTCGATGCAGCGGTGCTGGTTCTGGAGAAGGAAGGCATCGATTGCGCCTTCGGCGTACCGGGCGCAGCGATCAACCCCTTCTATTCGGCGCTGAAGGCGCGCGGCTCGGTCCGCCACGTCCTCGCCCGCCATGTCGAGGGCGCAAGCCACATGGCCGAAGGCTATACCCGTGCCCGCGCCGGCAATATCGGCCTTTGCATCGGCACGTCCGGCCCGGCCGGCACCGACATGATCACCGGCCTCTATTCGGCCTCCGCCGACTCGATCCCGATCCTGTGCATCACCGGCCAGGCGCCGCGCGCCCGTCTCGACAAGGAAGACTTCCAGGCCGTCGACATCGCCAAGATCGCCGCTCCCGTCACCAAATGGGCCGTCACGGTCATGGAGCCGGGCCTCGTTCCCTACGTCTTCCAGAAGGCGTTCCACACCATGCGCTCCGGCCGTCCCGGCCCGGTCCTCATCGACCTGCCGATCGACGTCCAGCTCGCCGAGATCGAGTTCGACATCGACGCCTACGAGCCGCTGACGCCCTACAAGCCGGCCGCCACCCGCGCCCAGGCCGAGAAGGCCCTCACCATGCTCAACGAGGCCGAGCGCCCGCTGATCGTCGCCGGCGGCGGCATCATCAACGCGGATGCATCGGACCTTCTCGTCGAATTCGCCGAGATCGTCGGCGTTCCGGTCATCCCGACCCTGATGGGCTGGGGCACGATCCCGGACGATCATCCGCTGATGGCCGGCATGTGCGGCCTGCAGACCTCGCACCGCTACGGCAACGCCACGCTGCTCGCCTCGGACTTCGTCTTCGGCATCGGCAACCGCTGGGCCAACCGCCACACCGGCAACATCCCGACCTATACGGAAGGCCGCAAGTTCATCCACGTCGACATCGAGCCGACGCAGATCGGCCGCGTCTTCACCCCGGATTTCGGCATCGTCTCCGACGCCGGAGCCGCCCTCGCGG
Source organism: Shinella sp. (assembly GCA_039812945.1). Taxonomy (GTDB): domain Bacteria; phylum Pseudomonadota; class Alphaproteobacteria; order Rhizobiales; family Rhizobiaceae; genus Shinella. Next base: position 1,660 of record JBDHSZ010000320.1, read on the forward strand.
TCTTCCTGGAGGTCGCCACGGAATGGAAGGCCGCCGGCAAGCTGCGTGACTGGTCCGCCTGGGGCAACGAATGCCGCGAGCGCAAGCGCACCATGCTGCGCAAGACGCATTTCGACCAGTTGCCGCTAAAGCCGCAGCGCGTCTACGAAGAGATGAACAAGGCCTTCGACCGCGACACCTGCTACGTCTCGACCATCGGCCTCAGCCAGATCGCCGGCGCGCAGTTCCTGCATGTCTACAAGCCGCGCAACTGGATCAACTGCGGCCAGGCCGGCCCGCTCGGCTGGACGCTGCCGGCAGCGCTCGGCGTGCGCGCCGCCGACCCGGATCGTCCGATCGTCGCCCTGTCCGGCGACTACGACTTCCAGTTCCTCATCGAGGAGCTCGCGGTCGGCGCCCAGCACAAGCTGCCCTATCTGCATGTCGTCGTGAACAATTCGTATCTCGGCCTCATCCGTCAGTCGCAGCGCGGCTTCAACATGGACTTCGAGGTCTCGCTCGCCTTCGACAACATCAACGCGAATGCCGATTCGGAAGCCGGCTACGGCGTCGATCACGTCGCGGTCGCCGAGGGTCTCGGCTGCAAGGCCATCCGGGTCCGCTCCGCCAACGAGTTCCAGGAAGCCTTCAACGAGGCGCAGAAGCTGATGAAGGAACACCAGGTTCCGGTCGTCATCGAGTTCATCCTCGAGCGCGTCACGAACATCGCCATGGGTGCCGACATCAACGCGGTCGTCGAGTTCGAGGAACTGGCGGAACGCGGCGAGGACGCGCCGACGGCAACGCTCGCCGCCCTGCTGGATTGAGTTAGAGGGAGACTGAAATGCCGAAATTCGCGGCCAACCTGACCATGCTCTTCAACGAGGCGCCCTTCATGGAGCGCTTCGCCCTGGCCGCCAAGGCCGGCTTCGAAGGGGTCGAGTATCTCTTCCCCTACGATTTCGACAAGGACGCCATCCGCGCCGAGCTCGACAAGCATGGCCTGACGCAGGTCCTGCACAACCTGCCGGCCGGCAACTGGGCCGGCGGCGAGCGCGGCATCGCGGTCCTGCCGGACCG
>JBDHSZ010000321.1:0-2699 GCA_039812945.1 Shinella sp.
AGATCGGCATCGAGCGCCTGCATCTTGAGCAGGACGCCGGCAAGTCGCTGCACGACCAGCACGCCACCATGTCCTTCGTCGACCTCAATCGCTCCGGCGTGGCGCTGATGGAGATCGTCTCCAAGCCCGACATGCGCTCGGCCGACGAGGCGAAGGCCTATCTCACCAAGCTCAGGAGCATCGTGCGCTATCTCGGCACCTGCGACGGCAACATGGACGAGGGCTCGATGCGCGCCGACGTCAACGTCTCGGTGCGCCGCCCCGGCGGGCTGTTCGGCACGCGCTGCGAGATCAAGAACGTCAACTCGATCCGTTTCGCCGGGCAGGCGATCGAATACGAGGCGCGCCGCCAGATCGGCATTCTGGAAGACGGCGGCGTCGTGGACCAGGAAACGCGCCTCTTCGACGCGGTGAAGGGCGAGACGCGCTCCATGCGCTCCAAGGAGGAGGCGCACGACTACCGCTATTTCCCCGACCCGGACCTTTTGCCGCTCGAGTTCGACCAGGCCTATGTCGACGCGCTCGCCGTCGGCCTGCCGGAACTGCCCGACGCCAAGCGGGAGCGCTTCGTCGCCGCGCTCGGCCTGTCGGTCTACGACGCCTCGGTGCTGGTCGCCGAGAAGGCGGTCGCCGACTATTTCGAGAAGCTGGCCGCCGGGCGCGACGGCAAGACGGCGGCCAACTGGGTCATCAACGACCTGCTCGGCGCCCTGAACAGGTCCGGCAAGGACATCGAGCAGACGCCGGTTTCGCCCGACCAGCTCGGCGCCATCGTCGACCTCATCAAGGAAGGCACCATCTCCGGCAAGATCGCCAAGGACCTGTTCGAGATCGTCTGGAACGAGGGCGGCGACCCGCGCCGGATCGTGGAAGCGCGCGGGATGAAGCAGGTCACCGACACCGGGGCGATCGAGAAGGCGGTGGACGAGGTGATCGCCGCCAACCCCGACAAGGCGGAGCAGGCGAAGGCGAAGCCGACCATGGCCGGCTGGTTCGTCGGCCAGGTCATGAAGGCGACCGGCGGCAAGGCCAACCCGCAGGCGGTCAACGCGCTGGTGAAGGCAAGGCTCGGCATCGAGGAATAGAGCCGCTTTCCCCGACAACCACCCCCCACAACCATCCTTGGCAGCCATCCGATCTGTGAACGGTCTGTAGCGGCCGGGCGGGCTATGCCCGCGAGGGAGCGTCGGCCTATCAGGGCCCAGCAGCATTTCCCGGGAAGGCACAAGGAGAAGTCCACATGGCGAAGATACTCGTCCTCTACTATTCGAGCTGGGGGCACATGGAGCAGATGGCACGCGCCGCGGCGGAAGGCGCCCGCGAGGCCGGCGCCGAGGTGACCGTCAAGCGCGTGCCGGAGCTGGTGCCGGAGGCGGTCGCGAAGGCCGCGCACTACAAGCTCGACCAGGAGGCGCCCATTGCCGAGCCGCTGGAGCTCGAGAACTATGACGGCATCGTCCTCGGTGCCTCGACCCGCTACGGGGCGATGGCGGCCCAGATCAAGAATTTCCTCGACCAGACCGGGCCGCTGTGGGCCAAGGGGGCGCTGGTGAACAAGGTGGCGACCGTCATGTCCTCGACGGCCACGCAGCACGGCGGCGCCGAGCTTGCCATCCTTTCCGCGCAGGCATCGCTCCAGCACCACGGCATGATCATCGTGCCGCTCTCCTATGCCTATCAGGGGCAGTCGGGCACCGATATCGTGCGCGGCGGCTCGCCCTACGGCATGACCACCACCTCGGCCTCCGACGGCTCGCGCCAGCCTTCGGCGCAGGAGCTGGAAGGGGCGAAGTTCCAGGGCAAGCGCATGGCCGAGATCACCATCCGGCTGCACGGCTGACACGATCGGCGAGCGAGGGCGGTGACCCTGCTGCCCTCGCGCGCCCTTGCCGCGGCCGCCCGGCCCGTTATGCTGGGCCTCCGGTCAGGGGCGCTCTTTAAATGCATATTCTCACCGTCATCCTCGGCGTCGTCGCGGCGATCCTGCTTGCGGCGGTGCTCGCCGGCCTGCTTCTGGCCTTCGCCACATGGCGCATCGCGCGCCGGGCGGAGCGGGCCGTGCCGCCGGTCGGCAAGTTCGTCACGATCGACGGCAACCGTGTCCACTACGTGGATAAAGGCGAGGGCCGGCCGATCGTTTTTATCCACGGCCTCGGCGGCAATCTGCACCATTTCCGCCACCCGCTCTTCGGCGCCTTCGGGGAGGGATACCGGCTGATCGCCATGGACCGGCCCGGCGCGGCATGGTCGACCCGCACCGACGGCGGCGACGGGCGCCTGACCGAGCAGGCACAATTCGTGCACCGCTTCATCGCGACACTCGGGCTTGAAAAGCCGCTCCTCGTCGGCCATTCGCTCGGCGGCGCGATCGCGCTCGCGACCGCGCTCGACTATCCCGACGACGTTTCCGGCGTGGCGCTGATCTCGCCGCTGACCCATTTCGGCGGCGGCGTGGCGCCGCAATTCCGTTCGCTCTACATCCGCAAGCCGTGGCTCCGGCGCCTTGCCGCATGGACCGTCGCGGTGCCGCGCGCGTTGAAGGAAGGGCCGGCCCTCCTTGCCTTCCTCTTCGGGCCGCAGGAGCCGCCGCCCGATTTCGCCGTCGCAGGCGGCGCCATGATCGGGCTGCGGCCGAGCCATTTCTGAGCGAGGCGCAGCGGCTGGCCGAGCGCCTGCCCCTGCCCCATCTGCGCATCGGC
>JBDHSZ010000322.1:0-2688 GCA_039812945.1 Shinella sp.
ACGCTGCGTAAGGCGGCGACCTATGTCTACACCTCCACCGCCTTCCCGATGCTCACCGGCACGCTGGTGACGGTGGCGGGCTTCATCCCGATCGGCCTCAACAACAGCGCGGCCGGCGAGTTCACCTTCAGCCTCTTCGTCGTCATCGCCATCTCGCTCGTCGTGTCCTGGGTGGTGGCGGTGGTCTTCACGCCGCTGCTCGGCGTGACGATCCTGCCGAAGAGCATGAAGAAGCACCACGAGGAGAAGGGCTGGTTCGCCCGCGGCTTCGCGCGCATCCTCGATACCTGCATGCGCTGGAAGTGGACGACCATCGTCGCGACCGTGGCGATCTTCCTCGTCTCGGTCTTCGGCATGCGCTTCGTGCAGGAGCAGTTCTTCCCGTCCTCCGACCGGCCGGAACTGGTCATCGACTGGGCGCTGCCGCAGAACGCCTCGATCGCCGAGACCAATGCGCAGATCGCCAGGCTGGAAGAGGAGAAGCTGAAGGGCAATCCGGATATCGAGCGCTGGTCCTCCTATGTCGGCGAGGGCGCGGTCCGCTTCCTCCTGTCCTTCGACGTGCAGCCGCCGTCGCCGGCCTTCGGCCAGACGGTCATCGTCAGCAAGGACCTGGAGGCGCGCGACCGGCTGAAGGCCGATCTCGAAGCCTATCTGCGCACGACCTTCGTCGGCACGGATGCGCTGGTCAAGCTGCTCGATATCGGCCCGCCCGTCGGCCGGCCGATCCAGTACCGCGTCAGCGGGCCGGATATCCAGGAGGTGCGCGCGCAGGCGCTCGCCTTCGGCGAACTGCTCGGCAGGAACGACCGCCTCGGCGACGTGGTGTACGACTGGAACGAGCCGGCGCGGGTGGTGAAGGTCGACGTGCTGCAGGACAAGGCGCGCCAGCTCGGCGTCACCTCGCAGGATATCGCCTCGGCGCTGAACGGCGTCGTCGGCGGCACGACCGTCACCCAGATCCGCGACGACGTCTACCTGATCGACGTCGTCGGCCGGGCCAAGCCCTCCGAACGGGAATCCATCGAGACGCTGCGGCAGATCCAGCTTCCGACGGCGAACGGCACCGCCGTGCCGCTCGCGGCGGTGGCGAATTTCCGCTACGAGATGGAGCAGCCGGTCGTCTGGCGCCGCTCGCGCCAGCCCACCATCACCGTCAAGGCGAGCATCACCGGCGGCGTGCAGCCGGCGACGATCGTCTCGCAGATGGACAAGGACGTCTCGGCCTTCCGGGCAACCATGCCGGCCGGCTACGACGTCGCCGTCGGCGGCTCCGTCGAGGAGAGCGCCAACAGCCAGGCGCCGATCGTCGCCGTCGTGCCGCTGATGCTTTTTGCCATGGCGACGATCCTGATGCTGCAATTGCAGAGCTTCTCGCGGCTCTTCCTCGTCTTCGCGGTGGCGCCGCTGGCGCTCATCGGGGTGGTGATCGCGCTGCTCGGCAGCGGCGCGCCGCTCGGCTTCGTCGCCATCCTCGGGGTGCTGGCGCTGATCGGCATCCTGATCCGCAACTCGGTCATCCTCGTGGTGCAGATCGAGGACCTGAGGCGGGAGGGCGTGCAGGCCTGGGATGCGGTGCGCGAGGCGACCGAGCATCGCATGCGGCCGATCATGCTGACGGCGGCGGCGGCGAGCCTCGCGCTCATCCCGATCTCGCGCGAGGTGTTCTGGGGGCCGATGGCCTATGCCATGATGGGCGGCATCATCGTCGGCACGGTGCTGACGCTGCTCTTCCTGCCGGCGCTCTACATCGCGTGGTTCCGCATCAAGCCGGAGAGCAAGGAAGAGGAGGCGCCCGCGTCGGAAGCAATCGAGCCGGCTCCCGGGACCTGAGACACCTTCTTCCAGCCTCTCCTTCGTCATGGTCGGGCTTGACCCGACCATCCACCACCGCGGGTGGAGCGTGGATCCTCGGCTCAAGGCCGAGGATGACGTTGGTGGGCGGGGCGAAGCTACCCCTCGGCCTTACCGGTCTTTAGCGGCGCGCCAGCCCGCGCCGGCCGCGATGAAGTTCGGATTGGCGAAATCCGCGTCCCGAGGCTGGTTGCGCTTGCCGTAGGCGAGGGGTTCGCCGTCCAGCGTGCGCGTCTCGCCGCCGGCGGCGCGCAGGACCGCGTCGCCGGCCGCCGTGTCCCATTCCATCGTGCGGCTGAAGCGCGGATAGACGTCGGCGAGGCCCTCGGCGACGAGGCAGAATTTCAGCGACGAGCCGATGACGGTGCAGGCGTCGATGCCGTTGTCGTCGAGGAAGCGCGCGGTCTCCGGCGTATCGTGCGAGCGGCTGGCGACGGCGGTGATCGCCGCGCCGCGGCCACGGCAGCCGATCGCCCGGCGTTCGGCGATGACAAGATCGTCCGTCACCGTGAATCGTTCGGCGCGGTTTTCCGTCGCCACGAAGCCGGTCGACAGGGCCGGGGCGAAGACGATGCCGGCGACCGGCGCGCCGTCGCGGATAAGGGCGATGTTGACGGTGAACTCGCTGCGGCCGGCGATGAATTCCTTCGTGCCGTCGAGCGGATCGACCAGGAAGAACAGGCCGCCGGAAATATCCGGGATGTGGCCGGCCGCGACCGCCTCCTCGGCGACCACCGGAATGGCGGGGAAATGCTGCCGCAGCGCCGCGAGGATCAGCCGCTCGGCCTCCTCGTCCGCCTCGGTGACGGGCGATCTGTCGGGCTTGAAATGGAC
>JBDHSZ010000323.1:0-2687 GCA_039812945.1 Shinella sp.
GCAACAGCCTCGGCGTGGCCTTCCCTTCCGTCGCGCTCGCCATCGCGATCGGCCTGCCGGTCGGCATGCTGACGGGGTATGTGGGAGGCCGGTTCGACAGCGTGTTCATCCGCCTCTTCGACATCGTCTTCGCCTTGCCGACGATCCTCTTCGCGATAGCGCTCGTGGCCTATCTCGGCCCCAGCATGCGCAACCTCATCCTGACGATCGCGGTGCTCTACATCCCCCGCGTCGCCATGGTCGCGCGGGCGCCGACGCTTTCCATCAAGGCGCGGGAGTTCGTGCTGGCATCGCGCATGTTCGGCGCCTCGACGTTCTGGATCCTGCGCAAGCACGTGCTGCCCAACATCGCGGCGCCCATCCTCGTCGAGGCTTCGCTGCTGCTGTCGACGGCGCTGCTGACGGAAGCCTCGCTGAGCTTCCTCGGCCTCGGCATCCAGCCGCCGGAGCCGAGCTGGGGCGCGGATCTCGGCAAGGGGCGCGACTTCATGGAGTTGGGGACCTACCAGGTCCTGTTCCCCGGCCTCACCATCATGCTCGCCGTGCTCGGCTTCAATCTGCTCGGAGACGGGCTGCGGGACTTTTTCGATCCGCGCATCCGCAAGGCAAGGTGAGGGAGCGGGGAAAATGACGGGAACAGCAAAGGGAGAGGCCCCATGGCCAAGCTGAAGGTAGCAGCCGTACAAGCCAAGTCGCTCGCCACCAGCTTCGAGCACAAATGGCAGGGCGCCGACGTGGCGCACGCGCTGGAGCTTCTTGACGAGGCGGCGGCGAAGGGGGCCGATCTCGTCTGTTTCCCCGAGCTCTATCCGCTGGTCGGCGAGGCCGAGCTTCGCGCCGCCGCACGGAAGCACGGCATCCACCTGATCGCCGGGCTCTCCGACGGCACGCCCGAGCGGTGGTTCAACACCAGCGTGATCATCTCCCCCAAAGGCGAGATCGTCGGCCGCCAGACCAAGAACTACCCGACCGCCGGCGAGGTGGACAACGGCGTCGTTCCCGGCGACAGGTTCGAGGTGTTCGAGACGGAGATCGGACGTTTCGGCATCGTCATCTGCGCCGATTTCGCCTTCTTCAGCGACGGCGTCGAGAAGAGCCGTCAGGACAAGGCCGACATCATCTTCAATCCGGCCGTCTGGTTCGCCCTTGCCGAGGGATACCCGCACACGGTGGCCGGCCGGCATCTCGAATATTCGGTTCCGATCGTCGGCGTCAACGTGGCGCGCCCCGACAACATGCGCGACGATGCCTCCTTCCCGCCCGCCGGCGGCTTCTCGACCGTCTGCGTGCCGCCTCCGGTCGCCAGCATGGACGAGCTGTGGCAATGGTTCCGCAACAAGCCGGACGGCATCGATACGGTCAGCGACTTCATCCACACGGCCGGGCGCGGCGAGGAGATCATCCTTGTCGATATCGATATCGAGGCGGTGCGCAAGTTCCCCGGCTATTTCTCCAGCCGCGTGACCGAACGTTCGCAGGCGTCGCGGCCGGCCGCCTGAGGCAATCTCCGCGGCCGCGACCCGCCCTTCCATCAAGCTGCAATGCGAGACCATGAATGCACCAGACCAGCCGAGGCTTCCCGCTCTTCCTGACCTTCGACCTCGACGCGGAGACCATGTGGACGGCGCGGGACCAGAGCTACGCGTCGCGCCCCATCCTGATGTCGCAGGGCGCCTATGGCTGGAAGGTCGGCGCCGGCAGGATATTGGAGCTTCTGGCGCGCTACGGGCTGAAAACCACCTTCTTCGTCCCCGGCCTCGTCGTCGACCAGCGGCCCGAGCTGATGGAGCGCATCCTGACGGAAGGGCACGAGATCGCGCATCACAGCTATTCCCATCGCTGGATCCTCGGGCTGACGCCCGAGGAGGAGCGCGAGGAGATGGAGAAGGGCATCGAGGCGATCCGCCGGGTCAGCGGGCGCAAGCCGCGGGGCTGGCGTTCGCCCGCCGCCGAGCTCAGCGCGATCAGCATGCCGCTCTTGGTCGAGCACGGGTTCGACTATTCCTCCAACTTCTTCGACGACGATTCGCCCTATCTCCTGACCGTTGCCGGCAGGAAGACCGATATCGTCGAGCTGCCCTTCCGCTGGGTGCTCGATGACGCGCCCTTCTTCCAGTATTCGATCGTGCTGCCCGGCCGCACCATGCAGGCGCCCTCGGCGGTGCTCGAGGCGTGGAAGAGCGAGTTCGACGTGCTTTACGCCGAAAAGCGCATGATGATGATCGGCATGCATCCGCAACTGATCGGCCAGCCCTCCCGCATCAAGGTGCTGGAGGGCCTGATCGAGCATGCCATGAAGCATTCCGGCGTCTGGATCGGGCGCTGCGACGAGATGACGGACGATATGCGTCCGCGCCTGAAAGCGGCCGGACGATGAACGCCGGCCTTAAGGAGCGGCGCTTCTTCCTCACCGGGGCCGCAAGCGGCATCGGCCATGCCTGCTTCAGGCGGCTCGTCGCCGCCGGCGCGAAGGTGGCCTGCTTCGACCGGGACGCACGCGCGCTCGACGCGCTCGCTGGCAAGGGGGTGCTCCCCCTTCACGGCGATGTCGCCTCCTCGCAAGGCGTGAACGAGGCCGTGGACCGCGCCGCCGCCAGCTTCGGCGGGCTCGACGGGCTGATCAACTGCGCCGGCGTCGATCTTGCCGCGCGGCTGGAAGAGACGAGCGACGCGGCATGGCGGCAGCT
>JBDHSZ010000324.1:0-2662 GCA_039812945.1 Shinella sp.
GCAAGGCCGCGCTTGACCGGCGAGCCGCGCCCGGAAAGCTTGCCGTCGTCATGGGCGGCTTCCGTGAAGCCCATGGAGATGCCCGCGCCCACCGAGGCCGAGAGGCCGACGAGGAAGGTCTGCCAGGTGTCCTGCGTGGCGAAGGCAGCGGCGAAGATCGGCGCGAGCGTCGAGACCGAGCCGTCCATCAGGCCGGCAAGGCCGGGCTGCACATAGGTCAGCACGAATTGCCGCCGCGCCGTCTGGTCCTCCTCGGCCTTCACGTCCGCCGGCACATGCGCCTCGCCGAGCCGGCGGGCGAGCGATTCGTGCGACTTCTCCGCCAGCGCCAGATCGCCGAGCAGTTTTCGCGTGGCGGCGTCCTGCGTGCGCGCGGCGGCGGCGAGATAGAAGCGGTGCGCCGCCGCCTCCATCGCCTCGGCCTGCGCGCGGACTTTCTCGATCGACATGTTGCCGATCAGCCAGTCGGGCTTCCTTTCCGGGAAGTCGCGCACATATTCGCGCCGGACCAGCGGGATACGCTCGCCGAAGCGCGCGACGTGCCGGTCGATCAGCATCTGGCGGTGATGGCTCTCCTCCCCGGCCATCTCCTCGAAGACGCGGGCGGAATGGGGATAGGCCTCGCGCAGCGCGTCGGCATAGGCGAGGTAGATGCGGCCGTCGTCCTCCTCGGAGGAGATGGCGAGCGCCAGGATCTCCTGCTCGCTGAGGGATTCGAGGCTGCGCTTGCCGGGGGAAAGAAGGCGGGAGAACATTGGCGAGGATCCAGTTTAGAATTATTCTAAATATAAGATCGTGACCCGCGCGGTCAAGCTCGACAGGAGATCGCGGCTGAGGCTAGATTGGCGTCACTGGACAGGCATGAAGGACGAGACGTGACCGCTGCATTGAAGCCGCTTACCGCAAGCCGCGACACGCTGCTCGACCGTCTCGGCCGCCGTCTCGCCGAACGGCTGGAGACCCAGACCTCCGGCTACGAGCCCTATACGCCCTCCGACCCCGAGACGCTGGCGCGCACGCTGCGTCCCGGCGATATCCTGCTGGTGGAGGGCAACCAGAAGGTCTCGGCGGCGATCAAGTACCTGACGCAATCGACCTGGTCGCACGCCGCGCTGTTCGTCGGCGAGGCCGCGCCGCTGACGCTCGACCAGGCGGCGCTGCCGGCGGTGGAGCGCCCGCAGCTCATCGAGGTCAATCTCGGCGAGGGATGCGTCGCCGTGCCGCTCACCAAGTACCGCACCTACAACACGCGCATCTGCCGCCCCGTCGGCCTGACGCCGGAGGACCGCGACACGGTGCTCACCTTCATGGTCTCGCGCCTCGGGCTGAAGTACGACATGAAGAACATCACCGACATGCTGCGCTATTTCCTGCCGACGCCGCCCGTGCCGGTGCGCTGGCGACGCCGCCTGATCGCCTTCGGCTCGGGCGACCCGACGCGGGCGATCTGCTCGACGCTGATCGCCGAGGCCTTCGAGACGATCCGCTATCCGATCCTGCCGGACGTCACGCGCGCGCCCGGCCACGCGGCGGCGACCTCGCCCTATTCGCGGCAGGAGATCCTGCACATCCGCCACCACTCGCTCTACACGCCGCGCGACTTCGACCTCTCGCCCTATTTCGAGATCGTCAAGCCGACGCTGAAATACGGCTTCGACTACAAGCGGCTGGAATGGGCTCCCGGCAGGGAAGGGCCGTGAAACGGCCCTTCCCGCAATCTTCCGGGCAAGCGGCGATCAGCCCTGCCGGAGCGGCGAGATCGCAATCTCGACGCGGCGGTTCTGCGCACGGCCGGCTTCCGAGGCGTTGGAGGCGATCGGGCGCTCCAGGCCGTAGCCGACGGCCGACATGCGGCGCGGATCGACGCCGCGCGAGGCGAGGTAATTGGCGACCGAATTGGCGCGGCGCTCGGAAAGGTCCTGGTTGTAGCCGGCATTGCCGACGGAATCGGTGTGGCCGTCGACATCGATCAGCGTCTTGTCGAACTTGCGCAGCACCAGCGCGACGGAATCGAGCGTCGGATAGAAGGGCGGGATGACCTGGTCGCGGTCGGTGGCGAAGGTGACGTTCGACGGCATGTTGAGGATGATGCGGTCGCCCATGCGGGTGACCGAGACGCCGGTGCCCTGAAGCTGCGCGCGCAGCTCCGCTTCCTGCGTGTCCATGTAGTTGCCGATGGCGCCGCCCGCCAGCGCCCCGATGCCCGCGCCGATGAGGGCCGCGTTGCGGCGCTGGACGGGATTGTTGCCGACGAGCAGGCCCGCGACGGCGCCGACGCCCGCGCCGATGGCCGCGCCGCCCGCCGTGTTGGAGACCTTCTGCTCGCCCGTATAGGGATCGGTCGTCGTGCAGGCGGTAAGATAGGTCGCGGCGAGCGCGACGAGTGCTGCTTTCTTGTACATGGAGGGTTCCCGGAGGCTTGGATGATGCGACTTGGATGATTCTGCTTCAACCTAGCGATTGCGGCAGGAACATGAAAGAGGGCCGCGTCGCTAGGCTCCGCCGTTGCCGATGGTGGTGACGCCGGCGCTCGCGGCGACCACGAGGCCGGTGCCGAGCATCTGCAGCGGCGTCATCGGCTGGGCCAGCACGAGGAAGCCGGCCAGCGCGCCGAGCGCCGGCTCCAGGCTCATCAGGATGCCGAAGGCCGACATGGGCATGC
>JBDHSZ010000325.1:0-2620 GCA_039812945.1 Shinella sp.
CCTGATCAGAAAACCATACTTAGAGGTGGCTCACTTCTCGGTGGAAAAACCGGCTCAGTTCTGCGCGGAAACCAACAGCGCGTCGACATATCGGAGCTGAAGCGGGCCGAGGCGGCGCTGGAGGAAAAGCGCCGCGACTATTTCTCGCTGCTGCAGATCCTGCCCGACATGATCCTGCGCTTCGACCGCAACCTCACCATCCGCTTCGTCAACGACAAATATGCCGAACGTTTCGGCATGCGCGCCGAGGCGCTGATCGGCCGGAACCTCGCCGATCTCGCCGGCACGCCGGAGCAGCGCGCCCAGCTTGCCCAGGTGACGCGCTATACGCGCGAGGAGCCGCTGCACACGCAGGAGGTCTGCACGGAAGGGCCGGGCGGCGAGGAGATGTGGGTGCTGTGGACGGCCGTGGCGATCTTCGACGACGACGGCGTCGCCGAGGTGGTCAGCGTCGGGCGCGACATCACCGAGGCCAAGCGCCAGCAGCGCCAGGTCGAGGCGCAGACGAACGAGCTGCGCCGCAAGAACGAGGCGCTCGACCAGTTCACCGCCACGGTCTCGCACGACCTGAAGGCGCCGCTGCGCCATCTCTCCATGTTCGCCGAGATGATCTCGGAAGACCTGCATCGCGGCGCGTTCGGCGAGCTGCCGCATCATGCCGAGCATGTGCGCAAGAGCGCCGCGCGCATGCGCCGCATCATCGACAGCCTGCTCGAATTCTCGCAGATCGCCTACCGCATCGCCTCTCCCAAGCCGGTGGCGCTCTCCGGCGTGGTGCGCGAGGCGCTGGCGCTCCTGGAAAGCCATGTGGAGGAGAGCGGCGCGATTGTCGACATCCAGCCGCTGCCCGAGGTGCTGGGCGAGCCCGAGCTTCTCAAGCGCCTTGCGCAGAACCTCATCGGCAACGCGCTGAAATACCGCCGGCCGGACAGGCCGCCGACCGTGCGCATCTATTCCCGGCAGGCGCCGCAGGGTGTCGATCTCGTCGTGGAGGACGATGGCATCGGCATCGATCCGCAGCATGTCGGGCGGATTTTCGAGGTCTTCCAGCGGCTGCACCGCGACGAGACGGTCTATCAGGGCACCGGCGTCGGCCTCGCGCTGGCGCGGCGGATCGTCGAGAGCCACAACGGCGTGATAGCGCTTGACACGAGCTATGGTCCGGGGGCACGCTTCGTCGTGACATTTCCGCAACCCGTGAGATCGAAGGGGAGCGTTCGTGGCGGAGTCGCCTAGGAAGCTGATCGTGGTCGACGACGATCCCGTGGATGTTCGCTTCGTCATGCGCGCCTTCAGCGATGCCGGCAGCGACCTGGAGATCACTCATGCCGCGGATGCTGAGATCGCCAGCGACCGGCTCGACAACGAGGCCTTCGACTATATCCTGCTCGACATCAACATGCCCGGCACCAGCGGCATGGACCTTCTGAAACGGCTGCGCGGCCGCGCCCGCACGGCGGTCACGCCCGTCATCATGCTGTCGTCCTCCTCGCATAGGGTCGATGTCAGCCGCGCCTATGAGAACGGCGCCAATGCCTATGCCGTCAAGCCGTCGACGCTCAGCGGCTACCGCGCCTTCGCCGAAGGCTTTACCCGTTTCTGGCTGGACGTCGCCGTCTCGCCCTGATCGCATCCCTGCCCGCAAAGGAAAAGCCCCGGCCGATAGGATCGGCCGGGGCCAGTCTGGTGTCGAACACGCTTCCTTCCCCTCTGCCGTCATCCTCGGGCTTGACCCGAGGATCCACAGCCGCAGCGCGTGCCGGTGGATGGTCGGGTCAAGCCCGACCATGACGGAGGTGAGGTCGGCGGATCGAACCCGGCCGACCGGGGTCGGCCGGGAAAAAATTACTCGGCCGCTTCCGCGTAGTCCTCCAGCGGCGGGCAGGAGCAGACGAGGTTGCGGTCGCCGTAGACATTGTCCACGCGGTTGACCGACGACCAGTATTTGTCGACGCGGAAGGCGCCCGGCGGGTAGCAGGCCTGTTCGCGCGAATAGGGGCGATCCCATTCGCCGACGAGGTCCTCCACCGTATGCGGCGCGTTCTTGAGCGGGTTGTTGACCGGGTCCATGCGGCCTTCCTCGATGGCGCGCGCCTCCTCGCGGATCGCCAGCATGGCGTCGCAGAAGCGGTCGATCTCCGCCTTGGTCTCCGACTCCGTCGGCTCGATCATCAGCGTGCCGGCGACCGGCCAGCTCATGGTCGGGGCGTGGAAGCCGCTGTCGATCAGCCGCTTGGCGACGTCGTCGACGGTGACGCCGGCGCTTTCGGCGAGCGGGCGCGTGTCGATGATGCATTCATGCGCCACCCGGCCCTTGGCGGACTTGTAGAGCACGTCATAGGCGCCCTTGAGGCGGGCGGCGATGTAGTTGGCGCTGAGGATCGCCACCTTCGTCGCCTGCGTCAGGCCTTCGCCGCCCATCATCAGGCAGTAGCTCCAGGAGATCGGCAGGATGGAGGCCGAGCCGAACGGAGCGGCCGAGACCGCGCCCGTGCCGCCGAGGCCGGGAACCTCCGGATGGCTCGGCAGGTGCGGGGCAAGATGCGCCTTGACGCCGATCGGCCCCATGCCGGGACCGCCGCCGCCATGTGGGATGCAGAAGGTCTTGTGCAGGTTGAGA
>JBDHSZ010000326.1:0-2601 GCA_039812945.1 Shinella sp.
CGACCCAGCCTTCCTTGCGCTCGTAGGCCTTGGCGATCGAGCCGTCGAGGCCGGCGGCCGAGCCGGTGTCGACCAGCGTGAAGTTCGCGGCTTCCCCGCCATAGGCCTTGTAGAGCTGGCTGGTCACGACCGTGCCGCCCCAGCCCTGCGGGCCGTTGTGCACGGCGCCCTTCGACTTGTCCTCCGGGTCCGGGAACAGTTCGGGGTGCTTCAGCGCGTCGTCGATCGTCTTGATGTCCGGATGCGCGTCGGCGATGTATTTCGGGATCCACCAGCCCTGCACGGCGCCGTCGGAGAGCGCCACGGCCGCGCCGATCAGCTTGCCTTCCTCGATGCCGCGGTTGACGACGTCCGGCAAGAGGTCGACCCAGCCTTCCGGCGCGAGGTCCGGCGCGCCCTTCTCGATCATCGAGGTGATGGTCGGAACCGTGTCGCCGACGATGACCTCGGCGTTGCAGCCGTAGCCTTCGTTCAGGATGAACTTGTCGAGCGCGGCCAGAACCTCGGCGCTCTGCCAGTTCATGCTGGCGATGGTCAGGTCGCCGCACTCGGCGCGCGCCGCGCCCGTCATGGCGAGCAGGCCGGCGACGAGGCAGGTGGAAGCAAGAAGATGTTTCATATCCGTTCCCTCATTGGCGACGGTGTCGTTATGTTGCTTCGAGCTCCGCCGCACCGCCGCCGCCGGGCCCGTGATCCTGAGCGGATCGTTTCCTCACAGGCCGGGGAGGCCTTCTGACGATACCGCATCCTCGACTTTTGCAGCTACGAGATCGAATGCCGGCACGAATGCGTCTGCAATTGACCCCATTGCGTCATGGATCGGCAAATCCAGACCACCGACCCTACTTTGTCGAGGCGCAGGATCGTGAGGCAATGGTATGATGCAATTCGGCTTTTTCAAACCGCAAAACGGAAGGGCCGGCATAAGCCGGCCCTCAGCGGTGAAATCGATGGCGCCATGCGCCGGCTTCAGGCCTCGCGGCGGCCCTGGATGACATGGACGCGCCCGCCGGGCTTCACCCGCTCGTAGAGGTCGATCACGTCATGGTTGAGCATGCGCACGCAGCCGCTCGACATGGCCTGGCCGATCGACCACGGCTGGTTGGTGCCGTGGATGCGGAACATGGTGTCGTTGCCGTTCTGGTAGAGATAGATGGCGCGGGCGCCGAGCGGGTTGTTGAGGCCGCCGGGCACGCCGCCGGCATATTTCAGGTTCTTCTTCGGGTCGCGGCGGATCATGTTGGGCGTCGGCGTCCAGCTCGGCCATTCCGCCTTGCGGCCGATATAGGCGTTGCCCGCCAGCGAATAGCCCTGCCGGCCGATGCCGATGCCGTAGCGCATCGCCCGGCCGCCGCCGAGCACGTAGTAGAGCCGGCGCGCCGGCGTGTCGACGACGATGGTGCCGGCCGCATGATCGGTCGGATAGGCGACTTCCTGGCGGCGCAGCTCCGGCTTGACCTTGTCGAGCGGCATCGCCCTCAGCGGGTGCTTCTCGTCCAGGCGGTCGCCGTAATTGGCGCGGTCGCTGGTGCCGTTCGTCGCGCAGCCTGCGAGCAATGCAGACGCGCCGAGCAGGAATCCGCGGCGGGAAATCGACATGGTTAAAGCCCCTTGAATATCTCGTCCTCGGGGCTGGAAATTATGCAGTTATGGTTAACCGACGGTTAAGGGGCACGTCCCGATTGCAGGGGCCGTTAAGATGCATGGCGGGAAAAAGGCGCTGTAGAGAAAAAGGGGGCGGACGCAAATCCCGCGCCCGCCCCCCAAGCATTACATGTTCGGATAGACCGGCCCTTCGCCGCGCTCTTTCCTGCGGGGGTCCGTGCGGCCCAGTCTGCCCGAACATTACATGTTCGGATAGACCGGCCCTTCGCCCCCTTGCGGCGGCACCCAGTTGATGTTCTGGTTGGGGTCCTTGATGTCGCAGGTCTTGCAGTGCACGCAGTTCTGCGCGTTGATGACGTAGACCTGCTCGCCGTCCTTTTCCACCCATTCGTAGACGCCCGCCGGACAGTAGCGCGTCGACGGGCCGGCATAGACGTCGAGTTCCGAGGTCTTCTGCAGCTCCGGGTTCTTGAGCTGGAGATGGGTCGGCTGGTCCTCCTCGTGGTTGGTGTTCGACAGGAACACCGAGGAGAGACGGTCGAAGGTCAGCACGCCGTCGGGCTTGGGATAATCGATGCGCTGGTGCATGGCCGCCGGTTCGAGCGAGGCGGCATCGGTCTTGCCGTGCTTGAGCGTGCCGAAGAAGGAGAAGCCGAACAGCGTGTTCGTCCACATGTCGAGGCCGCCGAGCCCGACGCCGATGGCCGTGCCGAACTTCGACCAGAGCGGCTTGACGTTGCGCACCTTGCGCAGATCCGAGCCGATGGCGCTGTCGCGCCAGCCCTGTTCGATCTCGATCGGCTCGTCATTGGCGCGGCCATTGGCGATGGCGTCCGCCAGCTTCTCCGCCGCCAGCATGCCGGACAGCACGGCATTGTGGCTGCCCTTGATGCGCGGCACGTTGACGAAGCCGGCCGAGCAGCCGATCAGCGCGCCGCCCGGGAACGACAGCTTCGGCACCGACTGGTAGCCGCCCTCGGTGATGGCGCGCGCGCC
>JBDHSZ010000327.1:0-2592 GCA_039812945.1 Shinella sp.
GCCCTTCAGCTTGTCGGCCGGAACCTCTTCCTTGATCTTGTTGATGGCGGCTTCCAGGTCGTCATAGGTCTTGTCCGTGAAGGAGATGACGCGCAGGTAGCCGACATCGCCCTCGACGCGCGACTTGACCGCCTTCACCGCGATGATGTCGCGCACGACGGTCAGCTCGATGGGCTTGTCGGCGCCCTTGCGGATCAGCGTCAGCTTGATCGGCGTGTTGACGGCGCCGCGCATCTTCTCGACCGCTTCCTCCAGCTTGAGGCCGCGCACGTCCTGGCCGTCGATCTTCGAGATGAAGTCGCCGGCAAGCACGCCCGCGCGGGCGGCCGGCGTGTCGTCGATCGGGGTGATGACCTTGACGAGCTCGTCCTCCATCGTCACCTCGATGCCGAGGCCGCCGAATTCGCCGCGCGTCTGCGTGCGCATGTCCTCGGCGTCCTTCGCATTCATGTAGGAGGAATGCGGGTCGAGCGAGGTGAGCATGCCGTTGATGGCATTCTCGATGAGCTGATCTTCCTTGGGGGGGGTGACGTATTGGGCGCGCACGCGCTCGAAGACGTCGCCGAAGATGGAAAGCTCGCGATAGGTCGACGAGCCGGCGGCTTCGGCGGGCAGCGTTACCGTGTTGATGACGCTCATGGCCGTGGCACCCATGAGTGCACCGACAATAACAAGTGAAGCCCTACGAATCATTGCGTGCCTTTCCAGAATCTCTTGCGGACCACCACGGCCGGGAATCAACCGGTTTTCCGTTCTTTCGGAATTCAATGTAAAGTGTCGGCTTGTCCGTTTCCAGCGTCAAAGCGTTGACACTCGCCACCCTTTTTTCGCCCATCACGGCGAGCGGTTCTCCCGCCACGACGAATTGCCCTTCCCGGACACTCACCCTGTCCATCCCGGCGAGCACCAGATGGTAGCCCTCCCCGGCATTGAGGATGATCATGCGCCCGTAGCTGCGGAACGTTCCGGCGAAGACGATCCATCCGTCGGCGGGGGCGGTCACCAGCGCGCCCGGATTGGCGGCCAGCGTCAGCCCCTGCGAATCATGGCCGGTGCCGTCGGCCTCGCCGAACTGGCGCAGGACGTCGCCCGCCACGGGATAATCGAGTTTTGCCTGCAGCTCCTGGAATTCATATGCCGGAGCAATGCGGTTTTTGTCGGGCACGGCGTCGCGGGCGAGCGCCCTCGCCTTCTCCCGCTCCGCCTCGCTCTGGCCCCGCCGCTCCTCTTCCCTCGCGCGGGCGAGCGCGGCGGCGTCGCGCACCGAGCCGATCTCGCGCTCCAGGCTGCCGATCAGGCCTTCGAGGCTGGTGGCGCGGGCGGCGAGCTCCTCCGCCCGGCGGCGCTCGGCGGCGAGCGTGCGGCTGTTGGTCTGCGTCAGCGCCTCGTTCTCGGCGACCAGCAGCTCGGTGCGCTTTTCCGCCTCGATGCGCACCTGCATCGCGTCGGTCAGCTCGGTCCGTTCCCGGTCGATGTCGCTCTTGATGTCCATGAGGGCGGAAAGATCGTCGATGAGCGCGTCCGTCTCCTTGCGGATGCCGGGCACGACGGCGCCGAGCAGGATGGCGCTGCGCACCGAGGCGAGCGCGTCGTCGGGCGTCACCAGCAGGGCCGGCGGCGGATTGCGGCCCATGCGCTGCAGCGCGGCGAGGACTTCGGCGAGCAGCCCGCGGCGCTCGTGCAGCGAGGCGCGCACGCCCGCCTCCTCCTCGCGCATGCCTTCCAGCCGCTTCTCGCCGGCAAGGATCTTCTCCTCCATCTCCTTGCGCAGCGCGGCCGACTTGACGATCTCCTCGCGCAGGTTCTGCCGCGTCTTCTCCAGATCGGCGATCTCCACCTCGAGCTGCCTGGTCTTCTCGTCGGAAACGATGATCGTCCGGGAGAGCGCCTCCAGCTCGCGGGCCGTGCTGTCGCGGCGAAGCGCGAGCGCGGCGGCGGGATCGGCATCGGCCTTCGGCAGCGAGCCGGTCTTCTCCAGCGCGACGGCGGCTTCCTGCGGCTCGGCGGAAAGCGGATTTGTGGCGAGGGCCGACATCAGGACAGCGCAGACCAATGCCGGCCGCAGCAGGCGGCCGACCCCCTCACCCGGAATGGCTTTGCCGGTCTTGCTCATCGTGTCCCGAACGTCCGTTCTCTTCGCTCTATGCTGATTTGGCGACTTCGCCAAGAAACAGCGCCGAAAATACGGCCTCGCCATCCTGACCGCCGGAGCTTGCGCGGCAGTGACGTCAGACGCGGTGATAGGGATGGCCGGAAAGAATGGTGACGGCGCGGTAGAGTTGCTCGGCGAGGAGGATGCGCGCGAGCTGGTGCGGCCAGGTCATCTTGCCGAGGCAGAGCGTGGCGTCGGCGCGCTCGTAGAGGGCCGGGTCGAGCCCGTCCGCGCCGCCGATGGCGATCATCAGCTCGCGTTTTCCCGCATCGCGGAAGCCGGCGATGAGATCGGCAAAGGCCGGCGAATCGAGCGATTTGCCGCGCTCGTCGAGCAGGATCAGCACGGCGCCGTCGGGCAGCGCCTTTTCCAGCATCGCCGCTTCCTCGCGCTTGCGCGTCTCGGCATTGCCGGCCCGGCTTTCGCCGACTTCGGCAAGC
>JBDHSZ010000328.1:0-2563 GCA_039812945.1 Shinella sp.
GCCGGTGGTCTTCACCACATTGCCGACGATCTTGCCCGTCAGCGCCTCGAAGTCCTCGTCCGTCAGCGTCTTGTCGGTCGGCTGGATGACGACCTCGATGGCGACGGATTTCTTGCCCTCGCCGAGCGAGGCTCCTTCGAACACGTCGAAGACGTTGACGCCGGCGATCAGCTTGCGGTCGGCCCCGCTCGCCGCGCGCACGATGGCCCCTGCCTCCACCGTCTTGTCGACCACGAAGGCGAAGTCGCGCTTCACCGCCTGGAAGGGCGGGAGGTCGAGCGCCGGCTTGGTGCGCGTCGCCTTCCGCTTCGGCTCCGGCATGGCGTCGACGAAGATCTCGAAGCCTGAGAGCGCGCCGGAGACGTCGAGCGCGCCGAGCGCCTTGGGATGGAACTCGCCGAAATAGCCGAGGACGATCTTCGGTCCCATCCTGATCGTGCCGGAGCGGCCCGGATGATACCAGGAAGGCGCGCCGGGCTCGATCTGCACATTGCCCATCGGCAGGCCGCAGGCCTCGATCACGGCGAGCGCATCGGCCTTGGCGTCGTAGACGTCGACCGGCTTGCCGCCGCCCTTGGCGGCGTTCGACCAGAGGCGGCCGGCGCCCGACAGCGAGGCCGTGCCGCGGCGAACGCCGCCGGCGACGCGGCGCTGGCCCTCGGGCCGGTCGTTCTCATAGGTGCCGGAGACCTCGAAGAGCGCGACGTCAGCGTAGCCCTTGTCGGCATTGCGCTGGGCGGCCGCCAGCAGGCCCGGCAGCAGCGAGGGCCGCATGTCGGACATGTCGGCGGCGATCGGGTTCGACAGCGCCAGCGAAGCCGCGCCGCCGCCGAACAGCTCGGCATGCGCCTTGGGTATGAAGGACCAGGTGACGGCCTCCATCATGCCGCGCGCGGCGAGCGCCCGCCTTGCGAGCCGCGAGCGGATCTGCAGCGTGGTCAGGATGCGGCCGTTGACGGTGCCGTGGCTTTCCAGCGGCGACGGCTTGATGTTGTCGACGCCGTGGATGCGCATGACCTCTTCCACGAGGTCCGCCTTGCCGTCCACGTCGGGACGCCAGGAAGGCACGGCGACGGAGACGCGCTCGCCCGAGCCCGTGACGGTGAAGCCGAGCTGGGTGAGGATATCCACGCTTTCCTCGGCCGAGACGTCGAGGCCCGTCAGGCGCTTGACCTCGGAGAACGGGAAATCGACCACCTTGGCCTCAAAGCCCTTGTAGCCGACGACGTCGGTCTTCGCCGGCGTGCCGCCGCAGAGCTCCAGGACGAGTTCCGTCGCATGCTCGAGGCCCGGCACCATGTATTCGGGATCGACGCCGCGCTCGAAGCGGTAGCGCGCATCGGTGATGATGCCGTGCGCGCGCCCGGTCTTGGCGACGTTCATCCGGTCCCACAGCGCCGATTCGATCAGTACGTCCGTCGTGTCCGCGTCACAGCCGGAATGCTCGCCGCCCATGATCCCGCCGATGGATTCGACGCCGTTGTCGTCGGCGATGACGACATTGGCGGGGTTCAGCGTGTATTCGCGCGTATCGAGCGCCAGCACCTTTTCGCCTTCCGCCGCGCGGCGCACGACGAGATCGCCCTTCACCTTGGCCGCGTCGAAGACATGCAGCGGACGGCCCTGGTCGAAGGTCATGTAGTTGGTGATGTCGACCAGCGCGTTGATCGGGCGAAGACCGATGGCCAGCAGCCGCTGCTGCATCCAGCGCGGGCTCGGGCCGTTCCTGACGCCGCGCACGAGGCGCAGCGCGAAGCCGGGGCAGAGATGATCGTCGCCGCCGAGCTCCAGCCGCACCTTGACCGGCGTCTCGCCCTCGACTGTGAAGGACGGGGCCTTCGGGGTCTTCAGCGTGCCGAGGCCGGCGGCCGCGAGATCGCGGGCGATGCCGTGGATGCTCGTGCAGTCCGGCCGGTTCGGCGTCAGGTTGATCTCGATGACCGGATCGTCGAGGCCGGCATAGGCGGCATAGCTCGTGCCGACAGGCGCATCGGCCGGAAGGTCGATGATGCCGTCATGGTTGTCGGAGATTTCCAGTTCCTTCTCCGAGCACATCATGCCGCGGCTCTCGACACCGCGGATGGTGCCGACGGCGAGCGTCACGTCGATGCCGGGGACATAGGTGCCGGGCGCGGCGAAAGCCCCGATAAGGCCGGCGCGCGCATTCGGCGCGCCGCAGACGACCTGGATCGGCTCGCCCCTGCCGGTATCGACCATCAGCACGCGCAGCTTGTCGGCGTTCGGATGCTGCTCGGTGGAGACCACCCTGGCGATGACGAAGGGCTTGAAGGCCGCCTTGTCGTCGACGTCCTCCACTTCAAGGCCGATCGCCGTCAGCTTCGCGCAGATTTCCTCCAGCGAAGCGTCGGTGTCGAGATGGTCCTTCAGCCAGGAGAGCGTGAATTTCATTGTCTTTCTCCTTGGATGCCGGTTATGCGCTGAGGCCGCCGAACAGGGTCGGCATGTCGAGCGGGCGGAAGCCGTAATGGCTCAGCCAGCGGACGTCGGCGTTGAAGAAGTCGCGCAGGTCCGGCATGCCGTATTTCAGCATGGCGATGCGGTC